>DATKAY010000123.1:0-2827 GCA_035514495.1 Sphingomicrobium sp. | reverse complement strand
GGGCCGATCCTGTCGGCGCCGCCCTTGTTGACCGTGTGGCAGGCGACGCATTTCTTGAACACCTGCTCCCCCTGCGCGGGATCGGCGGTCGCCAGAAAGAAGGAGATCGGCTGCTCGGCCTCGGCGTCCGCGCCTTCTTGTGCGACGCCTTCGATCGGATAGCCCATCACGTCGGGGCGTCCGGAGTGGAAAAACTCCCCGGCCACGATCGACGATCCAAGAGCAATGATTCCGGCGAACAGGACCCAGCCGGCAATGGTGTTCAAACGGTCGTCCATTAAATCCCCTGCGGCGGCCGCCGGATGCGTGATTTGGCCGCGCTTTACGGGGCGTCGGCGGCTTGTTCAAGCGGCGAGAGCCGGGTCAGCACGGCCTCGGCGGCTCGGCGGTAGAGCGTCGGCAGCCCGGCTTCGCCAAGCCGGCCGATCGGCTGCCACCAGCCCTCGCCCGACGCATCCTCCCCCGGCACGACCGACAGCTCGAGCGCGAAATGGGTGAAGACATGGCGGACCTGCGCGAGGGCCGGCTCGGTGCTCGCTTCGGGCCGGTCGGTCCAGCCCGTTCCCGGAAGCGCCGCCATCCCGCCGAGCAGCCCTTGTTCAGGGCGCCGGACCAGCCAGATGCAGCCGTCGCGCTCGATCCAGCTGGCGAGCCCGTAGCGGACCGGCCTCGCCTTGCGCGGCCTTGGTGCCGGGAAAAGCTCGGGAGTCCCGCTTTCGAAGGCAGCGCAGTCATTTTGGAGCGGGCATTTGGCGCAGGCCGGGTTGCGCGGCCGGCAGATCACCGCCCCCAAGTCCATCATCGCCTGTGCGAAATCGCCGGCGCGGCCGCCCGGGGTGAGCCGGGCGACGGCTTTGCGAATCTGGGCCCCGGTCGGCCGCTCGAGGCCGAACAGCCGGGCAGCGACCCGCTCGACATTCGAATCGACGACGACGGCATCGCGTCCGAACGCGATCGCGGCGATCGCCGCGGCGGTATAATCGCCGATCCCGGGCAGCCGGCGAAGCTCGGCTTCGGTGTCGGGGAAGCCGCCGAGCGCCGCGACCTTTCGAGCGCAGGCGATGAGGTTTCGGGCGCGTGCGTAATATCCAAGGCCCGCCCATTCGGCGAGTATGTCTTCGGATGCCGCGGCGGCCAGCGATTCCACCGTCGGCCAGCGCTCGACGAAGCGATCGAATCGCGGCGCGACCGTCGCGACATTCGTCTGCTGGAGCATCACCTCGCTGAGCCAGACCCGATAGGGATCGGGAGGTGCAAAGCCGGGCGGCGAGCGCCACGGCAGGACCCGCCGGTTATCCACATAATGTTGAAGCAGCCGCTCGCTGACATTGGCGTGCATGGCCTGCCTATGGCATGCTCCCGCCTGATGGCGAAGACAGGGTTGAAAAAAGGCCGGAAAGACGATGCCCCCCGACAGGGACGGGCGCGGGCGGCCGGTGAGCTGATCGGTTCGGCCGGCGGGCCTGCCTTTCGCCGCTTCGGCTTCATCCAGGCCTCGGTCGTGAGCCGCTGGCCGGAGATTGTCGGAGAGCGTTACGCCAAGGTCTCCTCGCCGGAATCGATTCGCTTCCCTGCGGCCAAGAAATCGGGCGGAGTGCTGAACATAATCGTCCAGGGCGCCCATGCCCCGCTGATGCAGCATCTTGCCCCGGTGATCGTCGAGCGGGTCAACCGCTTTTTCGGCTATGGCGCGGTCTCCAGGCTGGCGTTCAGGCAGGGCGCTGTGTTGAAGTCGAAAGAGGTGCGCAAGCGGGTGCAGCTTCGGGCCGTTCCAAGCGAGCTCGGCGACGGGCTTCGCGAAATCGCCGACCCGGAGCTGCGGGCCTGCCTGGAAGCTCTTGCGGCGCGAATAGAAGCGAGCGATGGCCCGCCCGAGGTCGATACGCCCGACGCGAACCCGATCCCGGCAACTGGACCTGCAACCGACTCAATCAGCGGAGTGAATCACTAGATGAAGCCGACCACCATCCTCCTGGCGACAACAGCCGCCCTCGCGACCATCGCCTGCAATGCCGAGAACGGGGCCGAGAACGGGGCCAAGAACGGGGGTAGTGCCGCGGGCGGAAACGCAGCTCCGGTCGAGGCGGTCGCTCCGCCCGAGAACGGGGACTGGACCGAGGTCGTCACCCAGACCCCGAAGGGCAGCTTCCGGATGGGCAATCCCGACGCGGACGTCGCATTGGTCGAGTTCGGCTCGATGACCTGCCCGGCCTGCGCCAATTTCGACGAGAACGGGGTTCCCCAGCTGATCGACGATTATGTGAAGACCGGCCGCGTCAGCTTCGAATTTCGCAACTATGTTCGCGACCCGTTCGACATCACCGCGGCGCTGATCGCCCGCTGCAACGGGGCGCAGGGCTTCTTCCCGCTCACACGGGCGTTGTTCAAGGGCCAGCGCGAGTGGATCGAGAAAATCCAGTCGGCGCCCGAGGCGCAGCTTCTGGCGGTCCAGAACATGGGGCCGGAGCGGCAGTTCCTCGAAATCGCCCGGCTGGCGGATTTCCAGAAGTGGGCGGCGATGCGCGGTGTCCCGACGGCCAAGAGCAGCCAGTGCCTGACCGACCGGGAAGAGATAAACCAGCTCGTCCAGATGAACGCCGACGCGACGACGGAATATCCGCGCCTGCCGGGGACTCCGAGCTTCGCGATCAACGGCAAGCTGCTCGAACAGGCATCGACCTGGGAGACTCTCGAGCCGAAGATTCGTGAGGCGCTCGGCAATTAGGGCGTGACGGAAGGGGGTGGGACCTTGCGTATCCGGAGGCTGAAGCTCAGCGGGTTCAAGAGCTTCGTCGAACCCGCGGAGCTGAGGATCGAGCCGGGCCTG
>DATKAY010000122.1:0-3501 GCA_035514495.1 Sphingomicrobium sp. | reverse complement strand
CTTGGCCCAGCGGGTGACGCAGGCCCGCTCGTACGGCGTCGGCTGCACGCGGAACAGGAACAGCAAGCGCTTTTCTTCCTCATCCTGGAACAGCTCGCCCATCGCGAGCCCGCAGATCCGGCCGACATCGTTCAATTCCGCTGCGCTGTGCATCCGCGCCGTCGCACAGCCGGAAACAACCAGCGCTGCCGCCGTCAGTGCAGCGAGGCGACTCACTTCATCGCCCCGACGAACTTCTCGAACAGATAGAAGCTGTCCTGCGGCCCTGGGCTCGCCTCGGGATGGTATTGGACGCTGAACGCCGGCCGATCCTTCAGCTCGATCCCGCAATTGCTTCCGTCGAACAGGCTGACATGGGTCTCGCGGATCGTGTCCGGCAGCCCTTCGCGCTCGACCGCAAAGCCGTGGTTCATGGCTGTGATCTCGACCCGCCCGTCCTCCAGCCTTTTCACCGGATGATTGGCTCCGCGATGGCCCTGGAACATTTTGGTGGTCCTCCCGCCAAGAGCGAGGGCGAGCAATTGGTGGCCCAGGCAGATCCCGAACAGGGGTTTTCCGGTCTCCAGCAGTTGTTGGATCACCGGCACCGCATATTCCGCCGTCGCCGCCGGGTCGCCCGGCCCGTTCGACAGGAAAAACCCGTCCGGCTCCTGCGCCATGATTTCTTCGAATGTCGCACCCGCCGGCACCACCGTCACCCGCGCCCCGGCCTCGCACAAATTTCGAAAGATGTTGCGCTTGGAGCCATAGTCGATGGCGACGACATGCGGCCGGCCCTCCTCGTCCCCGCCGAGCTCATAGCCCTCGCCCCAGAGCCATTTGCCGCCCGTCCAGCGCTCGACCTGGAGCCGGCTGACATGACGAGCGAGGTCCATGCCTTCCAGCCCCGGCCAGTCGGCGGCCATCTCCTGGAGCTTGTCGAGATCGAACTCGCCGCCTGAATCGTGAGCGATGGCGATGTTGGGCGGCCCTTCCTCGCGCACCAGCCTGGTCAGCGCGCGGGTGTCGAGCCCGGCAATGCCGATCCGGCCCCATTTGTGCATCCATGCCGAAAAGTCCTGGGTCGAGCGATAACTGGACGGGCTGGTGACGCTTTCGCGAACCAGGCAGCCGAGCGCATGCGCCTCGACCGCCTCGATATCCTCGTCATTGGCGCCGACATTGCCGATATGCGGGAAGGTGAAGGCGATCACCTGGCGAGCATAGGAGGGATCGGTCATCACCTCCTGATATCCGGTCATCGCCGTGTTGAAGCACAATTCGCCGACCGCCTCGCCTTCCGCCCCGAAGCCCTGCCCCCAGACCGTCCGCCCGTCGGCGAACACCACGACTCCTGTCGCGCCCTTCGGCTGGGGGGCGCGTTCAGGTCGTGCGTCGGCCATAGGCGAAAGGAGCCTTTTCCCGTGATCGGTAGAACAACGATGTCGCTAAGGCATCGCAGCTAGGCTTCGAGCGGGCTCGCGTCAACGCTGCAAAATCCTTGCCGCCGCACTATGTCACCGGTTTACCGCAAGACGATCGGACACAAGCATGATTCGCGACGACATCAAGGCTGCCACCATCACCGCCATGAAGAGCGGCGAGAAAGAGACGATTGCGACCCTGAGGATGGTCCAGGCGGCGCTTCTGAACCGCGACATCGAGGCGCGCACCGGGGGAGCCCCGGCCGACGACGACCAGCTCGTCATCGAGGTGCTCCACAAGATGATCAAGCAGCGCCGCGAATCGGCCGAGGCTTACCGCAAGGGCGGCCGCGAGGACCGGGCGCAGGCCGAAGAGGGTGAGATCGCGGTGATCGAGCGCTTCCTCCCAAAACAGATGAGCGAGGAAGAAGCGCGAAAAGCCATTGCGGCGATCATCGCCGACACCGGCGCTTCCTCGATCAAGGACATGGGCCGGGTGATGGCCGAGGTTAAGGCCCGCCATTCGGGAGAGCTCGAGCCGGCCCGGGCAAGCGCCCTGGTCAAGGATATGCTGTCCGCCTGACGAGCCGTTCGCGGCTGTGGATAAATGCTCTTGCGGCGCTTGCGGGAGATCAGGCACGTGGCAAAGTGATCGCAAGATGACCCTTTCCCCGGCATGGCTCGACGAATTGCGCGCAAGAACGCTTTTGTCCGCGGTGATCGCGCCGTCGGTGAAGCTGATCCGCGCCGGCCGGGAGTATAAGGCCTGCTGCCCGTTTCACGACGAGAAGACCCCGAGCTTCACCGTCAATGACGAGAAGGGCTTTTATCACTGCTTCGGCTGCGGCGCCCATGGAGATGCAATCGGCTTTTTGACCGACCAGCGCGGGCTCCCCTTCATGGATGCGGTCAAGGAGCTTGCCGCCAGGGCCGGAATGGACGTTCCCGCGCCCGACCCGAAGGCAAAAGAACGCGCCGAGCGCACCGCCTCGCTCACTGACGTCATGGCGGCTTGCCAGGCCTTTTATGTCGAGCAGTTGCAGGGCATCGGCGGCGGCGGCGCCCGCGACTATCTCGCAGGCCGCGACATCGGCCCGCAGACGATCGAAAGCTTCGGCTTCGGCTTTGCGCCGGACAGCCGCAACGCGCTCAAGAAGGCGCTTCTTCACCTCGGCGAGGACAGGCTGGTCGAAACCGGCATGCTCATCAGGCCCGACCAGGGCGAGAGTTACGACCGCTTCCGCGGCCGGCTGATGATCCCGATCCGCGACGCCCGCGGCCGGGTGATCGCCTTTGGCGGGCGGTTATTGGATGAGGCTCGCCCTTCGGCGGTCGAAACTGCCCCCGGCAGTTCCGCTGCGCCGAAGTACTTGAATTCGCCCGACACGCCGCTCTTCGACAAGGGCCGCACTCTCTACAACCTCGACCGGGCCGGGCCGGCCAGCCGCCAGGCGAAAAGGCTGATCGTCGTCGAGGGCTATATGGACGTCATCGGCTGTCACCGCGCCGGGATCGACGAAGTCGTCGCCCCCAACGGTACCGCGGTGACCGAGGCCCAGCTGACACGCATGTGGCGCCTCGATCCGGCGCCGATCCTGTGCTTCGACGGCGATTCGGCGGGCCGCAAGGCCGCCATCCGGGCCGCCACCCGGGCGCTTGCCATGCTCGGGCCGGAGCGCACGCTTCGCTTCGTCGAGCTTCCGCCGGGGCAAGACCCGGACGATCTGGTCCGCTCGGCCGCCAGCCCCGAACAAGGCCGTGAGGCCTTCGAAGCGCTGCTCGCCGAGCCCGAGCCACTCGACCAGCGGCTGTGGCGCCACGAGCGCGACGCAGCTCCGCTGGCCACCCCGGAAGCCCGCGCCGGGTTTCGCCAGCGCCTCGTCGAGCATGCCCAGGCGATCGGCGATCCCGAGCTTCGCCGGCTCTACCGCGACCAGTGGCTGACGAGGTTCAACGAGGAATTTGGGCCCGCGCGGCGCCATCAGCAGTACCGGGGCCGGCAGCCAAACCGCTTCGACAGGAAGACCGGCCGCTGGGTGCCGCCCGCCCAGCCGGCCAGCGACACGGCCCGAAGGATCGCAAGCTGCGGCATCGACAC
>DATKAY010000121.1:0-5854 GCA_035514495.1 Sphingomicrobium sp. | reverse complement strand
GAAGACCGCGGTCTCGACGCTGGCCCGCTTGAGCGGCGGGATCACTGCGATCCGGTCCCCCTTGGCGACCGGATTGTCGAAGAACCTCTGGATCTGCTGGTCCTGCTGCGCGCCGGCGTTGAACAAAGCCCCCTCGACCAGGACGTCGCGGGCCGGGACGCTGCCCGAATTGTAGATGGAAATCTCAAAGGCGATTGCGGCCTTCTGCTCGTCCACCACGCCGCGCAGCGGGACGAACTCGATTTCCAGCCACGGCCGCAACCGGGTCGATACGATTCCGCCTGACGCCGGAAGCGGCTTGGGAGCCTTTGAAGCCCGCGGCTGCGGCGGCGCCGGAGCGGGCCGCAGAGGCGCCGGCGCGGGCGCGGGCTGCGCGTCGAACAGGTCGATGGTGTCGGTCGCCCCATAGCTCTCGCGCGGGCGCTGCCGGAGGAAGAACCAGGCCGCTGCGCCGCCGAAAGCGAGGGCCGCGAGAAGCCACGGGAGGAGCCCGCCCGTCTGCGATCCCGCAAGGCTCGCTGCGGCCGAGGGCTCCCAGCCGGGCGCCGGCGAGCCGGCTTGCGCTGCCGGCTCGCTTGCAGCGCGTGTTTCGGTCGCGAACTCTTCCGGCCGGGCTGGAGGGCTCGGCTCGGCCGCGGCGGCCTGCGCCTCGCTGGACTCGGCCTGGCGGCTTTGGGTCCGAGCCGGTGCGGCTTGCTCGACCCGAGGCTGGGGCGCCTGGCTGCGCGCCGCCGGCTGCTGGCGAGTGAAATCCTGCCTGGCCGACGGCTCGACCTCGGCTGGACCGGTGGCCGGCTGGGTGACGGTTCCGTCCAGCGAAAAATTGCGGAGCTGCGGGTTGCCGATGCTGTCCGGCTGCGCGGGCGGCGGGGCCTGGGCGAGCGCCGGCGCGCCCGCCAGAAGCAGGCCCAGTGATGATGCGACGATAATTCGCAAGCGCGCTTTCATTTTCCCCCGTCGATGAGTGAGTTACGCGTCCCAGTCGTCGCACAGCGCTCATGCCGCCAGCCGGGCGTCACTTCAACCACAGCGTACATTAACCCGGGTCGACTCGTCGAACTATCGCGCATCGACGAGGACCAGCTCGGAATCGTCCTTGGCCTCGATCGTCACCTTGCGCTCGCCGGCGACCGCGATCCCGTCGCGCGGACCGGCCTTGACCCCGTTCACGAGCACCTTGCCGCTCGAGACCAGATAGACGTGGCGGCCGGGACCAGGCTCGTAAGCGATTGCCTTGCCCGCCTTCACCGAGGCTCCGAGCACCCGGGCGTCGGCGTTGATGGTCAGCGATCCGTCCTCGGCATCGCCGCTTGCCAGCAGCTGAAAATTTCCCTCGCGGCTGTCCTTCGGGAAAGGCATCGCGCCCCAGCTCGGCTCCGCGCCGGGCCGGTCGGTCTGGACCCAGATCTGGAACAAAGTCGTCGCCTCGCCCTCGAGATTATACTCGGAATGGACGACGCCCGTCCCGGCGCTCATCACCTGCACGTCGCCGGCCGCCGTTCGGCCGGTATTGCCGAGCGAGTCCTGGTGGGTGATCGCCCCGGTGCGGACATAGGTGATGATCTCCATGTCGCGGTGCGAATGCGGCGGAAAGCCGCTCTTCGGCGCGATCCGGTCGTCATTCCACACGCGGATCGCGCCCCAGCCCATCCGGCCCGGGTCATGGTAATCGGCGAAGGAGAAATGGTGGCGGGCGTCGAGCCAGCCGTGGCGGGCATGCCCGAGCGAGTCGAAAGGCCGGATATCGATCATCCGGTGGAAATGGCGATCGCCCCGCCTCCTTCAAGGGTCACCGCTGTGACCGTCAGCCCGCCTGGCGCTGCAGTTCCTCGGCAAGCTCGGCCACCTCCAGCCAGCGCTGCTCGGCGGCCTTTTTCTCGGCGCGCAACCGCTCCAGCCGGCTGGTCAGCCAAGCGAAACGATCAGGATCGCTCGAATAGAGATCGGGGTCGGCAAGCGCTTCCTCTGATTTGGCGATTTCGCTTTGCAGCCGCTCGATCTCCGCCGGGAGACGGTCAAGATCGCGCTGGTCCTTGTAGCTGAGCTTTTCCCTCTCCTTGGGGCGCGGGGCAGCGGCGGGGCGGCGGCTTGCCGCGCCCTTCGGGGCTGCACCGCCAGCGCCCCCATCCTTGCAGGAACCGGTTGCGCGCCTCTTTTCCCAGGCTTCATAGCCGCCGGCGACGATATCGACCCTGCCCGACCCGTCGAGCCCGAGCGTGACCGTCACCGTCCGGTCGAGAAAATCGCGGTCGTGGCTGACGATGAGGACGGTGCCCTCATAATCCGCGATTACCTCCTGGAGCAGGTCCAGAGTTTCAAGATCGAGGTCGTTGGTCGGCTCGTCGAGCACCAGCAAATTCGCCTCCCGTGCGAATTCGCGCGCCAGCAGTAGCCGCGAGCGCTCGCCGCCGGACAGCGAGCCGATCGGCGCGTCCACCAGCCCGGGATCGAACAGGAAGTCCTTCAGATAGCCGATGACGTGCTTCTTGTGCCCCCTGACGTCGATCCAGTCGCCGCCGTTGGCCAGCACGTCGCGCACCGTCCTGTCGGGCTCCATCAGCTTTCGCTGCTGGTCGATGATGATGCCCGAGAGTGTCCTGGCCAAATTGACCGTTCCGCTGTCGGGCTCGATCTCGCCGGTCAGCAGCTTCAACAGGGTCGTCTTGCCGACCCCGTTGGGCCCGACGACGCCGATCCGGTCGCCTCGCTGAACCCTCAGCGTGAAGTCGCGGATCAGGCAGCGGCCGTCATAGCCCTTGCTGACATTCTGCGCGTCGATGACGACTTTCGACCGGACCTCGTCCTTGGCGAGCGCGAGCTTGGAGGCGCCGTAAGCGCCGATCATCGCCGCGCGCTCGGAACGCATCGCCTCCAGCTTCGCCAGCCGACCCTGGTTGCGGCGCCGCCGAGCGGTAACGCCGCGCTCCAGCCAGCGAAGCTCGATCGCCAGCTTGGCGTCCAGCTTCTCGGCCACCCGGGCTTCTTCCGCATGGACCTGCTCGGTCCAGGCCTCGAAACCGCCGAACCCGGTCTCGGCCCGCCGAAGCGTGCCGCGGTCGAGCCACAGGCAGCTTTTCGTCAACCGCCGAAGGAAGGTCCGGTCGTGGCTGATGACGATGAAGGCGCCGGTGAATCGCCCCAGCCACTGCTCGAGCCATTCGATCGCCTTGAGGTCGAGATGGTTGGTCGGCTCGTCGAGCAGCAGGACATCGGGCGACTGCGCCAGCGCCCGGACGATCGCGGCTCTCCGCCGCTCGCCGCCGCTGGCGGTGCCTGCCGGCCGGTCGAGCTCGATTCCGATCTGATCGGCGATCGCCGCCGCTTCGTGAGGCTCGGGAGCATCCTCGCCGGAAAGGACCCAGTCCAGAAGGCTCATATCGGCCGGGATCGCGGGATCCTGCTGGAGCAGCACGATCCGGGTTCCCGGGACAATCGTCCGCCGCCCCTCGTCGGGGTCGATCAAATCGGCGATGCACTTGAGCAGGGTCGTCTTGCCGACTCCGTTGCGCCCGATCAGCGCCAGCCGGTCGCGCGGCCCGATATGGATGTCGAGGCCGCGGAACAGCCAGCCTTCGCCCTGGATCAGTCCCAGGCGTTCATAAGCGAGGATGGGAGCAGCCATCCGGCGCCCCTAGAGAAGCGCCTCGTTGAACTGAACCCCCTTGTTGCCATTTCGCCGCACTGCGCGCCTGAACGACGGCAATCGAGCGCATTCATAGCCCATTCAATGGTTTTTGGTACAAAGCCGCCGGGAAGAGATTTGTCATGACCTTGGTTCGAAAACTAGTTTCGGCCGCGCTTGCCGCGGGCCTGTTTGCGACCCCGGCGGTCGCTGCACCGCCGCGCGACGCGGAGCGGGCTTTCGAGGCAACTCGCGACGGCCGTTCGATGCCGCTGCCGCGAATCGAGCGCCGGGTGATGCCGCTGATGCCGGGCGCCGACTATCTGGGGCCTGAATTCAACGGCAAGACCTACCGTCTCAAATTCATGAAAGACGGCCGGGTCATCTGGGTCGACGTCGATGCCGCCACCGGCAGGATCAAGGGCCGGTCCCGATAGGGGTCCAGGCCGAGAGGGCGGCCCTCCACCTGCATTGACATTTCTGCCGCTCTCCCCAGTTGTTCCGGAAAAGCAACCGTTCAGCTTTGCGCGTGTTGAGTGCGCGAACGGCTCCAGGGGATTGATGCAATGCGTGTTCTGATCGTCGAAGACGAACCGAATCTCGGGCGCCAGCTGCGCTCGACGCTGGAGGGTGCCGGCTATGCGGTCGACCTCGCCACCGACGGAGAGGACGGTCACTACCTCGGCTCGACCGAGGAGTATGACGCCGTGGTGCTCGACCTGGGACTGCCCGAAGTCGACGGGCTGACCGTTCTCGACCGCTGGCGCCGCGAAGGAAAGAAGATGCCGGTTCTGATCCTCACCGCCCGCGACAGCTGGTCGGACAAGGTCGCCGGACTCGACGCCGGCGCGGACGACTATCTCGCCAAGCCGTTCCAGACCGAGGAGCTGATCGCCCGGCTGAGGGCGCTGATCCGCCGCTCGTCCGGCCATGCGAGCGCCGAGCTTATCGCCGGCGACATCCGGCTCGACACGAGGTCGGGCAAGGTGACCAAGGCCGGCGAGCCGGTGAAGCTCACCGCGCAGGAATACAAGCTATTGTCCTACCTGATGCACCATAAGGGCAAGGTGGTCAGCCGAACCGAGCTGATCGAGCATATCTACGACCAGGATTTCGATCGCGATTCGAATACCATCGAGGTGTTCGTCACCCGGATCCGGAAGAAGCTTGGGGCCGAGGTGATCACCACCATCCGCGGGCTCGGCTACAGCCTCGAGGATCCGGAGGACAGACGAAGTTGAACGACACTGCCGCCCCGGTGACGGCGGCGGCCGACCAGCGACCGCCGGCCGAGCGCAAGCGCCCCCGAATCGGGTCGCTGACCCGGCGAATGACCGTCGTTGCGGCACTGTGGATCGGGATCCTGCTGGTGACCGGCGGATTCGCGCTCGACCGGCTGCTCACCACCTCGATCGTCCGCAACTTCGACTCCCAGCTGATCTACGTCCTGAACTCGATGATCGCGGCCTCCGAAATCGGCCCCGACGGCGAGGTTCGGTTCAACCGGCCGCCGGCCGACCAGCGCTTCATCGAGCCCTATTCCGGAGTCTATTTCCAGGTATCCGGCCAAGGCGCCGACACCTTCCCCTCGCGCTCGCTGTGGGATCGGCGGCTGCAGGTCGCGCGAGACCATTTCGATCTCCAGCCGCACGTCTACAACAGCAACGAATTTCCCGACGAGCCGCTCAGGATCGCAAAGCGCGACGTGATCCTCCCGAGCTCCGACGTCCGCTGGACCTTCCAGGTCGCCCAGTCGCGAGAGATGATCGACGAGCAGATCCGCGACCTTCGCTCGACCTTGTTCTGGAGCTTCGCGGCGCTCGGCCTGGGCCTTCTCGTCCTCGCCGCGCTGCAGACGATTTACGGCCTCTGGCCGCTTCGCCGGGTGCAGCGGGAAGTCGCCGCGATCCGATCCGGCACCAAGCACCGAGTTACCGATACCTTTTCGGCCGAAATCGAGCCGCTGACCGACGAGATCAACCAGCTCCTCGCGCATAACGAGGCGCAGGCGGAAGAAGCCCGGCGCCATGCCGGCAACCTTGCCCATGCGCTCAAGACTCCGCTCACCGTCATCACCAATGCCGCCACCGCGCATGCCGAGGATCTCGACAGGACGGTGATCCGGGAGGCTTCGGTGATGCGGCGCCAAGTCGACCACCATCTCGCCCGCGCAAGGGCGATCGGGCGGCGCACCGCTGGACAGTCGCGGGCAAGCGTCTGGGCGAGCGTCGA
>DATKAY010000120.1:0-8171 GCA_035514495.1 Sphingomicrobium sp. | reverse complement strand
TCGGTCATGGCCTCAGCTACACCCGCTTCAGCTACTCCCGACCAAAGCTAGCCCGACGCTCGCTCGGTCCCGGCGATGAACAAACCGTTTTGGTCCATGTGACCAACAACGGCTCGCGTGAGGGCGGCGAGGTGATCCAGCTCTATGTCAGCGCGCCAGGCGGCGGAACCGTGCCGCTCCACTCGCTCAAGGGATTTGAGCGGATAGAATTGAAGCCGTCCCAGTCGCGCGTCGTGCAGCTAAAGCTGTCACCGCGCGATCTGGCGGTCGCGGAGCAGGACGGCACCCTCCGCGTTCGGCCAGGACGCTACCGGCTCTGGATCGGCGGCGGACAGCCGGGCACGAACAGTCCTGGCGCAGCGGCAACGTTCGAGGTTAGCGGCAGCGAGGCAGTTGAGCCATAGCTGAACCTTGCGATCGTTCAGCGGCTACCGACGTCGGTGTGGACGACAACGCGAGCTGCCGCGCTTTAAAGTTAAGCGACAAATCGTGCCTTCTATCAAAACATTCGTCTCGCAATCGGGGACAGACTCGCGTTAGTCCGAAGCGCAGTCTTGCGCCTTGCGCTCAATTTTGAAACGGTAGCGCTAACAAATTGAAGAAGAAGGACGCGGGAGAAGAATGGAAAAGAGGGTGAAGCGCCTGCTCGCCGGCTGGGCCCGTGCTGCCTTCGCACTTTCGGCGGCGCCTGCCGCTGTCGCAGCGGATCTCACCATCAGCGATGCGGGCTATTTTGAGACCCGGGGCGTGAATTATCTCGTCTTCAGCAATTGGTATGACGGACTGTTCGCCGACGCCAAGATCAGCGGCGTCGAGATTGTCCATCAGGGTGTGCGGACCGCCACCAACGGAGACGTGCGCTTATCGGCAACGCCCGGTCAGTGGGATCCTATCGGGCGGATGGTGGAGCGGAAGGTCGATCCGGTGGCCGGCGTGATCGATGTCCTGCTCGAATATCCGGCGCACAACTTCCGATACAGGATCCGGGTGGAGCGCAAGGGCGAAGCCGCGCAGGTGTCAGTGATCCTCGATCAACCGCTTCCCACGGCGCTTGTCGGGAAGGCTGGCTTCAACCTCGAATTCATGCCGGCTGCCTACTTTCACCGAAGCTTCATGGCGGACGGTATCGCGGGTACATTTCCGCTCTATCCCGCTTCGGCGATGGTCGCGGCCGGTGAACGACTGCCGTCCAGCGGGCGAGATATCGGTCCGGGAGCCGAGCCTTTGCCGTTCGCCACTGGCCGAACGATAGTCCTTGCGCCGGAGGATCCAGCGCGGCGCGTGACGGTTACGTCCGAAAGCGGCCCGCTGCGCATGTATGATGGTCGCAATCAGGCGCAGAATGGCTGGTTTGTCCTCCGGAGCGAACTGCCGGCCGGCAGAACGGGCTCGGTTGTCGAGTGGACGATACAAGCGAACAGCGTTGCGGACTGGGTACGCCCCCCTGTCATCGGCCACTCGCAGCTTGGCTACGCGCCAGAACAGCGCAAAACCGCAGTGATCGAGCTGGACCCGAACGCGAACCCCAGTGGAAGTGCTCGCCTTCTGCGGGTCGCGGCCGATGGAGCCATGACGGAAGTGCTTGCCGCTGCTCCAACGCCGTGGGGACGATATCTTCGCTACGACTATCGCACATTCGATTTCAGCAATGTGCGCCATCCGGGCATCTACATGCTCGAATATGCCGGCAAGCGTACTGCCACCTTCCGCATCGCCTCAGACATCTATGCCGACGCATGGCATCCCAGCATGGACGTCTTCATGCCGGTCCAAATGGATCACATGCTGGTGAACGAGGCCTACCGTGTATGGCATGGTGATCCCCATCGCGACGACGCCCGTCAGGCGCCCGTCAATCACGAGCATATCGACCTCTACCGCCAGGGGCCGACCACCGACACCCGGTTCAAGCCCGGTGAGCATATTCCCGGCCTTGCCGTCGGCGGATGGCTCGACGCGGGCGACTTCGACCAGCGGACGCAGACTCAATATGCGGTGGTGCGAAGCCTGGTCGACACATGGGAACGGCACCGCCCCACCCGCGACACGACCCTCATCGACCAGTCCCGCCGCCGGGTAGAGATGCACCTGCCCGACGGGCATCCCGATTTCCTCCAGCAGATCGAACACGGAGTACTCCAGCTCGTTGCGCAGTTCGACGCGGTCGGCTTTGCGATCCACGGCATCGTCGAGCCCAATGTCGCCCAATATACCCACCTGGGCGATGCCGGGAGCAAGACGGACGGGCTGGTCTACGATCCGTCGCTGAAGCCCGGGGAGGAACGCAACGGCCGGAGCGGAACGCCCGACGACCGCTGGGCCTTCACCAGCCGTTCGTCGGCGCTGAACTACGGATCGGCCGGGGCGCTGGCGGCGGCCAGCCGGGCGCTTCGCGGCCATAACGATGCGCTGGCCGAGAAGGCGCTGGCGATCGCCCGGAGCACCTGGGCCGAGGAGCAGGGGCGCCCTCCCCATACCTTCAGGCACGGCAACACCACCGGGGGGCCTCTCGACACGGAAGAGTTCACCGCGACGGTCGAGCTTCTGATCGCCACCCGGGACCCGCTATACGCTCGGCGGGTGAGCGCCTTGTGGCCAGGCGTGGCCGATCGGTTCCCCGCCCATGCCAGGCAGGCTCTTAAGGCCTTGCCTCATATGCCCGCCCGCTTCCGCCGAACGATCGAGACGGCCGCGCGCGCCTATATCGCTGGCGAACCGGAGCGGATGAGCGCCAATCCCTATGGCGTTCCGATCACCGAGGGCGGATGGGCCGGCAACGGGGCCATCATCAATGCGGGGCTCATCGACTATGATCTGCACAAGGCGTTCCCGAAGCTGACGGACGGCAGCATCGTGTTCAAGGCGCTGGACTATCTTCACGGAACCCACCCGGAATCCGATCTGTCCTTCGTCTCCGGCGTAGGCACGCAATCGAAGGAAGTCGCTTACGGGACCAACAGGGCGGATTTCTCGTTCATTGCCGGCGGAGTCGTCCCCGGCGTTTTGATCGTAAAACCCGACCTGCCCGAGAGCAGCGATATCTGGCCGTTCTTCTGGGGTCAGAACGAATATGTGGTGAACATGAGCCCAATCTACGTGGCGCTTGTCCACGCTGCTACGGACTTGTTGCAGGAACAAAGGTCGCACTCGGTTGGCGCGGGGAAATCCAGGCCCCGACCCTAGAAATTATAGGCCCGCTCACCATGCTCGCTGATGTCGAGCCCTTCACGCTCGGCCTCGGCGGTGACCCGAAGCCCGGTGATCAGCTTGGCAATCGTGATCGCGATTGCGGTTCCGACCGCGGCCCAGGCAATCGTCGTTGCCACCGTCAGCGCCTGGGTGCCGATCTGCGGGACGATCGCGTAATCGCCGCCGCCGGGACCGCCGAGCCCTGGCGCGAACAGAATCGCGGTGGCCAGCGCGCCGACGATTCCGCCGATCCCGTGAATCCCGAAAGCGTCGAGGGAATCGTCGTAACCGAGCCTCGGCTTGAGCATTGTAACCGCGAAATAGCAGGCCAGTGAGGCGGCGGCGCCCAGGACGATCGCTCCGAACGGACCGCTGTTGCCCGCGGCCGGAGTGACCGCGACAAGGCCGGCGATGACGCCCGAGCAGAAGCCGAGGGCCGACGGCCGGTGACCGGCGAGCCGCTCGACGATCATCCAGCTCAGTGCCGCGGCCGCAGTGGCAACGAAGGTATTCATCATCGCCAGGGCGGCCGAGCCGTTCGCCTCAAGCGCGGAACCGGCATTGAAGCCGAACCATCCCACCCACAGCAGGCCGGTGCCGGCGAAGGTCAGGGTTAGCGAGTGGGGCGGCATCGGCTCGGCCGGATACCCGAGCCGCTTGCCGGCAATAAGCGCCGCCACCAGCGCCGAAACACCGGCGTTGATATGGACGACGGTACCGCCGGCGAAATCGAGCGCCCCCATCTCGAGGAACAGTCCGCCCGGCGCCCACACCATATGCGCGATCGGGAAATAGACGATCGTCAGCCAGATGACGGCGAAAATGCAGGTCGCGGCGAACTTCATCCGCTCAACGACACTTCCAAGCACGATGGCGACGGTGATCGCCGCGAAGGTCATCTGGAAGCAGACGAACACATATTCCGGAATCGCCACGCCCTCGGTGAAGGTCGCGGCGGTCGATTGCGCGGTCACTCCGAGAAGGAACAGCTTCCCGAAGCCGGAGATGAAGGCGTTGCCGCCCTCGCCGAAGCTCATGGTATAGCCCCAGCAGACCCAGACGATCATGGCGATCGCCGCGGCCGTTCCAACCTGTGTCAGGGTCGACAGCATGTTCTTGGCGCGGGTGAGGCCCCCGTAGAAAAGCGCCAGGCCCGGAAGGATCATCAACAGGACGAGCAGTGTCGAAACCATCATCCAGGCTGTGTCCCCCTTGTCGATGGTCAAAGATGGGGCGGCCGCATCCTGGGCCCAAGCCGGCATTGCGGCAAAAGCGCAAAGAACGAGCGCCAAAGCGCCTCGGCGGAAATCGCTGGCGAGAATCATCGAGCTGGTCCCCTTGGTCAAATTGCGTCGTTGTCGAGGTCGCCGGTGCGAATCCGGACCGCGTGCGCGACATCGAGGACGAAAATCTTGCCGTCGCCGATCGAGCCGGTGCGCGCCGCGGCGGCGATGGCTTCGACAACGCTATCGGCGATCGAGTCCTCGACGACGATTTCGAGCTTCGCCTTGGGCAAAAAGTCGATGACGTATTCGGCGCCTCGGTAGAGCTCGGTGTGGCCTTTCTGGCGGCCGAAGCCCTTGGCCTCCGTGACCGTAATGCCGCTTACTCCGACGCCGGTGAGCGCGTCCTTCACCTCGTCGAGCTTGAACGGCTTGATGACCGCTGTGATCAATTTCATGCGCTGCCCCCAATCGTTTCTTAAAAACCGACCCCGACCGAGCCGAAGATTCCGGCCTTGCTGATGTTTCGCCCGCTCGGGGAGAATGCGGATTTGTCGGTGTCGACGTAGGAGAGGCCGAAGGTCAGGCCCTTGTGCTCGGCGCTGATGCCAAGGCTCCAGTCGGTATATTCCTCGCCGATCGTCAGATAGCTCGGGCCCCAGCTGTGGCCGAGATGACCGGTAAGCAAGATCGGCGTCCCGGGAACGGCCGCGCTGAGATCGCCTGCCAGATAGAAATTGTCCTCAGCCCCGGCGCCAATTCCCAGCGCGTCCTGCCTGGGCGCATAGGCGGCAAGCAGCGTCGCACTGACCGCGCCGAAACCGCGGCTGACGGCCATATAGGGCTCGATGAAGTCGGTGTCCGCGCCGCCCGAGCCGGGGTAGGCGTAATAGGTCGCGCCGACATCGACGGTGATGCCGCCGAAATCCCGCGCATAGCCGGCGATCAGGTCGATCTCCACGTCCGACCCGTTGGCGACATAATCGTCGATCGAGGAGCCCCAGACAGTCGCGTAGAAACCGGACTCATGGGCGATGCCGAATGTCCCCTGAAGTGCGAACCGCCGGCCGGTCTGTGAAACTCCGCGGAAGCGGTAATCGGAAACCAGAGTTGCGCCGCCGCTGACGGTCAGCGACTGTGCCGTTTGGTTCTGGGCAACGGCCGGCGAAGCCAAAGCGAGGCCTGAAAGGAAAAGCGTCGAAGCCAGGACTGCATGAGTCCGTTTCATAAAAGGCCCCCCGAGTTGAAGTCGCCGAGACACTTCTCCATCCCCCGGCCCTGCTGTGCTGGCTGGCTGGCTGGAAACCCGAAACTGTCGCTGGATGCCGCACTGCACAATGCGAAATCTTCACTTGCTCCCGAGGCGCAACGAAGGGCAGGCCCAGGTGAATATTTCGCACTTGCAACGCAGATTTTTGCAGTTGCGTTAACCCGTCGGGGGTCCTGACGCTCCGGTTTGAAGCGGGCTGGCCGAGCGGTCGCGGCTGGTGCATTGTCCGTCCACGGCCATGGAGGAGCAGATGTCATGTCCCTGGATCGCCGCCGAATGTTGATCGGACTTGGCAGCCTGTCGCTCGGCGCGGCGACTCTTGGCGCCGCGGGCATCGGGCGCAAAGAACAGCGCCGCAAGGGCTATGCAATCGTCGGCCTTGGCGGATACGCGACCCGAACCATCATGCCGCAATTCGTCAATTGCCGGCATTCGCGGCTCGCGGCGCTGGTCAGCGGAACGCCCGAAAAGCTGGAGCGCTACGGGGCGCAGTACAAGATCCCCCGGCGGTCCCGCTACAGCTATGCCGATTTCGACTCGATCCGCGACAATCCCGACGTCGATATCGTCTATGTCGTCCTGCCCAATTCGATGCACGCCGAGTATACGATCCGAGCCGCACGGGCCGGAAAGCATGTGCTGTGCGAAAAGCCGATGGCGGTGTCGTCGAGTGAATGCGAAACGATGATCGCCGCCTGCCGGGCCGCGGGGCGCAACCTGATGATCGGCTACCGGAGCCATTTCGAGCCGCATAATATCCACGCGATGCGCCTTGCGCGCGAAGGGGCGGTCGGCACTCGCCGCTTCGTCCAGTCGGAGCACGGCTTTCCGATCGGCGATCCGTCCCAATGGCGGCTGAACGCCAAGCTCGCCGGCGGCGGCTCGTTAATGGATATCGGGATCTACAGCGTCCAGGCGCTCCGCTACATGGCGGGCGAGGAGCCGGTCGCCGTCACCGCCTTTGAGCAAAGCGACAAAAGTGACCCTCGTTTCCGCGAGGTCGAGGACCGCATCGGCTGGAGCTTCCTCTACCCGTCCGGGCTGATCGGCCAGGGCTTTTCGTCCTACAGTTCGGGCCACAACCATATCCGGCTCAACGGTAGCTCGGGCTGGATCGATCTCGAACCGGCCACCAGCTATTCCGGACAGTCCATGCGCGTTCGCCGCGATCGCTCCGAGGAAACAATCCACCCGCCGCCCGGCCCCGGCGCAAACCAGTTCGCCGCTCAGCTCGACCATCTGTCGGAGTGCGTGATGACCGACCGGGAGCCGATCGTCGGGGGCGAAGAGGGGCTTCGCGACCTTCGCCTGATGGAGGCGATCTACCGGTCGGCGCGCGAAGGCCGGGCAATTCGCCTGTGATGGTGGGTTGCCGCCGGGGCTGATAACGCTAACACAACAGCAACGACTGGAACGGGGAACGATGCGGATCAGCCGACGCAACTTCATCGCCGGTATCGGCCTGCTCGGCGCGTCTTTGTCGATGCCGCGCCCGGCCGCCGCTGGCGGGCTCCCCTATCCGCCCGGAATACAATTGTGGACGGTCAAGGAGGAGATGGCCCGCGACCTCAAGGCCACGCTTCGGGCGCTTGGGGAAATGGGCTACCGCCGAGTCGAAACGGCGGGCTGGCACGGGCGCACTCCCGACCAGTTCCGAAAGGCGGTTCAGGCGGCGGGCCTCGATGCCGTCTCGGCGCATTACGGCCTGAAGGACCTGATCGACGACAGCGAGGGACGACTCGGCTTCGCTCGCGATGTCGGCGTTCAATATGTCGTCGCCTCCTCGCCCGCGCCGTCGCGCCCGCTCGACCCCGGCAAGCCCTGGGCTCATGCGATGGCCGACGCCATGACGCTCGCCGACTGGCGCTCCAATGCCGAGGCGATGGAACGGATCGGCCGCCGCGCCCGCGAGATGGGCCTTCGGTTCGGCTATCATAATCATTCGGCCGAGTTCCTCGACTATGCAGGCGCCATCCCGATGGACGAGATCGTTCGGCTGACCGACCCTGGACCTGTCGTCGTCGAGCTCGACATCGGCTGGGTCGCCGGCGCCGGCCATGACCCGGTCGCGACGATCCACCGCTATGCGCCGCGCATCCACCTGCTCCATATCAAGGATCTGGCGACGGCCGAGCGCGTGCCGGGGCGGCTCGCAACCGACAGCCGGACGACGGTGATCGGCGAAGGCACGATCGACTGGCCGGCGGTTTTCCGGGCGCGTCGAAGCGCACCGGTTCACAGCTATTTCGTCGAGCCGGAGGATCCGTTCACCGAGCCGCCGCTTCAGGCGGCTGCAAAGAGCCTCGCCTATCTGCGCGGCCTGGGTATCTGAGGAGCTTTTTGGTGAAGGACCCGGTGCGTTATGCGATGATCGGCGGCGGCGAAGGGGCGTTCATCGGCCCGGTCCACCGAACGGCCGCGGCGATCGCCGGCAATTGCCAGTTGGTCGCCGGAGCATTCAGCAGCGATCCGGCAAGGGCGCGCCGCTC
>DATKAY010000119.1:0-4429 GCA_035514495.1 Sphingomicrobium sp. | reverse complement strand
TGGTCGCGGCCTGCCTGGCCGGGGCGGCGCTCTACCAGAATTCGCAAGACGGCCCGACCCGCTCGGGCATCATTCTCCCGGTCGAGTGGGCAGCAGCGGATTCCGTCGCAATCGCAAGTACCCGCTCGACATTCGCCAGTTTCGACGAGCCGCTTCATTCGGGAGTGATCGGCAGCGCGATTTCTCAGGCTTTGGCCCTGCATTCCGGCGGTGATCTCGCTTCGGCGAGAGACTATAGCCGCGATTGCCACAGGCGCCTTCACGAGGACCCGAATCTGGCGCTGTTCGATGCCTGCGCCGCATTCGACGAATCGACCCTGACCTTGACGCTAACCGATCCCCGGTCCGAATCGGGTCCGTTCAGCGGGTCGGCGGTGATGACCAGGCAAATGGCGGCGGCCCGTGCGTTGTCGGCCGATATGTTCGCTGCCGACTCGCGGCTTCGCCAGATCAGGTCCCGGGTCGATCTTGTGCTGCTGCCGAGGCTCCAGGATTTTCCGGCCCCGGCGCCTGTTTCGACGCAACGCTGACCGACTGCCCGGCGGGATGGCGCCCGAGCGGCTTCTGCTCGCTTCCGGCGCCTGCTCCCGACAAGGTCCAGCGCAGGTTTCGCGACGCTTCGACTCGCTCGACATAGGGCTTGCGGGCGGCTTTCTCGACCGCTTCGCGCGCTTCGGCGAGATTGAACCGGACCGCGATCCGCCCGAGCTCGCCCTTTTCGGCCGTTGCGCCCGGAATCCCGGCGAGCCCGTCGGCCGCGAGCTCCTCCGGGCGGTTCGAGATCGCTGCGAGGGCCGCCGCTTTCAACGCCGCGGGGCTGGGCTCCTGGCGGGCATAGGCCTGGGTGAAGGCTGCAGGCCGCCCCCAGCCTCCGGCCCAGCGGTAGAAAAGATGGGCTCCGACGACCGCGTTCTTGGCCAGGCTCGAGGCCCAGTAAGGGACGACGTAACTCGCGTGATAGTGAGTAGCCAAACCGACCGGTCCGAACACGTCGCCGTTCAGCGCAGCCTCGGCAATCCGGCGCGATCTTTCCCAGCCGGCCCGGTCGGGGCGGCGCTGGAGCGATCCGTCGCAGGTGAAGGTGAACTGGCAGCCGGTCGACCGGGTCGATCCCTGGTACACCACTCCGCACACCGTCGAAGGAAAGGCCGGGTGGCGAACCCGGTTGAGGACGACCTGGGCGACCGATCGGATACCGTCGTCGCTCTCGTTACCGGCTTCGTAATAAGCGGCGCTCGTCAAACACTCCAGCGCCTGCGCCCGGGTCGCGGAATCCAGCTTCGCCAGTGAAAAAGGCCTTGCGGCGGGGTTGGGACCGCCGACGAGGGGAATCTGCTGGTTGAGGCTGGCCGCGTCGGTCGGCGCGAGGTCGCGAACGAGTAGCGGCGGGGCGGCCGGCGCACCGATTTCGACGGCTCCCGAATCGACCGGCGCGAGCCGAGGGCTCGACCAGGCCGATCCTCCCGCCGCGATCGCTCCGGCGAGCGCAAGCGCCGTCAGGCCCGCCACCTTGCGCGGGTGCTGGCGCCAGAGACTGGCTGGAGAGAGCTGATTCGCGGTCACGAGGGCAGGTGACATAGTCGCGTAATACGGCGATTTCAATGTGTGCGCGCTGAACGGTTGAACCATTCGATGCCCTCGGGACTGGCAAATGCGTCGAGTCGAACGTCCCACGGGTCGGCCGGAAAGGTATCGTCCAGCCGCTGCATCCGCCAGCCGACCCCGACCAGCCGGACCCCCGACCGCTTCATCCTGGCGAGGACCCGGTCGTAATGGCCCTTGCCGCGGCCGATACGCGCCCCGTGCGGATCGACCGCGATCAGGGGCACGAGGACCAAATCGGGTTCGACCACCGGGGCGGTCGGCGCGGGCTGCATGATGCCGAACGGCCCCGGGACCGTCGGGTCGCCGGCGCGGAACTGGAAGGGCTTGGCCGGATTGCCGAACGCCGGGAAGGCGACGATCGCCCCGACCGAGCGCGCTTCCTCCATCGCGAGGAGCGGGCTGATCTCGCTGCCGAACGCGGCATAGCCTGCAACGACCCGGGCCGAAGCGCAGATTCCGGTCAGATGCTCGGCGAGCCTCTCCTCCAAAATCGTCCGGCCGGCGTCTCCAAGAGTCCGGGCGAACGCCTTGCGAGCGTCGAGCGCGGCGCTCCGAAGCGAGTCTTTCGACAGCGGCTGGACCGGGCGGGCCGGGGGGCGGGGAGGTGACGGGACCACCATGGCCGTTTGCCGGAAATCCTCTGACGCCACAAACGTCAGGTGGGAACCATGTGCACCGGACCCCAATGGAAACAGAGTGGCCCGGGCAGGGACAGCTCCCTAGGATAATGAATAGCCTCAGGGATTTTGAAGGCTTCGTACCTGGCAGTTCCCGTCACTGCCCTATTTAGGATCTCGAGGCGCCATCCTCAAGGGAATCGGCAAGCGACTCGAGGCGCTGCGCAATTCGTTCGGCGCGGGCGGCCAATTCCGGGTCCGGTCCGGCGGGCTGTGCCAGCTGCGGACTCTGGTCGATCAGCTGGTCGGCGAGGAGCAGGCTGGCGAACAACAGCTGTCTGGCTTCGGACAGGGTGCCGAGACCCTGCAGGGCTTCGCGGCTTTTGGAATCGACGAGTCGAGCGGCGTTTCGAAGGGCCTCCTCTTCCCCGTCGCGGCAGGCGACCCGATAGGCCCGGCCGGCGATGATCAAATCGACCTCGGCCATCAGCTCGATTCCTTGATGATCTGGTCAAGCTCGGCAACCGCCTCGCGAACCCTTCCCCTGAGATCCTCGTCGCGTCCCGACCGGGCGCTTTGCTCCAAAAGCGCTTGCTCGACGCGCTCAAGCGCGCTTTGTGCGCGGTCCAGTGCCGCCGACAGGCCCCCGTCATCCATCCCGCTCGCCTAACGCAAGTTGCGCTCCGCGGGCAAGCATTGACGCCCAACGGCTCACCTTCCAAAGGAACGCGAAACCGGCCCGTCCGGGGCCGGCCCGAACCCCGCCCGGAGCCATTATGCAGCCGACCCAACGCCGCCTTGCAAATGCCATCCGGGCGCTGGCGATGGATGCCGTCGAGGCCGCCAATAGCGGCCATCCGGGAATGCCGATGGGAATGGCGGACGCGGCGACCGCTCTGTTCACCCGCTATCTGCAGTTCGACCCGTCGGATCCCAACTGGCCCGACCGCGACCGATTCGTTCTGTCCGCCGGCCACGGGTCGATGCTGATCTACGCGCTTCTCTATCTCACCGGCTATGCCCGCCCGACGATCGACGACATCCGCAACTTCAGACAGCTCGGCTCGCCCTGCGCCGGCCATCCCGAGAATTTCGAGCTTCCCGGAGTGGAGGTGACGAGCGGTCCGCTCGGCCAGGGTCTCGCGATGGCGGTCGGGATGGCGATCGCGGAGCGGCATCTGAACGCGATCTACGGCGATTCGCTGGTCGACCATCGCACCTATGTGATCGCTGGCGACGGGGATTTGATGGAAGGCGTCAACCACGAAGCGGTGGGACTTGCCGGTCATCTCAAGCTCGGCCGGCTGATCGTCATGTGGGACGACAACCGGATCACCATCGACGGCTCGACCGATTTGTCGCGCAACGAAGACGTGGTTGCTCGCTACGCCGCCTCTGCCTGGCACACGGTCGAGTGTGACGGGCTCGACAGCGCCAATGTGGCGAGGGCCCTCGACGAGGCGATTGCCGACCCGCGCCCCTCGCTGATCCGCTGCCGGACGGTGATCGGCTATGGTGCGCCCAACAAGCAGGGCACCGCCGCCACCCACGGGGCGCCGCTCGGCGCCGAGGAAGTGGCTGCCGCAAAGGCCGAGCTCGGCTGGGATTCGCCGGCCTTCGAGATTCCCGAAGACGTGCTGACCGCCTGGCGCGAGATCGGAAGGCGAGGCGAGGCGGCCAACCGCGAATGGGAGCGGCGGCTGAACGAAAGCGGGAAGCGCGAGGAGTTCCGCGCCCGAGTGGCCAACAGCGCCGACGACAGCTGGTTGAAGCCGCACATCGACTCGCTTCTCAAGGATCCGCCCAAGGTCGCGACCCGGAAGGCGTCGGAAATGGCGCTTGAGGCGATCAACCCGGTCGTGACATCGACCATCGGCGGCTCGGCCGACCTTACCGGGTCGAACAATACCAAGACCAAGGCGCTCGAGCCGCTCACCGCCGAGGATTATGCGGGCCGCTACATCTATTACGGAATCCGCGAGTTCGGGATGGCCGCGGCGATGAACGGAATGGCGCTCCACGGCGGGGTCATTCCCTACGGCGGCACCTTCCTGGTCTTCACCGACTATGCGCGCCCGGCGATCCGGCTTTCCGCGCTCCAGAAAGCCAAGGTCGTCTACGTGATGACCCATGACAGCATCGGGCTCGGCGAGGATGGGCCGACCCACCAGCCGATCGAGCATCTCCAGAGCCTGCGCGCCATTCCC
>DATKAY010000118.1:0-3115 GCA_035514495.1 Sphingomicrobium sp. | reverse complement strand
GAAGTTCGAACCCACCGGCTGCGGCTTGGAGTCCGTCCGGTGTTCAAGCGCATCGACAGCTGCGCGGGCGAGTTCGACGCGACCACCCCCTATCTCTATTCCACCTATGAGGCGCCGCTTTTCGGCGAGCCCGTGGACGAGGCGGAAATTTCGGATCGCCGCAAGGTGATCATCCTTGGCGGCGGCCCCAACCGGATCGGCCAGGGCATCGAGTTCGACTATTGCTGCTGCCATGCCGCTTTCGCTTTGGGCAGCGAGGGCGCCGGCTTCGAGACGGTGATGGTCAATTGCAATCCCGAGACGGTTTCGACCGACCCGGAGACCTCCGACCGGCTCTATTTCGAGCCGCTGACCGCCGAGGACGTGCTCGAGATCGTCTCCCGCGAAGCGGGCAAGGGCGAGCTTCTGGGAGTGATCGTCCAGCTCGGCGGCCAGACTCCGCTCAAGCTTGCGCAGGATTTGCAGAGGGCCGGGGTCCCGATCCTTGGAACCAGCCCCGACAGCATCGACCTTGCCGAGGACCGCGAGCGGTTCGCCAAATTGGTCTCGAAGCTCGGGCTCAAGCAGCCGGCGAACGGGATCGCCCGGAGCCGCGAAGAGGCGCTGATCGTCGCGACAAGAATCGGCTATCCGGTGCTTCTTCGGCCGTCCTACGTCCTTGGCGGGCGCGGAATGGAGGTCATCGACGGGCCCGAGCAGCTCGAAAATTACATCGCGACCGCGGTTGCCGTCTCGGGCAGCAGCCCGGTGCTGATCGACAGCTATCTGCGCGACGCGGTCGAGGTCGATGTCGATGCCATCGCCGACGGGACCGACGTCGTCGTCACCGGCGTGATGCAGCATATCGAGGAGGCGGGAGTCCATTCGGGCGACAGCGCCTGCGCGATCCCTCCGCACAGCCTTCCCGATTCGGTGATCGAGGAAATCGAGCGGCAGACCGAGGCGCTGGCAATGGCGCTCCAGGTCAAGGGGCTGATGAACGTCCAGGTCGCGGTCAAGGACGAAGATGTCTATTTGATCGAGGTCAACCCGCGCGCCAGCCGGACCGTCCCCTTCGTTGCCAAGGCGATCGGCCGGCCGGTCGCCAAGATCGCCGCGCGGGTGATGGCCGGCGAGACCTTAAGCAGCTTCGAGCCCTTCGAGCGGGGTCCGGTGCATATCGCGGTCAAGCAGCCGGTCTTCCCCTTCCTCCGTTTCCCGGGCTGCGACCCGGTCCTCGGTCCGGAAATGCGAAGCACTGGCGAGGTCATGGGAATCGACGCGGATTTCGACGCCGCCTTCAGCAAGGCCCTGGTCGGCGCGGGATTCAACCTGCCGCAGTCGGGAACGGTTTTCGTTTCGGTCAAGGACGGCGACAAGCACCATATCGTCCCGGCGATCGAGGCGGTGGTCGAATTGGGGTTCAGCGTGATCGCGACCAGCGGGACCGCCGAATATCTGCAGGGCCGGGGGCTTGCCGTCACCGCGGTGAACAAGGTCGCGCAGGGGCGGCCGCATATCGTCGACAAGATCACCGACGGCGAGGTGCAGCTGGTCTTCAACACCACCGAGGGTTGGCAGTCGCTCAAGGACAGCCATTCGATCCGGGCGACCGCGCTCAACCGCAAAATTCCCTATTTCACGACAGCCGCGGCCAGCCTTGCCGTTGCCCGCTCGCTTGGCACCTTGCGGGGGCGGGCGCTTGAAGTGCGCTCGCTGCAATCCTATTATTCGACATCCGTGAAATAGAAATCAGCTGACAATCCGATCCTGGTGACGAGGCCGACGCAGCCTCGCGATAGACGATTGTTGAAGAAAGGGGCTCAAAGAGATGGCGAGTGCCGACAAAGTGCCGATGCTTGCCGAGGGGCATCGCAGGCTTTCCGAACAGGTACGTCACCTGAAGAATGTCGAGCGGCCGGCCGTCGTCGAGGCGATCGAGGCCGCGCGCGCGCACGGCGATTTGTCCGAAAACGCCGAATATCATGCCGCCAAGGAACGCCAGGGCCATATCGAGGCGACCATCGCCGATCTCGAGGATCAGCTCAGCCGGGCAATGGTCATCGACCCGACCACCCTGTCGGGCAACAAGGTCGTGTTCGGTGCGACCGTGACCCTGGTCGGCGAGGACCGCAAGAAGGTGAAGTACCAGCTGGTCGGCCAGTCCGAGGCGGACGCCAAGGAGGGCAAGATCAGCTATAATTCGCCGCTCGGGCGGGCGCTGATCGGCCGCGAAGTCAAAGACGAGGTCGAAGTGTCGACTCCGTCGGGCGACCGCTATTACGAAATCGCCAAAGTCGAATTCCTCTAGGCGGCGGGCAGGCTAGTGCCGCGAACCGCCACCGCCTGGATCGCGGCCGTCACCGCAGTTTTCTGGATTCTTGGCTTTGTCCTCGGCCTCGGCGATGCGGCCGCCATTTATATGGGCTTCATCGCCGACCGGCTGAGCGGGACGGCGATGCTCGGCCCGGCGGTTCCGGCGATTCTCACCCCGCTGTCGGCGACGCTCGTCCACGCCGGGCTCCTCCATCTGGGCCTCAACCTCTTGATCCTGGTGTGGTGCGGGACTGCGGTCGAGCGTTTGCTCGGGCCGCGGGCGCTGATCCTCATCTATCTGGTTTCCGCCTATGTCGCGGCGCTTTCGCAATGGCTGGTCGAGCCGAATGCGCAAATCCCGATGATCGGCGCCAGCGGCGCCGTCAGCGGCATCATCGGCGCCTTTGCGCTGAGCTTCGGGCAGCACAAGCAGATCACTGCCTCGCCCCGGCTCAACCGGGCGCTCAACGCGCTGTGGCTTCTGGCCGCCTGGATCGTCCTCCAGGTACTGACCGGCCTGCTTGCCGGGATGCAGGGAGTTTTGCTGGCGACCCCGGCCCATGTCGGCGGCTTCCTTGCAGGCATGGCGCTCCAGCGCCCGCTTCTGCTGTGGCGCTACAGGAACGCCTGAGGGCTGCCCTCAGGCCTCCTGTTGCGCTGAGTCCGACCTGGCGGGAGTGAGCGCCTCCGGCTCGAGCAGCCGGTGGAGGTGGACCACCACATATTTCATCTCGGCATCGTCGACGGTCTGCTGCGCCTTGCCGCGCCAGGCCTCCTCGGCGTCGGCATAGCAGCCGAACAGGCCGACGAGGTCGATCGT
>DATKAY010000117.1:0-27361 GCA_035514495.1 Sphingomicrobium sp. | reverse complement strand
CCCGGTGATGATCATCGCGGTGTTGTGGAGAGTGAAGCCCATCGCCGCAGCGGCCCAGCCCGAATAGCTGTTCAGCATCGAGATCACGACCGGCATGTCGGCGCCGCCGATCGGGATGATCAGGAGGAAACCGACGGCGAAGGCCAGAATTGCGATCGTCCAGAATACCCAGGGACTCTGGTCGGTGATGAAATAGCCGATCAGGCCGAGGATCGCGGCGATCGTGCCCAGGTTGATCACATGGCGCGCCGGGAGCAGGATTGGCGCTCCCGACATGGTGCCGTTGAGCTTCAGAAAGGCGATCACCGACCCCGAAAAGGTGATCGCGCCGATCGCCACGCCGAGGCCCATTTCAACCCGGCTGACCTGGTAGATTCCATCGGGTCCGAGGATTCCGTAGGCGCCGGGATTGAGATAGGCGGCCGCGCCGACCAGCACTGCCGCCATTCCGACCAGGCTGTGAAAGGCCGCGACCAGCTGCGGCATCGCGGTCATCTGGATCCTTCGGGCGATGACCAGGCCGATGGTGCCGCCGACCAGGATCGCGGCGGCGATCTCCCAAAGCGCGGCGATCTCGTGCATCGCCAGGGTGGCGATGACCGCGATGGCCATGCCGGCCATTCCGATCCGGTTGCCGGCGCGGCTGGTTTCGGGATGCGACAGCCCGCGAAGCGCAAGGATGAAGCAGACCCCGGCGACAAGATAGGCGAGAAGCACCCAGACCGGCGGCGCGTGCGCCGCGGCCTCAACCATCCTTGCGTTCCTTCTTGCGGTACATCGACAGCATCCGCTGAGTGACCGCGAAGCCTCCGAAGATATTGACGCTCGCAAGCGCCACTCCGGCAAGGCCGAGCCATTTCGCGGCCGGGCTGCCCGCCGCTGCCGCGGCGATCAGCGCACCGACGACGATGACCGAGGAAATGGCGTTGGTGACGCTCATCAGCGGGGTGTGGAGCGCCGGGGTCACCGACCAGACGACGTAATAGCCCACGAAACAGGCCAGAACGAAAATCGACAGGATCGAAATGAAGTCGTCCATCGCCCCTCCGCTGGTGCCCAGCCGTTGTGGCCGGTCGATCCGCGGCTGTCGAGGGGGGATCACCCCATTTCCTCGCGTAAACCGGCTGAGGGTTTCCGATTTCCTAACCATTTTGCAGCCATGTGCGTTACCGTGCGCAGGACCGACCAGAACAAGACTGCCGGGCCAAGGCCGTGGCGCAACCTGCTGTGGATCGCCATCGCGGGCCTGGTCTTCGGCGCACTGCAGCTCGGGCAGATTGGCGAGGAGGTTCTAAGGACCGCTCGAAACGGCCTTCACTACCACAAGGCCAGCGGCGACATCGTCATCATCAAGATCGACAACGAGTCCCTCCAGAAAGTGGGGCGCTGGCCCTGGCCTCGTAGAGTTCACGGGCAATTGACGGACAGACTGACGGAAGCGGGCGCCAAACATATCTTCTTCGACCTGCAGTTCTTTACGGCGACCGATCCGGCCGACGACCGCATTTTCGCGGACTCTCTGCGGCGATCGGGTCGAGTGACTCTGCCGCTCGGCGGTTCGCTGGGACAAGGGGAAGCCAGCGCCGACCAGCCGCCCCTGCCCTTGCTAGCCAGACAGGCGCGGCTTGGCGCTATCGGCTGGAGGTACAATTACCAGAATGCGGTGTGGCGCCTCCCCTATTCCGTGCAATCCGCCCATGGACCTGTGCCAAGCTTCGCTTCCCTCATCGCCGAGCGGCCGGGCCCGGCAAGCGGGCAATTCATTGTGGACTATTCGATAGACCCTGAATCGATTCCGACCGTATCGGCCGCTCAAATTCTTCAAGGCAGGTTCGATCCAGCCCTGGTGCGAGGAAAAAATGTCGTGATCGGAGGCTCGAGCAACCTGCTCGGCGACATCTACTTCATCCCCGGGTTTCGTCAGGCTGGCGGTGTGTACGTTCATGTCATTGGCGCAGAAACGCTGAAATCGGGATCGCCCCTCTATTTCGGCTGGTTGCCGCTGTTCGTCGCAAGCCTCCTGCTTGCCGGCTTCGCTTTCCTGAGGCGAAACGGACATCGCCAGGAGCTGTGGGTCGCAATTGCCATCGTCACGCTTCTTTTCGGTCCGGCAATTCTGGAGAGCCGGCTGATCTACTTCGACATCACTCCGGCGCTGTTCGTCCTCGTCACCGCTGCAACATTGCTCGTCCGGCAGCGCTTCAAAAAGCGGGGACTGGTCGACCCGGTATCGGGCCTTCCCAATCTGACCGCGCTCAAGGCGGCCCGCGGCGGACGTTCCAAGGCGCTCATCGTCGCCCGGATCCTGAACTATGCCGAGGTCGTCGCAGCACTCCCGACGTCTTCGGAAAAGCAGCTGGTCGAACAGATCGTTTCGCGGCTTTCGGTCGGAGCGCGCGACCGGACCTTCTACCAGGGCGACGACGGGATTTTCGCCTGGTTCGACGAGCCCGGAAAGCCGTTCGGCCACCATCTCGAGGCGCTTCATGCCTTGTTCCGCTCTCCAGTCCGGGTCGGCGGCATGTCGATCGACCTGTCGGTCAGCTTCGGGGTGGAAATCGGCAGCGGCCGGTCGCTCGCCAACCGCCTGGGAAGCGCGCTGCTTGCCGCCGAGCAGGCCGGCCATGACGGGCTGAAGTGGAAATATCACGACCCGGACACGCTCCAGGACGCGTCCTGGAAGCTGTCGATACTCAGCCAGCTCGACGATGCAGTCGACCGGGGCGAGGTCTGGGCCGCCTTCCAGCCGAAGGTCGAGCTCAAGACCCGCAAGATCATTGGAGCGGAAGCGCTGGCGCGCTGGACTCATCCGGACAAGGGCCCCATCGCCGCGGCCGAATTCGTCTCTGCCGCCGAGCAGCATGACCGGATCGGGAAGCTCACCGCCTTCATGCTCGACCGGGCGATCGCCGCGGCAGCGACCCTGGCCCGAAGCAAGCCCGATTTCGACATGTCGGTGAACCTTTCGGGCCGGCTCCTCGGCGACAAGGCGCTGGTCGGCCGGATCGCGATCCTGCTCGAGCGGCACGGCCTCCAGCCTAAGAACCTGACTCTCGAGCTGACCGAAACGGCGGCGATCGCCGGAATCGGAGAGGCCATGGACCTGCTCTCCCAGCTTCGCGAGCTGGGAGTGAAGATCTCCATCGACGACTATGGCACCGGGCTGTCGACCCTCGAGTATCTGAAGAAGATCCCGGCCGGCGAGATCAAGATCGACCAGAGCTTCATCCGCGGCATGGTCGAGAACCGGAGCGATCGTTTGATGGTCGGGTCGACGATCGCGCTCGTCCATTCGCTCGGGAGGCAGATCGTCGCCGAAGGAGTGGAGACACGCGAGGCGCTCGAAATTCTCGCCGAGATGGAGTGCGACATCGTTCAGGGGTATATCACCGGCCGGCCGATGAGCCTCGACAGCCTGCGCCGCCGAATCTCGTCCGAACGCACCGCCAGGGTCGCCTGAGCGAACCCCCCCGGTCCATTCGCCGCCCCACCCACTCCCGCCTCAGGAGCGAGCGGGCGGTGATTATCGTTACGATTTGCTAACCATCTTCGTTAGGGTTAATATTCCCCAGCTGTCGAATCGCAGTTGAGACACAGGGGAATACCCATGAAGAAGAATGTTCCTGCTCGCTGGAGCTTCTGGGAGTGGTTGCTTGGAGGCGGCTCAGGGGGCGGCGGCGCCAGCGGCTAAGCCGCACCGGGACTTCAACTGAAAGAGTTGCGTAAGCGCCTGCTTTTGCGGGCGCTTTTCGCGCGTCTTGAACGCGTGGCCCGCGCCCGGGTAAAACCGATTCCATGCTGACCCAAGCCGGCGGAACGCTGGAAATCCAGGCTCCCGAGCGCGGGCTTCACGAAATCACCGGCGAGGTTCGCGCCTGGCTCGGCTCGCAGCGAATCGGCGACGGGCTGTTAACCCTTTTCTGCGCGCACACCTCCGCTTCGCTGCTTATCCAGGAGAATGCGGCGAGCGCCGCCAGGTTCGACCTGGAGCGCTTTTTCGACCGGATCGCGCCGGAGGAGCCTTCCCTCTACACGCATGAAGAGGAAGGCCCCGATGACATGCCGGCCCATATCCGAAGCGCCCTCACCCAGACGCAGTTGTCGGTACCGGTGAGCAATGGCGCGATGGCGCTCGGGACCTGGCAGGGCATCTTCCTTTTCGAGCACCGCCTCGGCACGCCGGCCAGGCGGATCGCCCTTCACCTGATTGGCGAAGCCGGATGAGCGCCGAGTCGGTCCGGGCGTGGATCGACGAGCATGCACCCGACCTGCCGCTGATCGAGGTCAGCGACAGCACCGCCACGGTCGAAGCGGCGGCACTGGCGCTCGGCGTCGAGCCGGGCCGGATCGCCAAGACGCTGGCGGTGCGTGCGGGCGACCATCTCTTTCTGGTGGTCGCGCGCGGCGATGCCCGCCTCGACAATCGCAAGTGCAAGGACGAGTTCGGCGCGCGCCCGCGGATGCTCGGGGCGCAGGAAACGCTCGAGCTTACTGGCCATCCGGTCGGCGGCGTCTGCCCGTTCGGGCTGAAGACGCCCGTCCCCGTCTATCTCGACCACCTGCTTCGTGACCATGACGTCGTTTTTCCTGCGGGAGGCTCGCTCAACACCTCGGTGAAGGTCAGCCCCGGACGGCTGTTCGACCTGGTCGGCGAACGCTGGGTCGATTTATGCCGGCTGCCCGGCGAAGCGGCCGGCGCCTAGCTCCTCGGGAGTCACCGAGCCGAGCGGCCAGCGCGTGCCGCAAATGAGCGAGGCGGTTGCCTCAGCTATCATCGGCGAGGTCTGTATGCCGAAGCCGCCTTGCCCCGCCAGCCAGAAGAAGTCTTCGCAGTCCGCCGCGAAGCCGGCGACCGGCTTTCGGTCGGGTGCGAAGGTCCGGAGGCCGGCCCATTTATGGGCGATCCGGCTGACCTTCATCGTGGTGCGCTCTTCCACCCTTTGGGCGGCAAGCGCGACCTCGTAATCCTCGGGCTGCGCGTCGCAGGGATTGGTCGGGACCTCGTCCATCGGAGAAGCGAAGACCCGCCCTGATTCCGGCGCGAAATAGAGCTCCTCGCCGACCGTCTTGGCGAAGGGCCAGTCGGCCGGATCGCAGCCTTCGGGCGCATCGAAAGTGATGATCGTCCTTCGCTTCGGCTCGAGGCCCAAAGGCGCCACCCCGGCAAGCCGGGCGATCGCGTCGCACCAAGCGCCGGCGGCATTGACCAGGATGCCGGCCGAAAAGCTTCGGCCGCCCTCATCGCGCACCTGCCATCGGCCCGCCGAGCGCCCGATCGCCTCCACCCGCGCCGAAGTGACGAGATTGCCGCCGCCATGGCGGAGCTTGCGAAGATTGGCCTGGAGAAGCGCGTGCGGGTCGAGCCTCAGCCCATTGGGATCGACGAGGCCGGACACCGCCCCGCCCTTCCCTGTCCTGAGCATTGGGCAAAGCCGGGTCATTTCCTCACGCCCGACCCGCTCCAGCGCAGCGAAAGGGGCAATCGCCCGATCGAGCTCGTCGAGCGCGGCAAGCTCGTCCTCGGCTGCAAAGACGAGGACCGGCATCACTTTGCCCAGCGGCACGTCGGTGAAATCCTCAGGCGGCTGGTCGAACAGCGGCCGGCTGGCGAGAGTGAGCTCCCGAACCACCGGATTGCCGAGCGCGTAGTGAAGCATCGTCGCGCTTCGGCCCGTCGAATGATAGCCGATCGATTCCTCGGCTTCGAGAACGGTCACCCGGGCATTCTCGCCAAGCTTTGCAGCCGCGGACAGGCCCGCGATTCCGCCGCCGATGACCAGGATGTCCGATTCGAGCTGCGTAATCAGCTCTCCAGCAGCCGCTCGTTGACGATTCTGCCGTCGCTCGTGAGGCGGATCGCCTTGACGATCTCGTCGTCGTCGGGAAGCTCGGGCGCCTTTTTCTCTTCGACCCAGAACGCGCTCAGGAAATTATAGACGTTGCGGGCGAAGAGCGCGGAGGAATCGGCTGCCAGGCTGCGCGCCAGATGGGCCGCGCCGATGATCGTCACGCCGTGCTTTTTAACGCTCTCGCCGGAAATCGTGCCCTCGACATTGCCCCCCGCTTCGGCGGCGAGATCGACGACGATGCTGCCCGGACGCATGGTCGCGAGCTGCGCGTCGCTGATCAGCCTGGGCGCCGGTTTCCCCGGGATCAGCGCGGTGGTGATGACGATATCCTGCTTGGCGATATGGGCAGAGACCAGCTCGGCCTGTGCCTTGCGGTATTCGTCGGACATCTCGGTCGCATAACCGCCGCTCCCCTCGCCTTCGATTCCGGCGACATTCTCGACGAATATCGGCTTGGCCCCGAGCGACTGGATCTGCTCCCTGGTCGCGGAGCGGACATCGGTGGCGCTGACCTGGGCGCCGAGCCGCTTGGCGGTCGCAATCGCCTGGAGCCCGGCGACCCCGACGCCCATGACGAAGACCCGGGCCGGGCTGATGGTGCCCGCCGCGGTCATCATCATCGGCATCGCCCGGCCGTAGGTGGAGGCGGCGTCGATCACCGCCTTGTATCCGGCGAGGTTTGACTGCGAGGACAAGATGTCCATCGACTGGGCGCGGGTTATCCGCGGCATCCACTCCATCGCGAGCGCCTGGAGCCCCGCTTTGGCATAAACCTCGATCGCATCCTTGTGCCGGAGCGGGTCGAGCGCTCCGACCAGGAGCGCGCCCTGGGCTGCGCCCGCGATTGCGGCGGGATCGGGCCCGTTGACGCACAGGATCGCGCCGGCACCGGCAAGCACGTCGCTCCGTGCGCCTGTCGAGGCTCCCGCAGCCTCGAAATCCGAATCGGCGATCGATGCGGCTTCGCCAGCTCCAGATTCGACGTGAACATCAGCTCCCAAGCCAATGAACTTCTTGACTGTTTCAGGAATAGCGGAGCAGCGCGTTTCGCCCGGCGCGTCTTCCTTGAGGATTGCGATCTTCACGAGCGCTCGGGCATTAGGCGATGATCAGGATAACGGCGAAGGCAATCGCCAGAGAGACGATCGCGCCCCATTTCAACAAAGCGATGAAGTGCGAATAGTCGCGAACGTGGCGCGCCACCTCCTGCGTCGGCGGATTGGTCAGGATCGGTTCTTCCTCTTGAGCCATTCTGGTCCCCTGTTCTCGTTTCCCCGCGAACGCATAACAAGCCGCCTTCGCGCGCCCAAGAGCGAAAGAGATCGCCTCTCTTAAGCCCGCTTTTACCGATTGCGCTTACAGGTGAAGCGCGAGGTGCACCATGCCCAACGAATCTATTCGATCGCTGCTCCTGGTCGATGCCGACCCGGCAGAACGCCGCCGAATTTCCGCAATCGCGTCGCGCGCCGGCTGGACTATCGTCGGCGCCGACGGGCTTGAGACCGCAATTGCCATTCTTCGCGGCCCCTACGGCCCCGAGGTAAAGGTCGCGCTGCTCGCCGATTGCGAACCGGAATCGGCGAAACACATCATCGACGAGCTTCGCGAGTGCCACCCCGGACTGCCGGTGCTGGCGCTTGCCGATTCGAGCGCGCTGACCAAGGGCGCTCAGGCGATCCGCGCCGGAGCCACCGACTTCCTCGGCCGTCCGATAGCGCCCGAAAGGCTGCTCGAGGCCCTCGAGGCGGCGGCCGACCGCAGGCGCCCGGCGGGGGAGCTGACGCCGACTGCCGAGAAGTTCTCCACGCCGCTCTCACTCGACCAGCTCGTCGGCGCCACCCCGGAGTTCCGCTCTTCGCTGGCAGTCGCAGCCAAGGCCGCTCGCAACCGCTTGCCAATCCTGATCGTCGGCGAGCCCGGCACCGGCAAGGAAACCTTCGCCCGGGCCATTCATTCGGCAAGCCTTCGCTCGAAGGCCGCTTTGGTCGTGCTCGACTGCAAGGCGGTGCCGGCCAACATCGTCGACAGCGAGCTGTTCGGCCATGAAGAGGGGGCCTTTCCCGGCGCCTTCTCGGCCCGGGAAGGCAAGATGGTCGCCGCAAATGGCGGAACGCTGCTTCTCGACGACATCACCGCCCTCCCGGCCACGACACAGGAAGCGCTCGACCGAGCCCTGGCGACGGGCGAGGTGCGGCCGGTCGGCTGCAACGGCAGCCATTCGGTCGACGTCAGGGTGATTGCGACCTCCGGCAAGCGGCTTCCCGACGGTTTCGACCCGCAGCTTCGCGAACGGCTCGAAGGCGCAGTCGTGTCGCTTCCTCCCCTCAGGGACCGAAGCAGCGACATTCCGGCACTGGCCCGGCACCTGCTGGCCCGGTTCGCCGAGCAGGAGCTCACCCGATCTTTGTCGATCGACAATGACGCGCTGGCCGTCCTGATGCGCTACGGCTGGCCCGGAAACGTTCGCCAGCTCGCCAGCGTCCTGCTTCGCGCCGGGATTGATTGCGAGCGGTCTTCGCTGGCGGCCGAGGATTTCCCGCACATCGCCACGCAGTCGCGATTCACGGGGCGAGCCACCGACGTCGTTCCCCGGATCAGCAAGCAGTCGAGCAACGATGCCGTCAACGGCGTCGGGGCAATCACCGTTTTCGACGACGAGGGACATATCCGGCCGCTGGAGGAGATCGAGGCCGACCTCATCCGGCTGGCGATCGGCCATTATCGGGGGCGAATGACGGAAGTCGCCAAGCGTCTCGGAATCGGGCGCTCGACGCTCTACCGCAAGCTCGGCGAAATCGGGATCGACACGGCAGCCTGACCTGGTCGGTCAGCTGCAATCGTGCGTCAGGTCCCGACCTGGGTGTCCCGAAGCACGTCGATGAGGCCGAATGCGTCCAGCAGCCAAACCACCAGCAGGATCACCACGACGGCGTTCAATATGCTTTTCACCGTCGATTGCATCGGGATGTAGGCGTTCACCAGCCACAGCAAGACGCCGACGACCAGAATCACCAACAGGATCGTGAGAATGCTCATAGTCGCCCCTTTGGGAGTTGAACGCAGTGAACGTTGCGGCGGCGACACGGTTCCCGCGCCGGCGACCGGGCCTTAAAACTAGCTTCGCGGAGTGAGCGCCTGGTCGCGAAGGCCGCGCCAGACCTTGAGCGCCTGGACGCTTTCCGCGACATCGTGGACGCGCACCAGCTGGACCCCCTGCTCGACCGCCTTGAGCGCCAGCGCGATGCTGCCTGCAAGCCTTCGGTCGGGAGGCGCTTCGTTCGACAGGGCGCCGATGGTCCGCTTCCTGCTGGCGCCGAACAGGATCGGGCAGCCGAGCGAATGAAAGAGCGCCAGGTTGTTCACCAGCTCGAGATTATGGGCGACCGTCTTTCCAAAGCCGAAGCCGATATCGACCAGGATCCGCGCGCGGTCGATCCCCGCCGCCTCGGCAGCGGCGATCCGCTCCTCCAGCCACAAATACACTTCGACCACGACGTCCTCGTATTGCGGGCGGTCCTGCATCACTTCCGGGGCGCCCTGGTGGTGCATCAGGACGACCGGCACCTTGGCGGCGGCGACCGTCGCGGCCGACCGCGGATCGAAGGTCAGCGCGGAGACGTCGTTCACCAGGCGCGCCCCCGCTTCAAGCGCCGCCGTCATGACGTCGGCCTTGCGCGTATCGACGGAAACGGCGGCGCCGCCGGAGGCGAGATGCCGGATGACCGGAATGACCCGCTCGATCTCATCGCCTTCCCACACCGCCTGAGCGCCCGGCCTGGTCGATTCGCCGCCGACGTCGATGATCGCGGCGCCGGCCTCGCTCATCGCTGCGCCGGCAGCGGCCGCCTCGGCCGAATCGGCGAACTGCCCACCGTCCGAGAAGCTGTCGGGCGTGGCGTTGATAATCCCCATCACCTGCGGCTGGTCGAGCCGGATCGTCCGGGAGCCGAGCTCGAGCGGTGCGCGAGCGCCGGTCAGGGCTTTCCAGAGGGGTGAGAGAGTGTCGTCAAGTCGGCTCTCAAGATACTGTATTGTAATGATTTCGCTAGCCGTTCGTCTGTTTTCGTCAATCGTCAGCAGCTCGACTGCGGAGAACCAGTTCAGCCCGCCTGCAAGCCGGGCGACCTTTCCGTCCTGGCCAAAGGGGGAATCGACGAAGCCCGTGGGGCGGATGAGAATGCGCATGGGGGCGCGCTATAGCGCGGACAGATGCCGTTGGCGCAACGCGTCGAGCGGCTGGAGCCCCCCGGCCTCCTCGACATGCCAGAAGGTCCAGCCGTTGCAGGACGGAGCGCTCTGGAGCGCCGCGCCGACCTGGTGAATGGAGCCCGAATGCGGGCCGGCAACGATCGAGCCGTCGGCGCGGACCCGCGCCGAGTGCCGACGCTTCGAATCGCGAAGCATGGTTCCGGGCGGGCAGAGGCCGGCTTCGACCAGCAGGCCGAAGGCCACGCGCGGGGCCGAGCGCTTGTCGGCCATCACCGCCATCGCGCTCTCGTCGAGCGGAAGCGTCGATTCGATCCGCCTGCGCGCCACTTTGACATAGCTTCGCTCGCGTTCGATTCCGATCCAGCGCCTGCCCAACCTTCGAGCCACCGCCCCGGTCGTGCCGGTTCCGAAGAAGGGGTCGAGAACGACGTCGCCCGGCTTCGTGCAGGCGAGCAGGATCCGGTACAGGAGCGCCTCGGGCTTCTGCGTCGGATGGGCCTTGGAGCCGTCCTCGCCCTTCACCCTCTCCGCCCCGCTGCAGATCGGCAAAAGCCAGTCGGAGCGCATCTGGAGGTCGTCGTTCAGCGCCTTCATCGCTCGATAGTTGAAGGTGTAGCGCGCCTTTTCGTCCTTCGCGCACCAGATCAGCGTCTCATGGGCATTGGTGAAGCGGGTGCCGCGGAAGTTCGGCATCGGGTTCGACTTGCGCCAGACGACGTCGTTCAGAATCCAGAATTCCGCGTCCTGCAGAAGCGCTCCGACCCGGTAGATGTTGTGATAGCTGCCGATCACCCAGATGGTGCCGTCGTCCTTCAGGATGCGCCGCGCCTCATGGAGCCACTCGCGGGTGAAGTCGTCATAGACGGCCATGCTGTCGAACTTGTCCCAATCGTCGTCGACCGCATCGACCCGGCCGCCCTCGGGGCGGAACAAATCGCCGCCGAGCTGAAGATTGTAGGGAGGGTCGGCGAAGATCATGTCCACGCATTTGTCGGGGAGCCGCGCCATCTCGGCGATGCAATCGCCTTCGATGATCCTGTCGAGCGGCAAGGCGCCCATTCTCCCACGGATAGGACCTGTCTTGCCGCGCTGTTTCCTCGCGCGCGCCGGCCGTTGGGCAACTCGAGCAAGCAGGTTCATGTGTAAAGCGCCCCCTGTAGAGGGCGAAGGTGAGTCAGGCCGGACTCGCGGTCAACCCGCGCCGGGTGCGAATAGGCCGGGCGAAGCCGCTAGATGCGCGCGATTCCGCTTGGTACGACCACAACATGTTGAGTCTCCTGCCGGCCGCCGGACTCAACTGCTGGTGTGTGTGGCGCAAAGGACTCGCCTGGGCGCATTTCGGTCAGCTCAAGCTCCGGCTGGGTCCAGGCAAGCTCGATTTTTCGAACCGGAGCGAAGCTTCGCCGATGCAGCGGCGTCGGTCCGAGTGCATGAAGGGCCCGGTAATGCTCCGGGGTTCCATAGCCGCGGTTCGTCTGCCAGCCGTAGCCGGGATATTGGGCTGCGTAATCGGCCATCATTCGGTCGCGAGTGACCTTGGCGATGATCGAGGCGGCCGCAATCGACCGGCATTTGGCGTCTCCGTCGACGATCGCCTTCGACGGACGTTGCCACCGCGGAGTCGCATTGCCGTCGACCAGCACCCAGGCAGGCTCCACCCCGAGCGCCTCGACGGCTCGGGTCATCGCAAGCATCCGCGCCCAGTAGATGTTGATGGTGTCGATCTCCTCGACGCTGGCGATCCCGACCCCCCAGGGCGCGCAGCGGGTGATCCGCGCGTAGAGCGCCTCCCGCTTGTCCAGCGGAAGGTTCTTCGAATCGTCGATTCCGCGCGGGAATTTCTCGCGGTCGAGAATTACCGCCGCCGCCACGACCGGGCCCGCAAGCGGAGCGCAGCCGGCCTCGTCCACGCCGGCCAAAGGTTGCGGGAAGTCGAGCTCCAGCTTGAAGGAACAGCGGCGCGGCATCAGGGCGCCAGCCTATGCCCCGGCCCGGCCAAGCTCCAGCAGGCGAAGGAAATATTTGTGGACTAGTCGATCCGCCAGGGCGGAAAGCGGCGCGCTTCCCCGGCCCGGTAGAGGAAGATGATGTTCCCGGACGGGTCGCGAAGCCGGGCCTCGCGCCACATCCACGGCTGGTTCCTCGGCCCATGCTCGAACACGATTCCGCTGCGCGCCAGCTTCTCGACCCGCTCGTCCAAATCGTCGCATTCGAAATAAATTGCAGTCGTCGGAGTAATCTTTTCCTCGGGATCGATCTGCACCGACAAGGTGCCCCCGCCTGCCGTCTCGAAACGCGCGTAGCCGTTCTCCGGGCTGTCGACGATCTGCCTGAGGCCCAGCGCTCGGTAGAATGCGACCGATGCACGGTAATCGCTGCCGGTCACCGTGATCTGGTTGAGGCGCAGCCCGCCGCCCAGGTCGAGCCGGACATTGCCCTGCCCCACCGGGCCCGCCCCCTGCCCCAGCTTTGGAGCGTCCAGCAGCGCGATCCGGACGAACTCCCGGGCCCGGGCCACGGCGTTGGTGAGCGAGCTTCCCTGGGCGAGGAACACGGCAATTGCGCTGGCCAGCGTGCAGCCGGTCCCGTGGGTGCTGGTCGTGTCGATTCGCTGTCCCTGCCAGCTCGTCATATTGTCGGTCTCGATCAGGGCGTCGGCGATCGCCTCGCCTTCCTCGTGCCCGCCCTTCACCAGGATCGCGCAGCCATGTTCCCCGACCAGGTGTAGCGCGGCCGCGATTGGGTCCTCCTCGGAAGTCAGGGCCTTGAGCTCCGGGATGTTGGGAGTGGCGATGGTCGCAAGCTTCATCAGCCTTCCGAACGAGGCGATCGTCGCCTCATCCGCAAGAACCGACCCGCTGGTGGCGACCATCACGGGATCGAAGATGATCGGAAGGTCCGGCTGCTCGGCCCTGAGGCTTTCCAGCCGGGCAGCGACCTGCCCGGCTGTAAAGGCACTGCCGATCATTCCGATCTTCACCGCGTCGATCCCGATGTCGGAGGCGACCGAATCGATCTGGGCAATCACCATTTCAGCGGGCACCGGGTGGACCGAATCGACGCCGCGGGTATTCTGGGCGGTGATTGCGGTGATTGCCGTCATCGCGTGGCCGCCGAGCATGGTGACGGTCTTGATGTCGGCCTGAATGCCGGCCCCTCCGCCGGAATCGGAGCCGGCGATCACCAGGATTCGTGCCGTAGGCGTCACTTTAGCCGCCTTCGACCCGGTCCCGGGAGCAAAGTTTTCCATGTGCACGGGAAGGTCTTTGCGCCCAAAATCCCAAAAAAGCGTTCACGCCGATGACTGGACTGCCTCGCAGATGCCGTCGACGATCCGTTCGACGAGCTCCAGATCCTCGCCTTCCGCCATCACCCGGATCAGCGGCTCGGTCCCGGATTTGCGCACCAGAAGGCGCCCGCGCCCCTCCAGCTCCTGCTCCGCTTCGGCGATTTTCTTCCTGACAGCCTTGTCGTCGAGCGGCGCCCCTCCGTTGAAGCGAACGTTCTTCAAAAGCTGCGGAAGCGGCTCGAACTGGCGAAGGATCCGGCTCGCCGGCTTGCCGCCGTCGACCAGCGCCGCGAGCACCTGGAGCCCTGCGACGAAGCCGTCGCCGGTCGTCGAATAATCGGTGAGAATGATGTGGCCGGACTGCTCTCCGCCAAGGTTGGAGCCGCGCTTGCGCATCTCCTCGAGAACATAGCGGTCGCCGACATTGGCCCGGACCATCTCTATCCCCAGCTCCTGCAGCCGCCGCTCCAGCCCCAGGTTGGACATGACGGTCGCGATCACCGGCCCCTTCAGGCAGTCGCGCTTTTGATAGTCGAGCGCGATCAGCGCCATCATCTGGTCGCCGTCGACGATATCGCCTTTCTCGTCGACGACCAGGAGCCGGTCGGCATCGCCGTCCAGCGCGAGGCCGATGTCGGCACCGCTGGCGATGACCGTTTCCTGCAGCCGGTCGGGGTGAGTGGACCCGCAGCGATCGTTGATGTTGAGTCCGTCCGGGCTGACCCCGATCGGGATGACCTCGGCCCCAAGCTCCCACAGCGCCTCGGGCGCGACGTGATAGGCCGCCCCGTTGGCGCAATCGATCGCCACCTTGAGGCCGTCGAGCCGAAGCCGTTCGGGAAAGGTCGCCTTGGCGTGATGGACATAGCGGCCGCGGGCATCGTCGATCCTTTTGGCGCGCCCGATCATATTCGGGTCGGCGAGCCTGGGAGATTCTTCCAGCCGCCGCTCGATCGCCCGCTCGTCGTCGTCGCTGAGCTTGTAGCCGTCGGGACCGAAAAGCTTGATACCATTGTCGTGGAACAGGTTGTGCGAAGCGGAAATCATCACTCCGAGATCGGCCCGCATCGACGTCGTCAGCATTGCGACTGCCGGGGTCGGCATCGGCCCGAGCAGGACCACGTCCATGCCGACGCTGGTGAAGCCGGCGACCAGGGCCGATTCCATCATGTAGCCGGACAATCGCGTGTCCTTGCCGATCACGACCCTGTGGCGATGGTCGCCGCGAAGGAAGTGGGCGCCCGCCGCCTGGCCGATGCATAGCGCGGTCTGCGCCGTCATCGGCTCGGCGTTGGTCAGGCCGCGAATCCCGTCGGTGCCAAAGAAGTTGCGCGTCATTTTCGCTTCCTAGACCGTTTTTGCTGCTGGAGCGAAGCCGGTCAGCGCCGATAGGCCTCGGGCAGAGTCCTACGCTCCAGATCGCGATAGCGGTCGAGAAGTTTCGTCTGGCGGGTGACGAGCGGCTGCTCGACCCCGTCGATCATGACGAACTCGGCATGGCTGGTCACCTGCAACGGGTCGCCCGACCAGATGACGACGTCGGCTCGGCGCCCCGGCGCCAGCGAGCCGATTTCCCGGCCCATGCCGATCGCCTCGGCGGCCCTCGACGTCACCATCGCAAGCGCTTCGCCCCAGCGCACTCCGGTGGCGCCCGGAACATTGCCGAGAGCGACGAGATTGCCGGCATACTGGCGCTGGTAGAACAGGTTGCGGGTTTCATCGTCGCCGATCATCCCGATCGCGACATGGACCCCGGCATTGCGCATCCGCCCGACGTTGGACTGGGTGGCGGCGATCTGCTCGAAGCTCCTTGGAAGGTCGTTGAGCGCCGAGGCGATCACCGGAATCCCGGCGGCCGCGATCCGGTCGGCGACCATCCAGCCTTCGGTCGCGCCCACCAGGACGATTTTGAGCTTGGGATATTCGCTCCCGAGATCGATGACGTTGAGGATATCGCGCGCCCGCTCGACATGGATGAGGAGCGGCTGGCTGCCCTGCACGACCGGCACCAGAGCGGCAGCATCGAAGCGGGTCAGAAGAACGTCATCGCTGCGCCGCGCATCCGGCCCGTATTCGCGCGATTCATTGGGGTTGCGGATGACCGGGCGCTCGAGGATCGGCTCGTAGGGCCGCCGGATGTTCGGGCCGCTCGACCGGATCGGGCTTGAAAACCGGCTGAGCTCGCCCGCCTCGCGAAGCGCGTTTCGAAACAGTACATGGGCGGAAGGACGCGAACCGCCGGCGCTGCCCGCTCCGCTTTCGCCGAACTCGACGAACTGGAAGGCTCGGGAGCGGGTGATCGGGTAGAGATCCGCGCCGAGGTCGATCACCGCGCCCTGGCCCGCGAAGATGCTCTGGGCGGTGGCCGGAGCGACGATCGCCCGGGTCACTCCGTCGGCCCGGTTGACGGCGATCGTCGAATAGTTCGGATTGACTCCGGGGGCGACGTCGATCGCCGCGCTGAACGGGCCGGACGGCGCCGCATCGTCCCTGATCCCGCCGGACAAATCGACTTCCGAAAGGCCGAGCCGCGAGAATCCGGCGACCAGTCCCGGGGTGACCCATTTTCCGGTCGCATCGACGATCCGGGCCTCGGCGGGAATCGGCACATTGAGCCCGGCAGCGACGATCCGGCCGTCGCGGACAACCACCGTGCCGCTTTGTATCGGCTCCGACCCGTCACCGATCGCGACGATCCCGTTGGTGATCGCGATCGTCTCGGCCACTGCCGGCGCCGAAATCGCGCCCAGGCTCGTGGCCAGAATCGCGGCGAATGCGGCGCGGATCATTTCACATCTCCCTCGCCCGGCTGGCCGAGCTCGAAATCGCTGACCGGCCGAAGCCGCGGATTGTTTGAGTCATAGAGGAGCGCGCCGTCGATCCACACTCGTTCCGGACGCGCATAGGTACTGAACGGGTTGGCGTTCCACAGGACGACGTCGGCCATCTTGCCCGGCTTCAGGCTTCCGGTACGCTCGGCGATCCCGAGAGCGAGCGCCGGATTGTAGCTCAGCCAGCGCCAGGCATATTCGTCGGTGAAGGCGAGCCCCGCCCGCCGTCCGTCGGCCAGCGCCTTGGCTGCTTCCTGGTTCAGTCGCTGGATACCGTTGGGATCGTCGGAATGGACGATTGCGCAGGCGCCCGCATTGTCGACCAGCGGCACGTTTTCCTTGATCCCGTCATAGGCTTCCATCTTGAAGCCCCACCAGTCCGCCCACATCGCCGCGCAGGTGCCGCTCGCGGCAAGCAGGTCGGCGATCTTGTAGGCCTCGGTCGCGTGGTGGAAGGTGCCGATTTTGTACCCGGCCTCGCGGGCGACATCGAGCATGGTCGCCATCTCGTCGGCGCGATAGCAATGGTTGTGGACGATGATTTCGCCGGCGAGCACGCCGCGAAGCGTGTCCATCGCCAGGTTCCGCTTAGGCCTTGCGCCACCTTCGCGCTCGTACTTGTCCCACGAGGCCTTGTAGGCGCGAGCGTCCGCCCAGGTCTGGCGAACAAGGGCTATATTGCCCATCCGCGTTTGCGGCATCACCGGAGTCGTGCGGCTTCCGTAGACGCGCTTGGGGTTCTCGCCGCACGCCATTTTCAGACCGTAGGGCGCGCCCGGAAACTTCATCCCCTGAACCGTTCGCGCCGGGACATTCTTCAAGGTCACCGAGCGGCCGCCGAACAGGTTGGCGGAGCCCGGGAGAACCTGAAGAGTCGTCACTCCGCCGTTGGCGAGCGCCCGGGAAAAGCCGGGGTCCTGCGGCCACACGCTGTGCTCCGCCCAGACTTCGGGCCGGGCCGGCGACGTCGCTTCATTACCGTCCGAGTGGGAGGGGACGGCCGGAGACGGATAATCGCCGAGATGGCTGTGAACGTCGATGATCCCGGGGGTGACGAACTTGCCGGTGCCGTCGATTACGAAGGCATCGGCGGGCGCCGCGATCTCCGGGCCGCCGACCGCCTGGATCACTCCGTCGGCAAGGACGACGGTGCCGCCCTCGATCCGCCCGCCCTCGCCGTCGAAAATCGTCGCGTTGCGAACCACCGTCAGTGCGCCGGGATAGGCGCGATAGGTCGAGGGAAACGGGTCCTTGTCGACCAGCACCGGCACCGCCTTTTTCGGCGGCGGGGTCAGGGCAGCGCAGCCGGCAATCAGCACCGAGCCGAGCAATACCGGCAATAGCTTCAATGTCATTTTGCTTCCGTCGATAGGGTCAACAAAATTAGCGGCGGGGTTTCGTTTCTTCCCCCGGGAACATGCCGGGCGCGGCAGGCTCGCCGATTTCCGAATAGCCGGCGAGCGCGCGGTCCTGCTCCGGGCCGCCGTCATAGGCTTCCGGATGCATCAGCCGCTTCACGAAGGGCGCGACAAGCATGACGCCAATGCCGACGCCGACCGCGACCCAGCCGATCGTCGAATAGACATCGAGCACCCGCTCGGCGGCAGCTTCTTCGCCGGCGATGTCCTCGCCGCCTGTCGCCTGGGCGATCAGTCCGCCGATGAAATTGCCGGCCGCGCTGGACAGGAACCAGGCGCCCATCAACAGCCCCATCAGCCGCGACGGGGCAAGCTTGGTCATTGCCGACAGCCCGACCGGCGACAGGCAGAGCTCGCCGGTGGTGTGAAGCAGGTAGATCAGGAAGATGAAGATGACCGGGGTGAGGCCGGGGTTCGCCTGTGCGCCCCAGACCAGCACGAAGAATCCGAGGCCGAGCTGGACCAGTCCGATACCGAATTTGGCCGGAGTCGAGGGCTCCATCTTGTGCCGTGCGAGCCACAGCCACAGATAGGCGAAGACCGGCCCCAGCATCACGATGTAGATCGCGTTGATCGACTGGAACATCGCAGCCGGAACCTCCCAGCCGAGAATCTCCCGGTCGACGCTCCGGTCGGTATAGACGTTGAGCGACGAACCGGCCTGCTCGAACAACGCCCAGAACAGCGGCTGCAGGGCAATCAGGAAGATTGCCGCGTAGATCCGGTGGCTCGACACCTTGTCCAGCTTGACCGTCGCTTCGTAGAGGAAATAGGCGAGAACCACCGCTCCGGCGCCGCCGAGCAGCCAGCCGACGATCGCCTGATACTGGATCAGGAACCAGACGATTCCGACACCGGCGACGGCCCCCAGATAAACCATGAATTCGAGCGGAATGCCCATCACCGGGCGACGAAGTTGGGCCGGATCCGGCGCCTCTCCGCGTCCCATCAGCGCCGGCCGGCCGATGGTGAAAACAATCAGGCCAAGAAGCATTCCGACGCCCGCCGCGCCGAAGCCATAGGCCCAGCCGTAGGTCATCCCGAGATAGCCGGCGATCAGCGATCCGGCCGCCGCGCCAAGGTTGATGCCCATGTAGAAGATCGTGAAAGCGGGGTCGCGCCGCGGATCGCCCTGCGCATAGAGCTGGCCGACCATCACCGAGATGCTGGCCTTCAGGAAACCCACGCCCATGATGATGAACGACAGGGCCAGCCAGAAGACGTTGATCGTCGGGTCGTCCTGCCCGCCGTTCCCCTCCAAGGCCATCAGCCCGTGGCCGATGGTCAGCAGGATGGCGCCGAGCTGCACCGCCTTGCGCTGCCCGATATAGCGGTCGGCAAGATAGCCGCCGACGATCGGAGAGATGTAAACGAGGGCGGCATAGGCCCCGTAGATTCCATAGGCGCGCTCTTCCGCGAACAACCAGTGCTGGAGCAGATAGAAAATCAGGATCGCGCGCATACCGTAGAAGGAGAAGCGCTCCCACATCTCGGCGAAGAACAGGACGTAGAGGCCTCGCGGATGGCCAAGAAAAGTCTTGCCTTCGTATCCCCCGGCATCCCCGGTCGCGCTTGTGGCCACGGTCATCCACTCCCCGATTGCCGCCGGCTCGCCCGGCGTGGCGGCGCACCCTAACGACCCAATTGCAGTTGTGAAGCCGATTGTTGCACCCGCTTCTCTTCCCTAGACGAATGCCACCATGCTCAACGACCGATCTTCCTGCCTGTCCCTCCTCCAGACCCGCCGCTCGGCCAAGCCGCGGGCGCTTCGCGGCCCCGGACCGGTTGGGCAGGAGCTGGCGCAAATTCTGGCGATCGCGGCCCGGACGCCCGACCATGGCGGGCTCCAGCCCTGGCGGTTCCTGGTCGTCGAACGACGCGACTCGCTGGCGGCGCTCCTCGCGCAAGCCCTCGCCGAAGAATGCCCGGACGCACCTCCCGCCCGCTTCGAGAAGGAGGAGGAGTTCGCCAATTTCGGCGGAACGCTCGTCCTTCTCCTGTCCGCGCCGATCGAGGACCACAAGATCCCGGTGTGGGAGCAGGAGCTGTCCTGCGGAGCTGCGGGCATGAACCTCCTGCTTGCAGCGACCGCGCTCGGTTATGAGGCGGGATGGGTAACCGGCTGGCGAGCCTATTCGCCGCGAATGACCGCCGCTCTTTGCGAGCCGGGCGAACGGATCGCCGGCTTCATCTTCATCGGCCATTCGACCGTCCCGCTGGAAGAGCGGGCAAGGCCTGCCCCGGACGAGGTCGTTCGCACATGGGACAAGGAATAAGTCACCGGGACGATTGACGATTTTGCGCGGTGGTGTATTATGACAGCATGACGCTACGAACCGGGCACGAAAAACCAGTCTATGTTCGCCTTCGCGAGACGATCGCGAACGCCATGTTGTCGGGCCAGTACCGCGACGGCGACCCGTTGCCGTCGGTCCGGGCGCTCGCTGCCGAGGAGCAGGCCAACCCGCTGACGGTGGCAAAGGCCTATCAGGGCTTCCAGGACGAGGGGCTGGTCGTGGTCAAGCGCGGAGTCGGCCTGTTCGTTGCATCCGGGGCTCGCGCCCGGCTGAAGGAATCGGAGCGCGAGCGCTTCCTCAACGAGGAATGGCCCGAGGTCCGCGAACGCATGGACCGGCTCGGCATCGATCCCGCGGCGCTCCTTGAAAGAGAGCGCGCCTGACCTTCTCGAAGGGCTGCTTATCCGCTAGCCGGTCAAGCCGTGGAAACGCAGGTCCTGCCGTTCAGCGAAGCGACGATCGCCACAGCCTCCCGGCGGATTCTCGCCGGCGATCCGGTCGCGGTGCCGACCGAGACGGTCTACGGCCTGGCCGGTGACGCCACCAACGCCCAAGCGGTGGCGCGAATCTACGAAGCGAAGGAAAGACCGCCCTTCAACCCGTTGATTGTCCACGTTTCCGATTTCGAACAGGCCGAGCGAATCGGCGAGTTCGGCCGCCACGGCAGACATCTTGCGCAACAGTTCTGGCCGGGCCCGTTGACCATCGTCACGCCGCTCAGAAGCGACAGCGGAATTGCGTCCCTGGTGACCGCCGGATTAAGAACGGTTGCGATCCGGGTCCCGGACCATCGCGCCATCCAGGCGCTCCTGCGCGCTTGCCGACGGCCCCTCGCTGCCCCCTCGGCCAATGCCAGCGGCTCCATCAGCCCGACCCGGGCCGACCATGTGCTCAAGAGCCTCGGTGGGCGAATCGGGCTGATCATCGACGACGGCCCCTGCCCCGGCGGGCTCGAATCGACCATCGTCGCGGAAATCGATGGGAGCCTTCGGCTGCTCCGCCGGGGCCCCGTCGCAGTAGCGGGCGCAAAGCTCTCGTCGGAGGGAAAGATCGAGGCGCCGGGACAGCTTGCCAGCCATTACGCCCCTGAAAAGCCGCTTCGGGTCAACGCCACCCGAGCTGCGGAAGACGAGTTTCTCATCGGATTCGGCCCGATCGAGGGCGAGCTGAACCTCAGCCCGTCGGGAGACCTGGTCGAAACCGCCGCCCGCTTTTTCGACTTCCTCCACCGGGCCGATGCCTCGGACAAGCCGAAAATCGCGGTCGCTCCGATCCCCGGCACCGGCCTTGGCGCGGCGATCAACGACCGGCTGCGCAAGGCCTCAACGCCTCGCTAGGCCGGCGCTCCGGCGCTCTTGGCGCGGGCCTGGAAGCTTTTCCTCAACTTCTGAAGCTTGGGCGGAATCGTGGCGATGCAATAGGGGTTTCGCCGCCCCGCGCCTTCCCAATAGGCCTGGTGACTGGCCTCGGCCGGCCACCAGTCGGCCTTCGGCTCGATCGTCGTCACCACTTCCTGGTCGTAATTCGCCCCGGCGCGCTCCTTTGCCCGACGCGCCTCTTCCTCCTGGGCGGTGTTCTGGGGGAAGATCGTTGAGCGGTACTGGGTCCCGACGTCATTGCCCTGCCGGTTCAGCTGGGTCGGGTCGTGAACCGCGAAGAAGATGTCGAGCAGCTCGCCATAGCCGATCACTTCGGGATCGTAGGAGATCCGGATCGCCTCGGCATGGCCGGTGGTTCCGCTGCACACCTGTTCGTAGCTGGGATTGGGGAGTGAGCCCCCGGTGTAGCCGCTTTCGACCGACCTGACGCCGACCACGTCGTTGAACACCGCTTCCGTGCACCAGAAACAGCCGCCTGCGACCACTGCAATATCTTCCGCCATTCGCCATCTCCTTGTTCTCGTCGAAGATAGGCAGGCGGAAGCCGATTTGCGAGTTCAGTCCTTGCAGCTTGCCTTGAGGCTGGCGAGCTCGAGCCGCTTGCCGACCCATTCGGCGAGCTCCTCGAACTCCAGCGGCTTGTCGAAGACGATGCCGGCGCGCCGATCCGAGTACCAGCGCACTTCTCCCTTGATCGGCTTGAGGCTCTCGACGACGACGGTGACCTTCTGCCCGACGCAATACTGGTCGATCGGAGCGACCTTCATCCCGCCCATCGAGATGTCGTGCACCTCGACCTTGTAATAGACCTCGCCGATCCGGACCGTCGCGGAGCAGGCCACCGACAGGCGCGGCGGCCGGGGCCTGAATCCGTGGCGCGGCTTGCGCCCGGCAAGAAGCTCGCCGAGATCCACGCTCTGGTCGAACTTGATGCCCACCAGGCCGTCGCGGATCCAGACGACTTTCGACGGGATTTGCTGAGAGGACAATTCGACGTCAAGCGATTCGCCGACGCTTGGGCAGTCGCTGACTTCGCCCATCACTCCGCCGGCGGAGATATTCCGCACCCGCATCAGGCGCTCTCCGCTCTCGCTGATCAGCTTCGCCACCTTGAGCAGCGGAATCAGCTGTTCGTCGGATCGCCTTTCCGCCGGCCGCGGCACCGCCGTGGTCAGCGAAAAAGTGGTCGATTCGAACGCGGTCTTGTCGTCTAGCTTCGATCGTCCGCGATTGAGTCGGATCAGTGACTGGAACATCCGCGGCCTTTCCAATAGTCGAGAGCTCCCATGGTCGAGAGCGCTTCGGTCCCATTTTGGATGGATCACGGTTAAGAACCCGTTTCATTCGGTCTCGTAGGAGCGCAAAGCTCGGAAACCACCAGGAGGGAGCGGGATGTCGCAGCCGCGGCTGCTAGTGATCGACGACGAGCCGGCGCTTGCGCAATTCGTCGCGCAGGTGGCGCGAGACTGCGGCTTCGCCCCGATCCTCACCTCCAACGACCGGGACTTTCGCGACGCGGTCGTTGCGAAGCGGCCCGACATGGTTGTGCTGGACCTTGGAATGCCGGGAATGGACGGGGTCGAATTGCTTCGATTCCTGGCGGCCGAGGGCCAGAGCGCACCGGTGCTGATCATCAGCGGGTTCGACCGAAGGGTCCTGGAATCCGCTTTCCGCCTCGGAGAAGCGCTGGGGCTGACCATGGTCGGGCCGCTCGAAAAACCGGTTCGCGCCGAAGACCTCGAGACGCTGCTGAAGGCCACGAAGGCAGGGCTCGAATGAGCAGCCGGACCGACCGGCGGCTTGTCCAGGGCTTCGAGCGGGCGCTTCACCGCGGCGAGCTCAGGATGGTCTACCAGCCCAAGATCCAGCTCGATACCGGCGCTCTCAGCCGTCTCGAAGCCCTGGTCCGCTGGGACGAGCCGGACCTGGGACCGGTGGGTCCGTCGCGATTCGTCCCGCTCGCCGAAAAGCACGGACTCATCGCACCGCTGACCGAATGGGGCTTGCGAACGACGCTCGAGCAATGGCGGTCGTGGCGTGACGAGGGGCTCGACACCAACGTCGCTTTCAACATCTCGGCGCTCAGCCTCCAGAGCCTCGACTTTCCGGACCTGGTCGAGCGAATCTGCCGGGAGCTCGACGTGCCCACCGATCGCCTCGTCCTCGAGTTGACGGAAGGCGCGACCCAGCCGCTGATCAAGCTGATGGACACGCTGACGAGATTCAGGATCAAGGGGATCGGCCTTGCCATTGACGACCTCGGGACCGGCTATTCCTCGCTCATGCAGCTCCGCCAGCTGCCGTTCACCGAGGTGAAGATCGACAGGCTTTTCGTGCGCGACCTGCCCGACGCCCATGACAGCTGCGTGATCGTCAAGGCGATCATCGATCTCGCCCACGGCCTCGGGCTGACCGCGACGGCCGAAGGAGTCGAGACGCCCGAGCAGCTGCGCTTCCTGCGCTCGCTTCGCTGCGACGTCGCCCAGGGCTATCTGTTCTCGCAGCCGCTGGAAGGAAATGTCCTGAAACCCTGGTGCGATGAGTTCGAATCGCGCTGGCCGGGCCTGGCCGCCGGCTAGAGCAGCTCTCGCGCCTTCGCCATCGCGGCAACGCCGGCGTCAATCGTCTCGTCCCTTTTCGCGAAACAGAGGCGGACGAGATGGCGCGGGGGGTCGCCTTTAGCGAAATTGGACAAGGCAACCACCGCCACGCCCGCACGCTCGACAGCGATTGCGGCGAACGCCTCGTCATCGATATCGATTCCCGATTCCGTCAGGTCGACGCACAGGAAATAGGTCGAGGCAGGATGGAGAGTCGCATAGCCGGCGTCCTGAAGCCCCTTCACCATCCGGTCGCGGGCGCGAGCGAAGCGCTGCCGCATCGGCTCGATCCACGGATCGCCCTTTGCCATCCCAAAGGCGACGGCCGACTGGAGGTTGGGAGGGGTCGAGAAAGTGAGGAACTGGTGCGCCCGAGCAGCGACGTCGGCGAGCTCGGGCGGAGCCGCGAACCAGCCGACCTTCCAGCCGGTCAGCGAGAAGATCTTGCCGGCGGAACCGATTTTCAGGGTCCGCTCCGCCATTCCGGGAAGAGTCGCGAGCGGCGTGAACTGCTGCTCGTCGAGAAGGATATGCTCCCAGACTTCGTCGCTGATCACGACCAGGTCGTGCTTGCGCGCCGCGGCAGCGACGATGTCGAGCTCGTCACGGCCGAACAGGCGCCCGGCCGGATTGTGCGGGTTGTTGAACAGGATCGCGGCGGTCTTCGGGCCGATCGCCGCCTCAAGCGCGGCGCCATCGATCCTCCATTCGGGGGGCGCAAGCGCGATTTCCCGAACCGTCGCCCCGGCGCGGCGGATCATCGGCGCATAGCTGTCATAGGCCGGGGTGAAGATGACGACTTCCTCGCCCGGAGCGACGGCCGCGAGGATGCAGGAGGCCAAAGCCTCGGTGGCTCCGGAAGTGACGCAGATCTGCCCGGCGCCGAGGCTCTCGCCGAAGTGGCGGTTGTAATGCTCGGCTACCGCCTCCCTCAGATGGGCAAGCCCGCGCGACGGCGCATATTGGTTGGAGCTTTCCTTCAGGGCGGCGGCGGCGGCGTCGAGGATCTCTTCGGGCCAGCCGAAATCGGGAAAGCCCTGCCCAAGGTTCACCGCGCCGTGCCTGGCCGCGAGTGTCGACATCCGCTCGAACACGCTGGTCTTCATGTCCTCGTACAACGGGTTCAAAGCACCGCTCCTTCGCGCCGCATCCGGGCAATCTCCTGCCCCGAATAGCCAAGCTCCTCGAGAATCGCCTCCCCGTCTGCTCCCGGCTCGACCGGCGGAACCGGCTCAGGCGGCGGGCTTGCCGAGAAATCCGGCGCCGGGCCGGGCTGGACGACCCCGGCAAGCTCGATGAAGGTCCCGCGCGAGCGGTTGTGCGGGTGCATTGGAGCCTCCTCCAGGTCGAGGACCGGGGCAACGCAGGCGTCGCTGCCCTCGAAATGGGTCGCCCACTGGTCGCGCGTGCGGGTCGATATCGCCCCGGCAATCTCCTCTTTCCCGGCATCCGGCGAAAGACCAAGGCCTTCGAACAAAGCGTTGCGGAACCGCGGCTCGATCGCTCCCAAAGCGAGAAACTCGCCGTCGCTGCATTCATAGACCCCGTAAGTGGCCGAGCCTCCGTCGAGCAGGTTGGATTCGCGCTCGTTTGTCCACAGTCCCGCCGCCCGCATCCCGTAAGTGAGCGCCCCGATGAGCGCCGCGCCGTCGGTCATCGCGCAATCGACCACTTGCCCGTCGCCGCCGCGCTGGACCCTAAGAAGGGCCGCGACCATTCCGAAGGCGAGCATCATTCCGCCCCCGGCGTAATCGGCGATGTAATTGACCGGCACGACCGGCCGTTCCTTCGGCCCGATTGCGTGGAGCAGGCCGGTGATCGCTAGATAGTCGATGTCGTGCCCGGCCGTTGAAGCGAGCGGCCCGTCCCGTCCCCAGCCGGTCACCCGTCCGTACACGAGCTTCGGATTGTCCTTGAGCAGAAGCTCGGGCCCAAGGCCGAGCCGCTCCATGACTTGAGGCCGATAGCCCTCGATCAGCGCGTCGGAGCGCTGAGCGAGCCTGCGGACGATTTTGCGGGCAGATGTTGTCTTCAGGTCCAGCGCAAGGCTCCGGCGCGACCGAAGCAGCGGATCGCCGGCAATGCCGATCAGCCCCTCCCGCTCGACCCGGATGACCTTCGCCCCATGGTCGGCCAGCATCATGGCCGCGAACGGAGCCGGCCCGATTCCGGCCATCTCGACGATCGTCAGTCCCTGGAGCGCGCCCGCCATGGGACCGCTCATGCCCTGCCGGGCGGCGGCAACTCAAGGCCAGTGCTGTCGAAGAGCCTTCAGCCGAGCGCGGAGGTGATGGCGTTCATCGACCCGGCCAGCGCCTGCATTACCGAGGCTGCGACAAGGCCCGCCAGCGCCATTCCGACCGCGACGAGGGAGACGAACTCCATCGCCCGGCCGCTTTCCCGGCTCCTGTCGGGCTCGCGCGGCCGCCGGCGCATCTCGATCCGAACCGAACCGGCGCAGCCCTTGGCGGCCGCCGCGGCGATTTCATCGCTGACGAGGCTTTCGACATGCAGCTCGTCGGTGCTGCGAAGGCCGATGCGCTGATTCTTGCGCCAGACGACCTTGGCGACGACCAGCTGGCCGCCGCGACGCACCTCGACCAGGCTGCCGGGGTCGGCTGCCCCGTCGGAATAGACCAGCAGTCCGCGCGAGGAGACGTTGAGGATGCAGGCATCGCTCCAGCCCGCGCTGCTGCGCATCCGGGCGCGAAGCATGGTGCGGCGGCGCTCCTCCCGCGGCTTCAATCCGTAACTACTCGCCTTTTCCAGCATAGCCGTGCCTGCGGCCGAACCGGTCTCCGCAAGTTTAAGTGTTTGTCCGTTTTGGATAAACTGGCCGCCGCCGGAGAAATGGTTTTCCGGCCTGCCTGGCTCGACCCGGAGCAGCCCGAACAATGGCTTGCGGCCTAGATTGGCTGGGGCGGCAGGATTCGAACCTGCGAATGGCGGCACCAAAAGCCGCTGCCTTACCACTTGGCTACGCCCCAGCAGCCGAGCAGCGCATATAGCCGTCAATCTCCCGGTTGGAAGTACTGGCGCCGGGTTGGAAGTGCGGACCCTCAGGCGTTTCGCCCGTTCACCAAATCGTCATAGTCCCTGGCCAGTTGCCGGGTGAGGTCGCCGACCTCGAAGCTCCACGGCCCGGCTGAGCCAACTGCAGTCACCTCGGCGGCGCTTCCGGTCAGGAACATCTGCTCGAAGCTCTCCAGCTCCTCGGGCCAGATCACCCGCTCGACGACCTCGACTCCGCGCTTGCGCGCCAGGTCCATCACCGTTCGCCGGGTGATCCCGTCGAGGAAGCAGTCGGGAGTCGGAGTGTGGATCTTGCCGTCCCGGACGAAGAAGGCGTTGGCTCCGGTCGCTTCCGCCACCTGTCCCCGCCAGTCGAACATCAGCGCGTCGTCATAGCCGGTGTCCTCGGCATGCTTCCGCGACAGCATGGCGATCATGTACAGGCCCGACGCCTTGGCATGAACCGGCGCGGTATAG
>DATKAY010000116.1:0-21608 GCA_035514495.1 Sphingomicrobium sp. | reverse complement strand
GCTCGGCTCCAGGTTCATCTCGAGCGTGTGGGCCCCGTAATGGCGGGCGGTCTGGACAAAACCGGCGGCCGGATAGACCGCTCCGGAGGTGCCGATGGAAACGAACAGGTCGCAGCTTTGCAGGGCCAGCTCGATCCGGTCCATTGCATGGGGGATCTCGCCGAACCAGACGATGTCAGGTCGGACCCGGCCGCTGGTCCCGCAGATCGCGCATTGCGCGCCCTCGCCCATCGGCCCCGGCCAGGGGAATTTCGAATTGCAGCCCAGGCACCAGCCTTTCTTCAGCTCGCCGTGCATGTGGACCAGCCGCCTGGCGCCGGCGCGCTCGTGCAAATCGTCAACATTCTGGGTGACGAGCAGCAATTCGCCCGGCCATTGCTGGTCGAGCCGTGCAAGCGCCCGATGAGCTGCATTGGGCTCGATTGTCGCCAGCTTTGCTCGCCTGGCGTCGTAGAAAGCGTAGACCAGCCCGGGATCGCGAAGGAAGGCCTGGGGGGTTGCGACATCCTCGACCCGGTGGCCTTCCCACAAGCCGTCCGGGCCCCGGAAGGTCGCAACGCCGCTTTCGGCGGACACCCCGGCCCCGGTCAGGATGACGATGTTGCGCAGCTTTGCGGCCATCGCGCCCGCTTAGCTGGCACCAGCCGCTTGCGCGACCCGGACAATGCGTGCTTGCCTTGCCTCCAGTTCTTCAGGAAGGAGACCGCCAATGATCAGGTTCGTCATGTCGATCGGATTGGCGGCAGCGCTGCTCGCCGGCTGCGAATCGGAGCCCCCGAAAGCCGACACCAAGGCCGTGGAGCAGGAAATTCTCGCTTTGGAGGACCAGTGGAACCGGGCGCTCGCAAGCCGCGATTCGCAAGCCATTGCCGGCCTCTTCGCCGATGACGCGGCAATAGCGCTTCCTGGAAAGCAGCTTGCCCGTGGAAGCGATTCGATCGCCAAGGTCGCGCAGTCTTTGGCCCAGGATCCCAACCTCAACATCAGCTTGCGGCCGAACCGAGTCCAGGTCGCCGGTTCCGGCGACCTCGCCTACACGCGGGGCCAGTATATGCTGACCGCGAGTGACGAGGCGACTAATCAGCCGCAATCGAGCCGCGGCTATTATTTGGCCGTCTGGCAGAAACGGGCCGACGGAAGCTGGAAACTGGTCGAGAATTTCCTGACCCCCGGCCCCGCTCTTGCGGTCACCCGGCGTTCCGCCGTTATCGAGTGATTTTGCTGGCCGGGCACCGGCACTTACCGCCAGCCGCTCGCTGGACCTGGCGCCGTTGGCGGAAGGATTTGCCTTTGCCGGCATCGCTAACTTAAAGTGGCTGCCATTCATGACAGGAGGCTCGCCTACAATGCGTTTTCGCAAACTCGCCACTATTGCCCTTGCCGCAGCGATTACAGCGGCTCCGGCGACCTTTGCCCCTGCCGCGGCTGCGACCGCCGCGGAGGCTCGCCCCGGGATGATCGTCGTCGATCCCAGCGGGGGGACGGTCGGCACCGTGACCGCCGTCAAAGGTGACATCCTGCTCCTCAAGACCGACAAGCACGAGGTGCAGATCCCGCTCGTTTCCTTCACCGCTCACGAGGGCAAGCTCCTCTTCGGGATGACCGCCGAGCAGCTCAACGCGGAGACCGAGAGGTCGATGGCCGAGGCCGCCGCCGCGGTGGCGCCCGGCGCCGACGTCTACGGGAGCGACGGAACGCTTGCCGGAACCATCGAATCGATCGACACGGAGCTGGTGACGATCAAGCTTGCGACCGGCGAGACGGTTCGGCTTCCGCGTTCCGGAATCGGCGGAACCGACAAGGGCGCGGTTCTCGGAGTGACGACCGCGCAGCTTAGCGAGCTGGCCGCTCAGGCCGGTTCGGCGGAGCAGTAAAAGCGAAGCTTTGGCAGCACTCGCGGCCGGCCCGGAGCCGGCCGGGCCGCTTGTGCGGGGCCGCGACTTTGGCCATGTCCGGGCGATGAGCGCTGAACAACGGCCGATCCGGATCAACCTGTTCGCCCCGGCCGGGCGGATGGGCCAGGCAATCGCGGCCGCCGCAAAGCAGACGCAAGGCTTTGAGATCAACCAGGACAAAGGCGACGTTCTGGTCGATTTTTCCTCGCCCGACGGCCTTTCCAAAAGCATCGGCAAGGCAGTGGAAATGGCAATTCCGTTGCTGATCGGGACGACCGGCCTTGACGACAGCGCCGGCCGGAAGATCGCCGAAGCGTCGAGGAAAATCGCGATCCTCCGGGCGGCGAACACCTCGCTGGGGGTCGCAGTCCTGACCGACCTCGTCGAGCGCGCCGCCCGAGTGCTCGGCCCCGGCTGGGACGTGGAAATCCTCGAAATGCACCACCGTGACAAGGCCGATGCCCCGTCCGGGACGGCACTCGCGCTCGGGGAGGCCGCGGCAGCGGCGCTTGGCGGCCCGATGCGCTCCGAACGCGGCCGCGACGGCACCGGCCTGAAGCGCGAAGACGGCGCCATCGGATTTGCGAGCCTTCGCGGCGGGACCGTGGCCGGCGATCATGACGTGATTTTCGCAGGCGCCGACGAACGGCTGGTGCTTTCTCACCGCGCCGAGAACCGGATGATCTTCGCCCGCGGGGCGCTCGCCGCGGCGCGCTTCCTGGTCGGAAAACCGGCCGGGCTCTACTCGATGCGCGACGTCATCGAATCCCGGTGAAGAAAGACGAGATTTTCGAGCTCTTCCGCCGCCTCGCCGAAGACAATCCCTCTCCGACCACCGAGCTTTTATACACCAACACCTTTACGCTGCTGGTCGCGGTGGTGCTTTCGGCCCAGGCGACCGACGTTGGAGTCAATCTCGCCACCCGAGAGCTGTTCGAGCGGGTGAAAACTCCCCAGGACATGGTGGCGCTCGGCGAGGACGAGCTTCGCGAAGCGATCAAAACGATCGGCCTGTTCAACACCAAGGCGAAGAACGTCATCGCTTTGTCGGAGGCGCTGATCCGCGACTTCGGCGGCGAGGTGCCGCGGACCCGCGAGGAGCTCCAGAAGCTTCCCGGGGTCGGCCGCAAGACCGCCAATGTCGTCCTCAATACCGCTTTCGGGGAGGAGACCTTCGCGGTCGATACGCATGTCTTCCGGCTTTCCAACCGCACCGGCCTCGCGCCCGGAAAGACGCCCGAGCAAGTCGAGGGCAAGCTCGAAAAACGGGTTCCCCAGCCCTTCCGCCGCGACGCCCACCACTGGCTGATCCTTCACGGCCGCTATGTCTGCAAGGCGCGGGTGCCGGAATGCTGGCGGTGCGTGATCGCCGATTTGTGCCGCTACGAGCCGAAGACTGTGCCGCCCGGGCCTAGCTCCAAACCCGCTCGAACCGCGAACCAAGGGTCGTCAAAAGCTCGTATTGGCTGAGGCCGGTTGCGGCCGAGGCGGAACGCAAAGCATAGTCGATCTCGACCCAGTCGCCCTCTTCCAGCTGTGGCGCCGCATCGCAACCGAGCGCGACCAGGTCCATCGACACCCGGCCCAGCACCGGCAGCGCGAACTCGCCCGCAAAACCGCTCCCGCTCGACGAAAAGCCGCGCAGATATCCGTCGGCATAGCCGATATTGACGATTGCCGCCTCGGTGCCGCCCGGCGAGACGAAGATCGCTCCATAGCCGCAGCTTTCCCCCGGCCCGACGGTGCGGCGCTGGACGATTTGCGCCTCGACCCGGACGACCTGGCGGATGGATCCCTCGGCCTCGCTCCGGGGAATGCCGCCGTAGAGCGCCAGCCCCGGACGGACAAGATCGAAGCTGGTGTCGCGCCCGAGGCAGATTCCGGCCGAGTTCGCGATCGCATAACGCCTGGCCGGGACCGATCCGGCGGCTTGCGCAAATGCTCGCAGCTGGCGCCCGTTCATGTCCGAATCCTCGTCCGCGCAGGCGAGATGGCTGTGGAGGGTGTCGATGGTCAGCCCGTCGAGCACGTCGAGCTCCCCTGCTTTCAGCCCGAGCCGGTTCATTCCGGTATCGAGCATCGCGTCCGCCGGCCGGTCGGGTGCGACCTGCTTCCACCTTTGCACCTGGGCCATGCTGTTGAGGACCGGCCGAGCCTCGGACTTCAGCGCCTCCTCGACTTCGTCCCGACCGACCCCGTGGAGGACGACGAGCGACGAATCGCCCGGCACCGGCCCGAGATCCTCGGCTTCCGCATAGGTGGACACGAAGAAGGTCCGGCAGCCCGCATCGTAGAGGGCGCGCATCGTCTCGCGGGCGCCGATGCCATAGCCGTCGGCCTTGATCGCGGCGCCCGCCGGAACCGAGGCACGCTGCTCGAGCCAGCGGAAATTGTGCTGGAGCGCGGCCCTGTCGAGCCTCAGCCGGAGCGGGCGGTGCATTGGCGCGACCTAGCCGCCGCCGTTGCGCCCGTCGAGTTCCGCCTTCGAGCCTTCCCAGTTGCGCCCGTCGAACGGCTCGATCGCAAGCTCGACCGGATGATCGAGGCAATTGCCGTTGATGCTCCACGAATCCGGGTGCGAGCGCGGCTGGTAGAAGCTCTTCACTCCGCAATGCCCGCAGAAAAGATGCTCGGCTGCGTCCGTCCCGAAACGATAGCTCGACAGCGAATCCCGCCCTGCGACCAGCTCGAAGCGCTCATGCGGGACGATGACGTGCAGATATCCGGTCTTCGCGCAGATCGAGCAATTGCAGTCGAGGGCCGGGACCGGCGGGTCCAAAAGCTCGGCCTCGAAGCGGACTCTTCCGCAATGGCATCCGCCGGCGACTTTCACGCCGCTAAAGATAATGGGGTTCGGGGCGCTCGTACAATTGCTCGTAATGAACGAGCGCCTGCGCCTGGCCGAAGGGCATTGGAAGTCCATCCCTGAACGCCCATTCGCCGCGGTCGCAATCCTCGGCCCGGACATAGCCGTTGATGCAGAAGCGCCGCTTGTGGTTCGACCGGTTCTCGCCCGATCCGTGGACGAGATAGGGGCTCCACAGCGCAACATCGCCGGGATCGAGCTCGATCCCGACCGAATCGGCCGCGGACAGCCCGACCTCCTCCAGCATTTCGTCCATCAGCGGGCTTCCGAGCGCCTTCTTCGAGCAATCCATTCCAAGGTCGCCGCGCCGGTGGCTGCCCGGAATGAAGCGGAGCCCGCCGCTTTGCGGCCCGTGCGGGTCGATCGCCAGGCCGGTCTGGACGTAGGAGCCGCCGAGGTTGCGATAGGCCCAGGCAGGCCGGCGCGAGCGGCTGTCCTGGTGCCAGGCAAAGTCGCCGAGCGAGCCGGGCGCCTTCCAGTGGACCTGATTGATGATCTGCTTGAGGTCCGGCCCGATCAGGGGCTCGAGCAGCCGGGCGATCCTGTTGTCGAGCCGAAGGCTGTTCAAGACGGGCTGGTGATAGGACGGCCACTGGACCATCCGAACCAGGGGCCGGCCCCCAGCACCGTTTGCCACATCATAGAAAAGGTTGCCGTGACGAAAGCTTTGCCCATGGGCAATACCTTCACCATACAGCCGGTCGACGGCGGCCGCGATCCCGGCGATTTCGGAAAAGGAAAACAGGCCGCGGACGATGGCGAAACCGTCTCTGCGGAATGCCGCCACATGGGCGTTGTCACTCCCGCACCGATCCAGCCCCGGCGGCGTCAGGCAATTCATTATGGGCCTCCGACCTGCCGGGAGGATACAGGAAGCCCCTGAGATTGCCAGTCTTTTGCGCAACCGGAGCTTCGAGACGAGCGCCCGGCTGCCTGATTATTCGACGGTGACGCTCTTTGCGAGGTTGCGCGGCTGGTCGACGTCGGTGCCTTTAATGACCGCCGTGTGATAGGCGAGCAGCTGCACCGGCGCCGCGTAGACGATCGGTGCGATCAGCGGGTGAACCAGGGGCATCTCGATCGTCGCGAGGCAGCCGTCCCCCGCCTCGGCGATGCCCTTGGCATCGCTGATCAGGACGATCCTTCCCCCCCGGGCGCGCACTTCCTGCATGTTGCTGACCGTCTTTTCGAACAGCGGCCCGGAGGGCGCGAGGACAATGACCGGGACGGCATCGTCGATCAGTGCGATCGGCCCGTGCTTCATCTCGCCGGCGGCATAGCCTTCGGCATGGATGTAGCTGATTTCCTTGAGCTTTAGAGCGCCTTCAAGCGCCATTGGGTAATAGGGCCCGCGGCCCAAATACAGCACGTCGCGCGCAGCAGCGATCAAATGGGCCATTTCGGCGATGTCGTCGTCATGGCCGAGCGCCGCATTGAGCGCTGCCGGCGCCTGCTGGAGATGCTCGACGATCTGCGCTTCCTGCTCGCCAGTCATCCGGCCCTTGGCGCAGGCGAGATTGGCGGCGAGCGCCGCGAGCACCGCAAGCTGGCAGGTGAAGGCCTTGGTCGAGGCCACTCCGATTTCCGGCCCGGCATGGGTCGGCAACAGCAGGTCGGCCTCGCGCGCCATCGAGCTGGTCGGGACGTTGACGACCACCGCGATTCTTTGCTCCTCGGCCTGGGCGTGGCGAAGCGCCGCGAGCGTGTCGGCGGTCTCGCCCGACTGGCTGACGAACAGCGCAAGCCCGCCCGGCTCAAGCACCGGGTTGCGGTATCGAAACTCCGAGGCGACATCGATATCGACCGGCACCCGGGCGAATTGCTCGATCCAGTATTTGGCGACCAGCCCGGCATAATAGCTGGTGCCGCAGGCGACGATCGTCAGCCGCTCGATCGCGGCAAGGTCGAAATCGATGTCGGGAAGCGCGACCTTGCCCTCGAACGGGCGGACATAGCTCTGGAGAGTCTGGGCGACCACGACCGGCTGCTCGAAAATCTCCTTCTGCATGTAATGGCGGTAATTGCCCTTCTCGACCGGCGCCGACGAAGCGCCGGACTCGACAATTTCGCGCTCGACCCGGGCATTGCCCTTGTCGAAAATCTCGATCCGGTCGCGATAGACGGCCGCCCAGTCGCCCTCTTCGAGATAGGCGATCTCCTGGGTCCAGGGCGCGACCGCGATTGCATCGGAGCCGAGATAATTCTCGCCATCTCCGTATCCGACCGTCAGCGGGGCACCCATTCGGGCGCCGATGACGAGGTCGGGATGGTCGCGGAACAGGAAGGCCATTGCGAAGGCGCCCTCGAGGCGCGGAAGCACTTGCGCGACCGCTTTTTCCGGGCTCGCCCCGCTTTCCATTTCACGGGCGACGAGATGCCCCACCACCTCGGTATCCGTCTCGCTCTCGAATTTGCGCTCCTCGGCGATCAGCTCGTCCCGGAGCGGCTTGAAATTCTCGATGATCCCGTTGTGGACCAAGGCGACCGGCCCGACGATATGCGGATGCGCATTGCCGAGGGTCGGCGCTCCATGCGTAGCCCAGCGCGTGTGGGCGATCCCGACAGTGCCGACAAGCGGGCTGGATTCGAGCTCGCGACCCAGATTGTCGAGCTTCCCCTCGGCCCGGCGCCGCTCGAACTCGCCGCTCTCCAGCGTGCAGATGCCGGCGCTGTCATAGCCGCGATATTCGAGCCGCTTGAGCCCATCGAACAGGCGCCGGGCGACATCTTCCTTGCCGACAATTCCTACAATCCCGCACATCCTATTCGGCGGCCTTTCTCGTCATTCGCTCCCGGAACCGCCGCGCCCAACCGGCGACGCCCTTCTGCTCGTTGCGCTCGATCGCCAGGCTGTCCGGCTCAACGTCGGACGTGATCACCGACCCGGCCCCGACCACCGCCCCGTCCCCGACCGTCACCGGCGCCACCAAAGCGGTGTTGGATCCGATGAAGGCTCCCGCCCCGATCACCGTCCGGTACTTGCCGAAACCGTCGTAATTGCAGGTGATCGTCCCGGCGCCGATATTGGCGCCCTCGCCGACCTCGGCATCGCCGACGTAGGACAAATGGTTGACCTTGGCGCCCTTCGCCACGCTGGCGTTTTTCAGCTCGACGAAATTGCCGACCTTCGTGCCTTCGGCAAGGCTGCTTCCGGGACGTATCCGGGCGAAGGGACCGATCGAGGCGCGCGCTCCGATCATCGCTCCCTCGATGTGGCTGAACGCCTTGATCGTCGCTCCGTCGGCGACCGCGACCCCGGGGCCGAAGACGACGTGCGGCTCGACGGTAACGTCGCGGCCGAGCCTGGTGTCATAAGCGAACCAGACGCTTTCGGGGTCGATCAGGGTCGCGCCTTCATGAAGCACCTGCTCGCGCCGGCGGCGCTGCCACTCAAGCTCCAGATGCGCGAGCTCGGCGCGGCTGTTCACTCCGGCTGTCTCGAAGGGATTGCCTTCGATGACTACCGCCTCGCGCCCCTCGGCGGCGGCGATGTTGACGATGTCGGGCAAATAATATTCCCCCGCCGCATTGTCGTTCGAGACCTTGCCCAGCCAGCGGAACAGGTCGGGGGCTCGAACCGCGAGCATTCCCGAATTGCACAGGCGCAAGGCCCGCTCCTCGGGAGTGGCATCGCGGAACTCGACCATCTTCTCGATTAGGTCGCCTTCGCCAAGCACGATCCGGCCATAGGCGGCCGGGTCTTCCGGCCTGGAGGCAAGAACGACCACGCCGGGCCCGTCCTTGCCGTCGAGCCGCTCGAGCATCCGGGTCAGGGTGGCGGCCGTCACGAAGGGCGTGTCAGCGTAGAGGACAAGCACCGCGCCGCCATAGCCGTCGAGCGCCGCTTTGGCCTGGAGGACTGCATGGCCGGTGCCCTGCTGCTCATCCTGATAGGCCACCGACACGTCGCGCCCATTGACCGCGCGCTCGACCTGGTCGCGGCCCTTGCCGACGACGACGACGCATTTGCGCGCTCCGAGGCCTTCGACATTGTCGAGGAGGTGAAGGAGCAGCGGCCGCGACGCGATCGGGTGGAGCACCTTGTGCGTGTCCGAGCGCATTCGTGTGCCCTGTCCAGCGGCCAGGATCACTACCGCAAAATCGGGTACAAAGTCGGGCGCCTGGGTCATTGTGTTGGGCTGAATGGCACGGCCATGCTTCTAGCGCCAGTGAAAGCCGGAGCGAAAAAGGGCGGCCGAGATGGCCGCCCTCGCAGAGGAAAGCTGCGATTTTCGGCTAGAAGGTCGCGTAGGCCTCATTCCCGACGAAGCCCATCTTCTCGACGCCCGCGCGCTTGGTGATGGCGAGCACCTCGTCGACCAGCCCATAACGAGCGGTCGGCTCCGGCTGCAGGTGGAGCTCCGGCGTCGGGTCCATCTGTTGGGTCGCATCGAGATAGAGCCGCAGCTGCTGAGTCGAAACCGCGGCTCCGTTCCACAGGATTTCGCCGGCCTGGGTGATCACGACTTTGTTCTTGGTCGGCTCGATCGGCGGCGGCTCCAGGTTCGCCTGGTCCTGGGGCAGGTCCAGCTTAACGGCGTGAGTCTGGATCGGGATGGTGATGATGAACATCACCAGGAGCACCAGCAGAACATCGATCAGCGGAACGATGTTCATGTCCATCATCGGCTCACCCTGCGGATTGTCGCCGCTTGTCTGCATACCCATCGCGAATACTCCTTACAGGGCGCGGATGCCGGACTGGGGCGGCGGCTCGGAAATGAAGCCGATCCGCGCAAAACCAGCACGCTGCATCGTGAAAATGGTGCCGCCGATGCACTTGTACGGCGTATCGATGTCGCCTCGGATATGCGCTTCCGGCATGGTCTCTTCGGTCAGATTCTCGACTCCGCCGACATTCTCGATCTGGTCTTCGAGAGCGGTAACCGCGCGGTTAAGCAGATCTTCGCTGTCGACCCGCGTGAGATTCCAGTAGATTTCGCAGCCGCCCTGACCGTCACCACGGACCGTCAGCGACACGTTTTCCGGCTTTGTCGTCGTCGCTTCGTAGCGAACGTTCGGCAATTGCACCGGCACCGTCTGGATCACCACCGGGACCGCGATCAGGAAGATGATCAGCATGACCAGCATCGTGTCGGCCAGAGGCACGACATTGATGTCGGAGATGGCGTCGTCTTCGTCGCCGTCAACTGGTCCTACACTCATGCCCATTGGTCTGCACTTTCATCTTTCGGGTTGGAATGACCGGCCCGCGCACGTCGCGGGCCGGTCGTTCAACTCGTTCAAGCCGGAGGCGTTTCGCTGCCGGTCTGGGTCGCGCCCGTGCGGACCGGCTGACGCCCGCCGGGATTGCCCGCGGTCGTGGTCGCCGGACCGGTGCGCGAGCCCGAGGTCGTGCGCTCGGTGGCGAACACCGGCTTCACCGCGCCGCCCGACATCAGATAGCCGTGCAGGTCGTTGGTGAAGGCAGCCAGGTCCTCCATGATCGCCTTGTTGCGGCGGATCAGCCAGTTATAGGCAAGCACCGCCGGAACCGCGACGACCAGGCCGAGAGCGGTCATGATCAAGGCCTCGCCGACCGGGCCCGCGACCGTGTCGATGGTCGCCTGGCCGGCCGCGCCGATCTTGATGAGCGCGCGGTAGATGCCGATGACGGTGCCGAACAGGCCGATGAACGGAGCGGTCGATCCGACCGTCGCGAGGAAGGCGAGGCCTTCAGCGAGACGCGAGCCGATCGCACCCTGGCTTCGCGCCAGGCTGTTCGCCATCCAGTCGTGCTGATCGATCGGATCGGTCAGCTTGCCGTGCTGGTCCTGCGCGACAAGCGCGTCGTCGACGATCGCCCGATAGGCGCTCTTCTCGTCGAGCTTCTTGGATGCCTCGCGAAGGCTGTTGGAGTTCCAGAAGCTAGACCGAACCTTGTTGCCCTGGCTGATGATCTTCTGCTGCTGCATCAGCTTGGTGAACAGGATGTAGAAGGAGATGATCGACATCCCGACGAGGAGGATGAACACCGCCCAAGCGATCACACCGCCCTGCTGAAGCGCCGGCCAGAGACCGTAGGGGTTATCCCCGGACAGGACTGACCCTGCTACTGTGAATTGGAGAAATGACATAGTCGCCTACTTTCCTCTGCTGAAGTGCTTAACCGGGTCCATCACTGAATGACCCACCTGATTCTCTGAACGAAAGTGTCCGTCGTCGGCTCACCGTTACTGAGCCGGGCCGGGGTAAAACGCGCGCGGCTTCTCAGAATCCGGCAGGTTGTCCGATCGAGCGAGCGCGAACCGCTCGAGCTGGTTACCGTACAATCGCTGACCCGGCCGTCTGTTCCGATGGCGAGCCTTACGGTGACTGCGCCCGTTTCCTCGTTGCGAAGCGCATCCTGCGGATAATCGTCGCCCGAAATCAGCCTCTGGAGATCGCCTCGGGCACTCTGCGCCTTGACGATTTTCGCCGGTGGCGGCGGAGGCGGCGCAGGCGGAGCCCGCGGCGTGATTACCGGCGGCGGCGCTTCCTGGACCTGCCGGATGACCGGCGGCGGAGTGACGTTGGTCCTCACGATCGGCGGCGGAGTGACCACCGGAGGCGGCTGCTGCGGCTGCTCGGGCGGCGGCGGCGGCGGCTCTTCGGGGGGCGGCGGCTCCTCTTCGACGTCGAAGGTCTTCAGATCCTCGACCGTCTGCTTGATCACATTGTAAGCGAGCCCCGTGACGATCGTGTACCCCAGCACGAACTGGATGACCACGACGATGACGATCGCCAATGTGCGATTGCCGCTGAGCTCTTTTTTTTGGGCGTAAGCCATTAACGCACAATTCTCCTCGACACCCCGTGATCGGCCACGGCTGGACCGGGCTCCCCTGCTATCGCCCCGTCGTCAAATAGGAAGCTGGCCATGTACTAAAGTCTCATGGCCAGTTGCGCGCCTCCTTATTGCCGCAACAAGTATGGCGCAAGGGCTTTTGTTCCAACCGGCGGGGTCGTCGTTCAACGGCCGGGCCCCTCGAAGGAGGCGATTTCGATCCCAACCGCCTCGGCGTCCTCGTAGATATCCGGTTTCGACGTCGTGATTCGAAGCGCTTTGACTCCACGCATCGCGGCAAATCTCGAATAGATCGCTTCGGCAAAAGTCTCCTGCAGATTGTAGCGGCGCTCGCCTGCCAGCTCCCTCACCTGGGTGCGGACGTAATCGTAATCCCACGCCAGCGCCGGATCGTCTCGGGCAGGCGCATCGGCCTCCTGGAGCCAGATCTCGACGCTGACCAAAAGCCGCTGCGGCGCCCCGATCTCGAATTCGTGAAATCCGATGTCGGCGACGACCTCGAGCGAATCCAGGAAGATCTTGGCGCTTCGCGGCCGGAGCCTGTCGGGAACCAGGCCGGTGAGCTTTGGCTTGTCCATCACGGCTTACAGGAATTGCACGTCACGGCCCGGCGCGTCGAATCGCAGGCCGCCGTCGATGGTCAGCACCTCGCCGGTAACCGTCCCGGCCGCGATCAGGAAATCCAGCGCCGCCACGACATCTCCCGTAGTGACTCCCCGGCCCAGCGGGTTGCGCTTGTGCATTTCCCGAAAGTTTGCGTCGGACTGGCCCGGCGACCTCAGCATCAGGCCGGGCGCGATTGCGTTGACCCTGATTCCCCGCGAAGCGAGCGCCCGGGCAGCAAGCTCGGTAAAGCCTAAAAGCGCCTGTTTCGAGACAGTGTAGCTGAGGAAATCCGGGTTCGGCGCGGCAAGCTTCGAATCGAGGATGTTGACGATCAGCGAATCGCCGCCCTGGTGGCGGCCGGCCATCGCCTTCGTCAGCAGGATCGGCGAGCGGACATTGACGTGCATATGGGCATCGAATTCCTCGACGCTGAATTCGTCGAGGCAGTCCCACTGGAAACGCGACGCATTGTTGACCAGCAGGCGCACCGGCGGGAGCGATTCGGCGGCCGCGAAAATCCGCTCGGCGCAGTCCGGCTCGCCAAACTCGGCGACGACCGCTTGCGCGCCCGCTGGAACCGGGTCGCCGCTTGCCCGGACATGGGCGATCACCGTCCAGCCGCGCTCGACAAGAGCGGCGGCGATGTCGGCGCCGACGCGCTTTCCACCCCCGGTGACGATTGCTGTTCGGGCCTGTGCCATGTCAGCCTAGTTGTCATTGCCTGCGAACCAACGCAATCCGGCGCTCGATGCCAGAGAGCCGACCGCCGATCCAGCTGACGGGCCTGAGCCTGTCCGACCTAGAGGGGCTGACTGCCGAACGGCGACTGGCGCCGGTCGAAAGCTGGGACCCGCCGTATTGCGGCCATTCGGGAATGCGGATCGCCCGCGACGGCAGCTGGCACCATGACGGGCGGCCAATCGCCCGCCCGGCCATGGTCCGGCTGTTTGCGACCATCCTTCGTAAGGAGCCCGACGGCAGCCATGTGCTGGTCACGCCCGTCGAGAAGCTCGGGATCGACGTCGAATCGACCGCCTTCAGGGCAATCGAGATGACCAGCGAGGGAAAAGGGCGGCACCGCCGGATCGCTTTGGCCCTCGACAGCGGCGATGCGCTGGTGGTCGGCAAGGATCACCCCCTCGCGGTCGTTGAGGGGGCCAGCGGCACCTCGCCGCGGGTGCTGGTCCGCCACGGCCTCGAAGCCGAGCTCGCCCGGCCCGTCTATTACGAGCTCGCCGAAATCGCGCTGGCGGAAGGCGGCGATCCGCCGGGGCTGTGGAGCGACGGCTGCTTCTTCTCGCTGACAGCCCGCCGATGACGCTGGTCGACCGCCTCCGAGCCGCGCTCGCCGCTCCGCCCTCCGAGGCGATGATCGCGGGCGATCTGCCCGAGGCAAGGGCGCTTGCCACGATCCCCGCGGCGGTCCTCATCGCCTTGACCGAGCGGGAGGAGCCGGGAGTCATCCTGACCGTCCGGACCAAGACTTTGCGCACCCATGCCGGCCAGATCGCCTTCCCCGGCGGCCGGATCGACCCGGGCGAGGATGGTTTTTCGGCCGCCCTGCGGGAAGCCCAGGAGGAGCTCGATCTCGATCCCTCGGCGGTGACCATCGCCGGTTCGCTCGACGAATATCGCACCGTCACTGGCTATGTCGTGACCCCGGTCGTCGGCGTGGTCGATCCCGACCTTCGGCTCACTCCTCACGACCACGAGGTCGCCGACTGGTTCGAGGCGCCGCTTGTCCATCTTCTCGATCCGTCGAACCATCGCCTCGAGACGGCTGTTTTCGCGGGCCGCCAGCGCCGCTACTGGCAGATAGAATGGAACGAGCGGCGAATCTGGGGGGCGAGCGCGGCCATGCTGGTTAATCTCTCGCGGCGGCTGCGTTGGGCGCGGTGATCGACGCCCGCCGCTGGCGCCGACGGCCCGGCCTCGCCCAGCTTCTCGACGCTCTTGGCGCCGGCGAAGGACTGACCCGCTATGTCGGGGGCGCGGTTCGCGACGCGCTCCTCGATCTTCCGGTCAGCGATGTCGACCTTGCCACCAGACTGAGGCCCGAGAAAGTCGTCGAGCGGCTCCAGGCGGCCGGGCTGAAAGCTATCCCGACCGGTATCGAGCATGGCACCGTGACCGCGGTGAGCGCCGGCCATCCCTATGAGGTGACCACGCTGAGGCGCGACGTCGAGACCTTCGGCCGTCACGCCACCGTCGCCTTCACCGACGACTGGCGGGAGGATGCGGCGCGGCGCGATTTCACCATCAATGCGCTGATGGCCGATCCCGCGAGCGGGGAGGTGTTCGATTATTTCGACGGCCTCGCGGACCTTCGGGCGCGCCACGTCCGCTTCATCGGCGATCCTTTCGAACGGATCGCGGAGGACCATTTGCGGATTCTTCGCTTCTTCCGCTTCCACGCGCGCTTCGGGCGCGACGAGCCGGACGAAGCGGCGCTCGAGGCCTGCACCGAGCGCGCCAACGACCTGATGGCGCTGTCGCGCGAACGCATAGCCGACGAGCTGCTCAAACTGTTGTCGGTGGAAAATCCGGCCGCGGCCGTCCGGATCATGCTGGAAAGGTCGATTCTGAAGCCGGTCATCCCGGAGATTGGCCGGGAAAGCTGGGACAAGCTCGAAGGTCTCGTCGATAGCGAGCGCTCGGCCGGCCTCGAGGGCGATCCGATTCGGCGCCTGGCCGCGCTCCTTCCAGGCGATCCCGAGGTTGCGGGCGAGGTCGCCTCGCGCCTCAGGCTGTCGAACAAGGCGAAGAAGCGGGCGAAATGCGCCGCCGATCCGCAAATCGCCGCCGACCCTCGCGCCACCGCTTATCTTGCCGGGGTCGAATGCACCGTCGACCGGCTGCTTCTCGCAAGCCGCCCCGACGACGCCCAAAAGATCGCCGGCTGGAAACCCCCAAGGCTGGGGATCGGCGGCGGCGAGCTCATCAAGCGCGGGCTGCCCGAGGGGCCGATCGTCTCGCGCACCCTGAGGCGGATCGAGGAGAAGTGGATCGAGGCCGGCTTTCCCGCCGGCGCCGAGTTCGACCGGATCGTCGAACAGGCGCTGCAGGACCCGCGTTAGGCGGGGGCGCTTCAGGCGCGCTGGCGCGACTTCCAATAGTCCATCGCCGCCGCAGGATCGAGCGGCTTTGCGAAATAATAGCCCTGCCCGCTTGCGCAGCCGAGCGCCGTCAATGTCGTCGCCAGCTCGACCGACTCGATTCCTTCCGCGGTCGTCGACATGCCGAGCGCTTCGGCGAGGCTGAGGACCGCTCGAACGATCGCCACCGAGTCCGGATCGACCATCATTCCCGAAACGAAGCTCTTGTCGATCTTCAGAACGTCGATCGGCAGGCGCTGAAGATAGGCGAGGCTCGAATAACCGGTCCCGAAATCATCCATCGCGACGGTCGTGTTCAGCGACTTTAAGGCCTCGAACACGCGCGTTGCCCGAACCGGGTCCTGGACGATCGAGCTTTCCGTCAGCTCCAAAGCGAGACGGTCGCCGTCAAGGCCGCTGGAGCGAAGGGCGCTTTCGACCACGTTGGCGATATCGTCGCGGGCCACCTGGATCGCCGAGAGATTGACTCCGACGTAAAGCGGCAGCTTTTTGCCGGCCTGCCTGTCCCAGTCAGCCAATGTGTGGGTGGCCTTGTCCATCGCCCAGCGGCCAAGCTGGAGGATGAGGCCCGATTCCTCGGCAACGGGGATGAACTCGGCCGGCGAGATTTTGCCCCGGTCGGGGTGGGTCCAGCGGGCGAGCGCTTCGAAGCCTGCGACCCGGCCGGATTTCAGGTCGATCAGCGGCTGGTAGAACAAGGTGAGCTGGTCCTTATCCAGCGCCCGGCGAAGCTCCGTCTCGATCGAGAAGCGGCGCCTCGCGAGGCTCGCTTCCTTGGGCTCGTAGATCTGAGGTTTTCCGGTCTGCTTGGCCTGCTTGACCGCGAATTGCGCATTGCGGAACAATTCCTCGGAATCGTTCCACGGCTGCATCATCGCCACGCCGATCGCGCATTCGATCCGGATGTCGAGGTCGGAGATTCGAAACGGCGCCGCCATCACCTCCTGGATTCGGGCGGCAGCGGTCAGCGCATCCTCGATTCCCCGGCCAAGCGACACCAGCACGCCGAACTCGTTGCCGCCGGTGCGGGCAAGAATGTCGCCGCCGCGAAGCGCCGACATCAGCCGTCGGGCGAGGGTGATGAGCAGCTCGTCGCCGGCGATGCTCCCCATGCTCTCGTTGACCCGGCTGAAGCGCAGGACATCGACGACGAGCACCGCATGCTGATGCTCCTCGCCGGAATCCTTGCCCGACCGCTCGATTTCCTCGGTGAAGGCGAGGCGGTTGGGAAGGCCGGTGAGGCTGTCGCGAAGCATCTCCGCCCTGAGCGAGCGTTCCGCCTGCACCTCGACCGTCCGGTCGACCAGGCTCAACAGGCATCGCGGCATCGAACCACCGCCCTTGGGCAAGGGCGCGAGCTTGATCCGCAGGTAGCGGGCCGCGACTCCTTCGCCGTCCCTGAAATCGAGCTCCCCGTCGTCCAGCGGATCGGCGAAATAGCGCTCGAACAGCTCCGCCACCGGACCGGCCTGCAGGCAATCGGCCTGGTCCCAGTCGACGGTCGTGCAGCTCGACCGGGCGACCGCATCGACGAAACGGGAATTATGGGCGAGAACCTTCAGCGATGCGTCCGGCAAGCGCCCCACTATCGCCGCGGCGATCGGAAGCGCGCTCAGAAGCGCCATGTCGTCGGCGGCAACCAAAGCAGGCGAAGCGCCGGACACTCCTGTCCGGCGCGCCCGGGTGTTTTCCCCTTCACGCTGTTGAGCAGCCTGCATGGACGCCCGTATGAAGGGGCGGAAGTTAATTCCAGGTATCCGCGCCCTCACAACCGCCTTGGGGAATCGCGGTTAACCGGCGCCTGTTCAGGGTCGCGAAAAGCGGTTGGTCCGGGGAAAGCCGGTTGGAGGCATTCGCCCGGCCGCCCCGCGAGCGGCGCGCCAGGGGCCTAGATCGGCTTCGGTCCTGGTCCGCCCGCTGTCGCCCGCAAGCATCCAGCTCAGCCCGTCGGACAGGGTGAAGGTGATGGCGTCGGAAAGCCCGCCCTCGCGATAACGCTGAAGCATCACCCCCTGCCCCCTCGCCAGCTCCGGGAGATCGGAAAGCGCGAACACCAGCAGCTTGCGGTTCTCGCCGACGACCGCGACCGAATCCGCGCCTTCCGGAACGGGACGGACGACGACCAGGCGCGCCTTGGGCTTCAAATTGACCATCTGCTTGCCCTTGCGGGTTTCGGCGAGGGTCGCTTCGCCTGAGGCGATGAAGCCGCGGCCGTCCGACGAGGCGACGAGAAGCTTCATCTTTGGGGTCACGACCAGCAGGTTGACGATCTCGACTTCGGGCTCGAGGTCGATCTGGAGCCGCACCGGTTCGCCAAAGCCGCGCCCGCCGGGAAGCTTGTCGCCGGACAGCGTATAGACCCGGCCGTTGTCGGCGAACAGCGCCAGCCGGTCGGTCGTCTGCGCGTGGAAGGAGAGGAACGGGCCGTCGCCTTCGCGCCATTTGAGCGGCTCGGACAGGTCGACATGGCCCTTCATCGCCCGGATCCAGCCACGCTGCGACAGGATTACGGTGATCGGCTCTTTCTCGATCATCGCCGACCAGTCGATTTCCCGCGGGGCGGCGGATTCCTCGATCCGGGTGCGCCGCTCGTCGGCGAACTTCGCCTTGACGGACTGGAGGTCCTTCTTCAGCCGGCTGCGCTGACGGGCGGGGCTTTCGACCAGCTTGGCGAGCTCCTCGCGTTCCTTTGAAAGCGCCTCGCGCTCGCGGCCGATCTCCATCTCCTCTAGCTTGCGCAACGACCGCAGGCGGATGTTGAGGATTGCCTCCGCCTGGCGGTCGGAAACCGAAAATTCGGCCATCAGCACCGGCTTGGGCTCGTCCTGCGTCCGGATGATCTCGATCACCCGGTCGAGATTGAGGAAAGCGACCAGCAAGCCCTCGAGAATTTCCAGCCGGTCGTCGATCTTGCTTATCCGAACCCTGCTCCGTCGGACCAGCACCAGGAAATGGAAGTCGAGCCAGGCGGCCAGCGCCTCCTTCAGGCTCATCACCAGCGGCGTTCGAGTCGAATCGAGGACGTTGAGGTTGAGCGGGAAGCGCACCTCGAGATCGGTCATCCGGTAGAGGCTTTCGAGAAGCAGGTCCGGATCGACGGTCCGGCTCCTGGGCTCCAGGATCAGCCGGATCTCCTCGGCGCTCTCGTCCTTCACGTCGGCGAGTATCGGAAGCTTCTTGTCGGCGATCAGCGAGGCGATCTGCTCGATCAGCTTGCCTTTCTGCACGCCATAGGGAATTTCGGTGACCAGCAGGTGCCAGCCGCCGCCCTTCTCCTTTTCCTGCGTCACCGAGGCGCGCAGTCGAAACGAGCCGCGCCCGGTCGCATAGGCCAAAGCGATCGATTCCCGGCTATCCACGAGGAGCCCGCCGGTCGGGAAGTCGGGCCCGCCGACGAAATCCATCAGCGCCGAGGGCTCGGCCCCGGGATTGTCGATCAGATGGACCGCGGCATCGATCAGCTCGCCGACGTTGTGCGGCGGAATCGACGTCGCCATCCCGACCGCGATCCCGCTCGCGCCGTTGGCGAGCAGGTTGGGAAACAGGCCCGGAAAAACTTCCGGCTCCTCTTCTTCCCCGTTGTAGGTCGGCCTGAAATCGACGGTGCCTTCGTCCACCCCCGACATCAGCTGTATGGCTATCGCGGTGAGGCGCGCCTCGGTGTAGCGGTAGGCGGCGGCATTATCGCCGTCGATATTGCCGAAATTCCCTTGCCCGTCGACAAGCGGGTAGCGGAGGGCGAAATCCTGCGCGAGACGGACCATCGCGTCGTAAACCGACTGGTCTCCGTGCGGGTGGTATTTGCCGATCACGTCGCCAACGACCCGGGCCGACTTCTTGAAGGCTCCGGCGGGATCGAGGCGAAGCAGGCGCATCGCCCACAACAGCCGGCGGTGAACCGGCTTCAGCCCGTCGCGGACGTCGGGAAGCGAGCGGGCGGTGATCGTCGATAGCGCATAAACGAGGTAGCGCTCGGACAAAGCCGCATCGAACGGCGTGTCGATGACGGAATCGCTTTTCTGGTCGGCCATGGGGGCTCGCTAGCAAGGCGAGCGGCCGGCCGCCACCTGCTTGCGACGGGGCTTGTTACGGAGAGCCCGGCTCCTCGCTGTTGCCCGGGCTGTCGGGCATGCGCTCGATCCCGATCGGGTCCCATGCCGTCGGGTCGGCGCCGCTGGTCACGCCAGTGTCTATGGTGACCTCGCCGTTGAGCTCCGATTCGTCGACGATCTCGTCTTCATCCTCAACGTCATCGCCTTGCTCCGTCGGGCCGCCGTCGTCGATCCACGGCAAGACCTCGTCGCGGAAATCAAATCCAGGCGGCTCAATCGGCGGAGGTTCGATCGGAGGCGTCGGTGTCGGTGTCGGCGTCGGCGTCGGTGTCGGCGTCGGTGTCGGTGTCGGAGTTGGCGTCGGAGTTGGCGTCGGGGTTGGCGTCGGCGAAGGTGTAGGAGTCGGCGTCTCGCAGGTGGGGCCTGCGACGTCGATGTGCACGCCGTCTTCAGCGCCACCACCGGTCTTCACGAAGACCACGGCCTGGTCCTCAGCGCTGGTGTAGCTCTCGTGGAACACGATGGTGACGGTCAGCGGGAGGTCGTCGTCCGAAAGCGGCTCCACCTTGATTGTGCCGTCGTTCATGATTTCGACGTTGCCTGAGCTCGCGGTGACACTCTTGATGTCGTCCTTGGACCAGCAGCCGCTGATCTCGATGTGGCTGATCTCTTCGCCGGGGCCTTCCTTGCAGCCGTCGATGACGTAGACGTACGTGTCGCTGGCGTTCGGGACTGTCGGCGAGGTCAGCTCGGCCGTGTAGCCATCGCCGTCGCACTCACCGGGAGTGGTCGGCGCAGGCGTCTCAGTCTCAGCCACGACTGTCGGGCTGGGTGTGGCCGTGGGTGTAGCCGTTGGCGTGGCCGTGGGTGTAGCCGTAGCCGTAGGCGTCGCGGTTGGCGTGGCCGTCGGCGTCGCGGTCGGGACCGGCGTCGGCGATGCAGTCGGGACCGGCGTCGGCGACGCGGTCGGGACCGGTGTCGGTGATGCGGTCGGGACCGGCGTGGGTGATGCGGTCGGGACCGGCGTGGGCGTATCGGTCACGGGGACTGGTGTCGGCGTGGCCGCGCTGGGGCAGGCCTCGCCGATGGCGATGGTGCCGCCTACCAGGTTGATGACGGGCAGCGGCGTGGCCCCGTCGCCAGCGACCATGACGTCGTTGGAGAGAGTGATGTTCGTGATACCTGGAGCCAGGGCCTCAAACGTGAGGCGGGCGAGGATGATCTCGCCGTTGCCGGGGGCGCCGAAGTTGCCCCACGCTGGAACGAACGGCCCATTGTTATCGGGGAGCGTAGGCGCCCCCGTCAATCCGCCGCTCCCGCCCGTGGTGAAGTCGATGGCATTAGCTGGGAGGGCATAGGCCGTGACCTGCACCTTGGTGCCGTCGAAGTTAACGTTGGCCTGGGCGCCTGAGACGCCGTCGTTAATGTGGAACTCGTCCATGACGATGTCGACGTCGAAGGTGGTGCCGACTGTAACGTTGCCGAGGCATTCGTTGACTGGCCCCTGCAACTGGCCGGTCCCGCCGACGCTACCGAGCGCGTTGAAACTCGTGTCGGTGTCGACGAACATGTTGTTGACCTGGCCCTGTGTGGCGTCCACGGTGCCGGTGACGGCGCCGGCACGGTCGCTGGAGCCGAACGCCAGCAGGACTACGGCGGCAGCGGCCGCGAAAGCCACAAGAATGGATAGCGTCCAATAACGCGTAAGTGTGTGCATGTCTCCCAGTACCTCTCCCTAATAAGTATTGACGAATCTACGGATTCAACGGGCAGGATAACAGATCGCTATACATAATAGGGCAAGATCGGGTTGAAATGGCCTACCAGTGAAAAAATTACGTCGTACAACAGAGAAATTACGTCGTACGACAGAGACGGTATAGAACGTTGCGGCAGGCGGTTTAAGACCTGGCGGACTGCTTCGCGGTCTTGCCGTTTTCGCGGCGGCGGAGGATGCCGGCGCCGTTCTGCTGAACGGCCTGCACGACCTCACGAGCGTCGACGAGGCCCTGGGAGAGCGCCTCGCGCGTCTCGCGCTGCGCCTGGGCGGCGTCGTCGGCCCATTCGCGGACGAGTGCCAGGTTGCGCGCCTGGGCGTTGCCGACGGCGTCGGACATCGCCTCGAAGACGCCGACGAAGTCAGTGGGGTTGTGGACGAAGCGGCGGCCGACGTCGGCCCATTCGCGGCTGCCCTGGCGGGCGCCCTCGATCAGGCTGTGGTTGAAACGGTTAATGCGGTCGTTGGCGCCGCGGATGACATCGAAGAAGGTGGCCTGGCGTTCGATG
>DATKAY010000115.1:0-2016 GCA_035514495.1 Sphingomicrobium sp. | reverse complement strand
ACCGGAGAGGAGCATTTCCACAGCTTCGCCGGCGTTCCGATCATCTACCGGGAGAGCCCGGTCGGGGTGCTTGCCGTCCAGCACGCCGATCCGCGCCGCTACGACGATGTCGAGATCGAGGCGCTGCAGACGGTGGCGATGGTGATTTCGGAGCTCATCGCCAATGCAAGGCTGGTCGACGGCGCCCGCCGCGGGCGGCTCAGTAGCGCCGGACCGCTTCGGCTCGGAGGCCTCAAGCTGGTGGCCGGAATGGCCAAGGGGCTGGCCGTCTGCCACGAGCCGCGGGTGATCGTCGAGCATACGGTCGCGGAGGACATTGAGGCGGAGCGCGAGCGTGTCTACGGGGCCTTCCGAAAGATGCGCGAGCAGATCGACAACATGACCCGCGAGGCCGAGTTCGGGACCGGCGAACATGAGGAGATCCTCGAAACCTACCGGATGTTCGCCTATGACGAGGGCTGGTCGCGAAGGATCAACGAGGCGATCGATTCCGGCCTGACCGCCGAAGCCGCGATCGAGCGGGTGCAGCAACGCACGCGCGCCCGGATGCGCGAGATCGACGATCCCCTGCTCCAGGAGCGGATGCACGACCTCGAAGATCTGTCCAACCGGCTGATGAGGATCGTGTCGGGGCGAATGGGGACAGCCGCCCAGACCGGCCTCCAGCAGGACACCGTCCTCGTCGCGCGCAACCTGGGGCCGGCCGAGCTGCTCGAATACGACCGGCGAAGGCTCAAGGCCGTCCTGCTCGAGGAAGGCTCGCTGACCGCGCACATGACGATCGTCGCGCGCGCCATGGGGATCCCGGTGGTCGGCCGCCTGCCCGACGCTCGCCACATCGTCGAAGAAGGCGATCCGGTGCTGGTCGACGGAACAAGCGGAAGCGTCATCATCCGGCCCTCGAAGGCGTTGTTGAGCAGCTTCGACCAGCGAATGGCGCTCAGCCTGAAGCGGCGCGCCGAGCTGGAGGCGGTCCGTTCGCTGCCCGCCGAGACGATCGACGGCCTGCCGGTCAGCGTGATGGTCAACGCCGGCCTCGCCGAGGACGCGGCATCGCTGGAGCTTGCCGGGGCGGACGGGATCGGCCTGTTCCGGACCGAGTTCCAGTTCCTGGTGTCGGCGACCCTTCCCGGCCGCGAGAGCCAGCTGAGGCTCTACCGGCGGGTGCTCGATGCAGCCGGCGACAAGCCGGTCGTTTTTCGAACTCTCGACATCGGCGGCGACAAGGCCCTGCCCTATCTGTCGAGCGGCGCCGACGAAGCGGAAAATCCGTCGATGGGATGGCGGGCGCTTCGGCTTTCGCTCGACCGCTCGACTTTGATGAAGGCCCAGGCCCGGGCCCTGATCCAGGCCGCGGCGGGGCGGGTGCTCAGGGTCATGTTCCCGATGATTTCCGAGCCCTGGGAATTTGAGGAGGCCCGCGCCCTGTTCGAGGAGCAGGTCGGATGGGCCAAACAGGGCAATCGAGAGCTTCCCGAGCGGATCGAGTTCGGGGCGATGCTCGAAGTGCCGGCGCTTGCCGAAATGCTCGACCAGCTGCTTCCGCGGCTCGATTTCCTGTCGATCGGCACCAACGACCTCACCCAGTTCCTGTTCGCCGCCGACCGCGGCGACCCGCGGCTGGCGGAACGCTACGACTGGCTGAGCCCGGCGATCCTTCGCTTCCTCAAGCGCGTCATCGACGCCGCAACGGCCGCCGGAAAGCCGGTCCGGGTCTGCGGCGAGATGAGCGGCCGGCCGCTGGAATGCATGGCCCTCATCGGTCTTGGGGCCCAGTGCTTCTCGATCACCCCGGCGGCGGTCGGCCCGGTCAAGGCGATGGTGCGCTCGCTCGACGCTTCCGCGATCCGTTCCCGGATGGACCAGTGGCTCGCACGGCCGCCGCAGAGCCTTCGCCGGTCGCTCACCGACTGGGCTCGCCGTCACGAGGTCGCAATCGGCTGAGACGGCGAGCGGCAGGGATGGTAGCGCCGCCCTCATCGGCGGTTGACAGGCCGCCGACCGGCTTCGACAACG
>DATKAY010000114.1:0-3025 GCA_035514495.1 Sphingomicrobium sp. | reverse complement strand
GGGCACGGTCCTGAAGTGACTCGCTGGCACCTCATTATCGAATATGACGGCGGCCCGTTCATGGGCTGGCAGCGCCAGGACCACGGGCCGTCGGTCCAGCAGGCGCTCGAAGAGGCGCTTGCCCGGATGACCGGCGAGACTGTCACCTTCCACGCCGCCGGGAGGACCGACGCCGGAGTGCACGCGCTGGCGATGAGCAGCCCTGTCGAGATCGACAAGGCGCTGACCGCGGAGAGGCTTCGCGACGGGCTCAACGCGCTCGTCCGCCCAAGCCCCATTTCAATTCTTTGCGCGCGCCCGGTTCCCGCCGACTGGCACGCCCGATTTTCCTGCACCGGCCGCCGCTATCTGTACCGGATCCTCAACCGGCGAGCGCCGCCGGCGCTCGACCGAGGCCGAACCTGGCACATTGGCTCCGCGCTCGATGCAGAGGCGATGGCGCAGGGGGCCAGGCACCTTGTCGGCCGTCACGATTTCACCACCTTCCGCTCGGCCCATTGCCAATCGCAAAGTCCGGTGAAGACGCTCGATCGCCTCGAGGTTGAGCGAAAGGGCGATGAGATCCGGGTCGAAGCGGCGGCCCGCAGCTTTCTCCACCACCAAATGCGCTCGATGGTCGGCTGCCTCGCTTTGGTCGGCCGCGGCCAATGGGCTCCCGGCGACATCAGACAAGCGCTCGACGCCCGCGACCGCTCCGCGCTCGGCTTCAATGCTCCGCCCCACGGCCTTTATTTCGTCGCGGCAACCTACCCCGATACGGATTAGACAGTCCGAAGGCTCAATCACTTGGTAACGCCTTGCAGGCAAAGAATTGGCCGAACGGGTGCCCGACGGCCTCGCGGGGAAAGAGCTTGGAACAGCTGCCAGTCGAAACCACGGTCTATTCTTTGTCCTCCGATCCGCCGGTGGATCAGGACAGGCGCGAAGAGGAACGCCACCTCACCTTGTTTCGAGTAGGAGCGATCGTCATCGGCGGCCGCCGCGAGCTTTGCCTGGTCAAGAACATCTCGGCCGGCGGGGCGCTGATCCGCGCCTATTCGGGCCTCGCGCCCAAACAGAAGATCCGGATCGAACTGAAGGAAGGGCAGCAGGTCGCCGGCCTGGTCAACTGGGTTCGCGGCAACGACGCCGGACTGACCTTCGACTCACCGGTGGACGTGCTCGACCTGCTCAAATCCAGCGGCGAGGGCCCCCGGCCGAGAATGCCGAGGGTCGAAGTGCGCTGCGTCGGCTTCGTTCGCGAAGGCGCGATTCTCCATCGGGTGAACGTGCTCAACATTTCGCAGGGCGGAATCAAGGTCGAGAGCGCAAAGCCGCTGACCGTCGGCGGCGACGTCACGGCGACCCTTCCCGGTCTCCCCCCGCAGGGCGGAGTCGTTCGCTGGAACGATGGCGAGAGCTTCGGGATCGGCTTCAATTCGGTGCTTGCTTTGGCCGGGCTGGTGGAGTGGCTGAACGCTCGCGAGCGCTAGCTTTTTCAATCGCCGTGCGTGCTCGAACATTCCACCCATTGCTCGATCAGCTGGCGTTCCGCCGCAGTAAGCGGCTTGCATGAAAAGCCCGGCCGTCGGACGATCGGCGCCTCGGCCCGGTCTTTCGGCCTGGGCACGTGCCGGAGCATCTCCTCGGGCTGAAGCGGTTCGTCGAAGTGCAGGCCGGCAAAGCCGCAATGCGACCAGGCGACCAGGCTCAAAACGCTCAGCCCGTCGCGGTGAAAGACAATTTGGCTGCCTTGGGCGGGCAGGCTGTCGCCCTGGACCAAAGCTCCGTCCTTCGACAGGTTGCGCAGCACCACATTGAGCTGATCGCCGGGCAGCTCCAGCGTCGCTTTCATAAGCACGTTCGAACGGCGATGCCGCCGGTTCTGAATGGGCGCACTCTCGTCCATTGCAACGCCGATATACCAATTGGGTGAAGCATTGGTTTAACGCGATGTCGGGGCTGTCCCCTTTTTGAACAGGAGCATCGCGTTATTGGCCGGCATTGCCCGCTGCTCGATGAACCCGAAGCCCCGGCCTTTCGCCTCTGCGGCGAAATCCTCGAGTTTGCGCAGCCCCCATTCCGGGTTGCGGCGGCGAAGGTCGGAATCGAAGGCAAGGTTGCTCGGCGCGGTTTCGACCGATTGCATGATCCACGGGCCGTAAAGGATCAGCGGGGCCCCTTCGTTCAGCACCCGCCGGGCTCCGTCGAGCAGCCCGAGCGCGGCCGTCCAGGGGCTGATATGGACCATGTTGATGCTGACCAGCGCATCGGCGCGATCGAGCGGCCAGTCCGGTTCGGCCGCATCCAGGACGAGCGGCTCGCGGATATTGGAAAGCCCCGATTGCGCCCGCCAGGCGCGGATGGATCCAAGCGCCTCCTCGTCAAGGTCGCTCGGCTGCCATTCGAGGCTCGCAAAACGCTCGGCAAAATAGACGATATGCTCGCCGGTGCCGCTTGCGACTTCGAGCACCAGCCCTTCTTCGGGCAACCATTGTTCGAGGATCTCGGCGATCGGCTCGCGGTTCCTGAGCGCCGCCGGGGCGGAACGCGCAGTCGCTGCCGCATTCATGGCTATTGCGCCGCCTTCGCCTGCTGCGGCTCACGATAGACCAACACCGGCTTGCGTGCCGCCAGGGTCTCGTCGAGCCGGCGCCGCGGAGCATGGACCGGAGCGGCCTTGAGGCTTTCATCGCCCGCCTTGGCGCGCCTGGCGAGGTCGCGCATCGCGGCAATGAACTGGTCGAGCGCCGCCTTGGATTCGGTCTCGGTCGGCTCGATCAGCATCGCCCCGTGGACGACCAGCGGGAAATACATGGTCATCGGGTGATAGCCCTCGTCGATCAGTCCCTTGGCGAGGTCGAGCGTCGTCAATCCGCCCGCAAAGCCGCGGTCCGAGAAGATCGCCTCGTGCATGCACGGGCCGCTCTTCGCGAACGGAGCGTCGAGCACGTCCTCGAGCTGGCGAAGGACGTAATTGGCGTTGAGCACCGCATCCTCGGCGACCTGGCGCAACCCGTCGGCTCCGTGGCTCAGGATATAGGCG
>DATKAY010000113.1:0-3352 GCA_035514495.1 Sphingomicrobium sp. | reverse complement strand
CTGAACTGCTTGCCGACATTGGTCGCATGATGAATCCCGACGTAGAAATCCGTATAGTCGCCGATCAGGCACGGCACGTGCATCCGCACCTCGCTCTGGCCGATCAGCCGCGGCTCGATATCGTCGCGATAGCGCTCGTCGATCAGAAGCTCCGAAAGACGCTGGCGAAGCGAAAGATGCGCCGAGCTTCCCCGCGACAGCCAGGCATTGAGGACCGGCTGCGACAAATCCGCGCGCCACTCCTCGTCCAACAATTCGCAAATTCCGGAGAGATCGAGGATGTAATCGCCGATCGCGACGCCGGGCCTGCGGCGCCCCTTGGCTTCCGAGAAAATCCCCAGCGGCAAATTCTGCACCGGAAAGTCCCGGCCCGGGGCTGCGCCGGCGACCCAGCTGGCGAGCGCGGGATCGTGGGTCTCGTCGAGCGCGCTCATGGAAGTTTCGCCTTCGGGAAACCGGCCCAGGCCAGATCGTAATCGCTCTGGGCCCGATCGAGGGCGAAGCGGGTCGGCCGGTAGGGCCAGCAGGTCTCGACCATGAAGGCCAGGGCTCCTTCCACCTTGTGAGGCTTGAGCTGCGCCTCGCTTGCCTTCTTCCAGCTTTCGAGGTCGGGACCGTGGCCGCTCATCAGATTGTGGAGCGACAGGCCGCCGGGCGCGAAACCCTCGGCCTTGGCGTCGTAATCGCCATAGATCAGTCCCATCGCCTCGCTCATCACGTTGCGGTGGAACCAGGGCGGCCGGAACGTGTCCTCGGCCACCATCCAGCGCGGCGGGAAGATGACGAAATCGGCATTGGCCCGGCCCGGCACATTGCTAGGGCTGGTCAGGACGGTGAAGATCGACGGGTCGGGATGGTCGAAGCTGATCGTGCCCAGGGCGTTGAAGCGGGAAAGATCATAGCGCCAGGGCGCGTAATTGCCGTGCCAGGCGACGACGTCGAGCGGCGAATGGTCGAGGCTCGTCGCCCATAGATGCCCGAGCGACTTCTGGACGACCTTGGTGACCTCGTCCCGGTCCTCGAACCAGGCGGTCGGGGTTTCGAAGTCGCGCGGGTTGGCGAGCCCGTTCGAGCCGATCGGCCCAAGGTCGGGAAGCCGGAAGGGAAGCCCGTAATTCTCCGCGACATAGCCGAGCGAGGGTCCGTCTCTGAGGACCACCCGGAACTTCACTCCACGAGGGACCAGTCCAATCCAGCCCGGCTCGATGTCGAGCCGGCCAAGCTCGGTTTCGATTCGCAGCCCGCCCTGCTGGGGAAGGATCACAAGCTCGCCGTCGGAATCGACGAACAGCCGCTCCATCGACCGGTCGGCCCGATACAGGTGCACCGCGCAACCCTCGAGCGCTTCGGGCCCGCGCGCCTGGAGCATCGTCGCAAGGCCGTCGACGAAGTCCTTGCCCTCCGGGATATCGCTCGGCGGGTCCCACCTCAGCCGGTTCGGGGCGAGCGGCTCGCTGTCCGCCGAAGCGCCGAACAGCGGCGCTCCGTCGTAGCGCTCGAACGGCCGGTGATCGGCGGTCGGGCGCATCCGGTAGAGCCAGCTTCGGCGGTTCTCGTGCCTCGGCATGGTGAAGGCGCTGCCGGACAATTGCTCGGCATAAAGCCCGAATGCCGGCCGCTGCGGGGAATTGCGCCCTTTCGGGAGCGCTCCGTCCACAGCCTCTGTTTCGAAATGGCCGCCAAAGCCGCTCATGTAGGAAGGCGCGTCGCTCATGGCTCTGGGCGTTAATCGCAGCGGCGCGCAAACTCAAACGGGCGCAGTCCCCCGTTTCGGGAAACTGCGCCCGTCACGCGCGGAACTCGCCTTGCCGCGCGCGATGATGCCGAAGGGGCGGAGGCAAGGGGGGTCACCCGCGCCCCGCCGCATCAGCTCTGGTTTATGTTGACATCCACCTGCTCGGGCACGTCGATGTCCGCTCCGGTATCCGCGCTGGTCAAACCGAGCTGGTCGCGGAACACCCAGAGAAGAACGAGAACGACGATGATCAAAAGGACGATCGCGAGGACTCCGCCTCCTCCGCCGCTGTCGCGTTCGACGACGGTAATATGCTCTGTGTCGGGCTCGCGACGATCGGGGTCCACCATGTCTTGCTCCCTGTTTACACCTGTTGTGGCTGCGCAACGAACGAACGCTTTGCCGAGCGGTTCCACCTGTGGCCTTTGAAACCGTCGCCTGCCCCCGCGTTCTGATAATCGAACCTAAATGCTGGACGAGCCAGGCCCTGGCCGAGGCCCTCCAACGCCCCCTTACGAGCGGTCAGCCGCGCTGTTTTTCGGCGGCGATCCAGGCCTCGATCTGCGCCTCCAGCGCGTCGAGCGGCACCGAGCCCTGCGCAAGCACCGCATCGTGGAACCGGCGAAGGTCGAACTTGTCGCCAAGCTCGGCTTCGGCTTTCGTCCTCAGCCCGCGGATCTTGAGCTCGCCGAGCTTGTAGGCGAGCGCCTGGCCCGGGTTGGAGATGTAGCGATTGACCTCGGCGTCGATATTGGCGTCGGTGAGCGTCGTATTGTCCTTCATGAACGCGACCGCCCGGTCCTTGGTCCAGCCTTTCGAGTGGATGCCGGTATCGACGACGAGCCGCGCTGCCCGCCACATCTCATAGCCGAGACGCCCCATGTCCTTTTGCGGCGTGTCATACAGGCCCATCTCGATCCCGAGCCGCTCGGAATAGAGCCCCCAACCCTCGACGAAGACGGTGAAGAAGGTGCCGTATTTGCGCCAGTCGGGAAGCTCGAGCTCCTGCTGGAGGGCGATCTGCATGTGGTGGCCTGGAACCCCCTCGTGGACGCTGAGCGCCGGGATTTCCCACAGCGGCCGCTGGTCGAGCTTGGTGGTGTTCACCAAATAGAAGCCGGCGATTCCGGCATCCGGGCTTCCCGACTGATAACGGGCGGTGGTGTCGCCGGGCGCGGTCGCCGCCGCCATCGGCCGGATTCCGTAAGGAAGCCTCGGAAGCCTGGTGAACAGGCTGGGCATCTTGCCGTCGATCGTCTTGGTGACCAGCGCCGTTTCCTTCAGCAGCTGCTCGGGCGTCGTCACGTACCATTTGGGGTTAGTGCGCATGTCGGCGATCATCGCCTCGCGGCTTGCGAAACCGGCGTTTGTCGCCACCGTCTCCATCTCCGAGCGGATTCGAGCGACCTCGCTGAGCCCGAGCTGGTGAATCTGGTCGGCGGTCATGTCGGTGGTCGTGTAGCTGCGGACCAGATAGGCGTAATATTCCTCGCCCTGCGGAAGCGCCGAAACCGCCACGGTCTGCCTGCACTTCGACGCAAGCTCGGTCTCGTACAGCCTGGCGAACGCCTGGTAGGACGGGTTGATGCTGTCGCGGATCAGCTTTGCCGCATGCTG
>DATKAY010000112.1:0-16489 GCA_035514495.1 Sphingomicrobium sp. | reverse complement strand
GCCTGGGACCCCCCTCGATAGACGCTGGATTCGCGCCAGCTCTCGCCGGTCGGCAGGTCGACGTCGAACAAATGGATCTTGTCGTAGGTGGCCCGGACCTCGCCTTTGGGTGTGATCACGAAGCTACGGTTGGCGAGCTTGCCCTCGCCTGCCGCCACCGCGACCGAGCCGAGGTGAACCCACAAGCCGCGCCGCCTCGCGGCCTCCCGGCAGGCGGCGACGACCTCGTCCTCCTCGGGCGCGCGAATCTTCGATTCTGCGCGTTTCGTGTCCCGGTCGAGGAGCCCCGACATCTCCGGGGTGAACAGCATCTTGGCGCCGCCGTCGGCGGCCTGGTCGACCGCGCCGACCAAAGCCTCGGCATTGGCCGACGGGTCGATCCCGGTGCGTGACTGAAAGATCGCGATCCTGGCGCTCATGCGGCGATCAGCTCGTCCAATTTTCCCTCGCGTTCGAGCGCGAGCAAATCACTGCAGCCCCCGACGTGGCGGCCGTGGATGAAAATCTGGGGGACGGTCGAGCGGCCGTTTGCCCGCTGGATCATTTCCTCGCGCCTGGGCCCGCCCTGGTCGATCACATGTTCCTCGTAATCCACGCCCTTGGAATCCAGCAGCTCCAGCGCCCGCCAGCAAAAGCCGCAGAATGTCTTGGTGTAGATCTCGATTCCAGCCACATCTTCTCCGTCAAAAATGGACTTGCGAGGGCCCGATTACCCTCGCCCAGCTGATCAGCTCCACCCGCGCCGCGCCCGCCTTCTTGAGAACCCTTGCGCAGGCATTTGCGGTGCTCCCCGTGGTCAGCACGTCGTCGACAAGAACGACAATTCGCCCGGCAAGATCCGCTTTGGGCCCGGCCTGGAACGCGCCCGCGACGGTTCGCCGCCTCTGGCGGAGGTTCAGTCCCTTGAGCGGCGGCGTTGCCTTGACCCGCAAAAGCGCGTCCACGGCCAGCGGAACACCGGTTCGCCGGGACAATTCCCGGGCGACGATCGCGGACTGGTTGAAGCCGCGGCTCCACAGCCGGGTCCGGTGGAGCGGGACGGGCACCAGAACGGCCTCGCCTGGAAGATCCCCGATCAGCGGGTGCATATACCTCGACATGGTTCGGGCGAGCGCCACCTTGCGCCCGTATTTGAGCCGCAGGGCGATCGATCGGCTGATCTCGTCATAGGCCACCGCCGCCCGGATCCGGTCGAGCCGCGGCGGCCTTGCAAGGCAGGCGCCGCAGGTTTGCGCGTCGGTCGCCTCGAGCGGCAGGCCGCATCGCCGGCAGCCCCCCTGCCCGAGGAAGTGGAGCTTAGCCCAGCAATCGGAGCAGAAGCTTTCGACCTCGTCGACGATGGTTCCGCATCCCCCGCAGCGCGCGGGAAGCGCGAAGTCCACGACATATCCAAACAGGCGCGCCGCCGCGCTCGTGATCTGCATCCCCTCCCTTGTCGCGCACGATCCTGCAGCGCACAAGCGGGCGCGTGGCCGAGCTCTTCGACATGAACGCCCGAGCGCTGAGGCGCGACCGCGCGTTCCGGGCGGGTCCGGCGATGTTCCTTTACGAGCGCGCCTTCACCGACATTCTCGACCGGCTCGCGACCGTCAGGCACAGTTTTTCCTCCGCTTTGCTGATCGGAACGCCCGACCCGCGATGGCCGGACATGCTCGGTGAATTCGCCGGACGGGTCACGGCGATGGACCCGGGCTGCCAATTCGCAAAAGCGGCGGGCGGCCTTCAGGTGAGGGAGGACGAGCTCGACCTCGAGCCCGGCAGCTTCGATTTAATCGTCGCGCCCGGCACCCTCGACACCGTCAACGACCTTCCGCAAGCGCTTCTGAGGCTGCGCTTTCTGCTCAGGCCGGACTCGCTTTTGATCGGCGCCATGCCGGGCGGAGAAACGCTGCCGAGGCTTCGGCAGGCGATGCGGTCGGCGGACATCGCGACCGGCGCGGCGAGCCCGCACGTCCATCCGCGGGTCGAGCCGGCGGCCCTTGCCGGGCTGCTCGGCTCGGCCGGCTTTGCGATGCCGGTCGTCGACATCGACCGGGTGAACGTCTCCTATCGCCATTTCCGGGCGCTCGTCGCCGACCTTCGCAAAATGGGCGCAACCAACATCCTCACCGCCCGCCCGAGGGTATCGCTGACGCGCGCGGCGCTGGCGGCCGCCGAGCAGGATTTCCGCCGAGGCGAGCCGGAGCGGACGACCGAGCAGTTCGAGCTGCTTCACTTCGCCGCCTGGACTCCCTCCGGCCCAAAAGACCAGGGCCCACAGGAATCATGATCCGCCGTTAACCGCGCCGGGCGGAAAACTTGTTAACTTTGCCTCTGTATTTCTGCCGGCGTGGACATGGACCAGGGGAGGGTGGCGTGAGCGCTATCCGGACGAACTTGCGCAGGCTTTTCGCCGACCGGCGGGGAGCGACTGCGATCGAATACGGGCTGATCGCGTCGCTGATCGTCATCGCGATGATGGGCGCTCTTGCAGCGCTCGGCGGCGGCGCGGGCGGCATGTGGACCAACCTTTCCACCACTGTCAGCACCTATATGTAATCGCCTGAAGTCAGGCTTCCCGGCTTCCGTACACGACCAGTTTCACCTTCTGGCCGGGAACTAGCTGCGCGTTCGGCGCGAGCGCGTTGAGGACCAGGAAGCGCTCGAGCTGGAAATCGCGATAGGCCATTTGGCCGGCGAGCGAGCCGATCGTGTCGCCCGGGCGGACCGTCACCACGTCGATGACCCGCGGCCGGATGGTGGCGGCCTCGGTTGGGCTTATCTTTCGAATCGAGCCGACCATTGGCCCGAACGGACCGAAGCCTGATCCCGGCGAGGTCAGCATCACGAAATGATAGATGGTCCCCGGCGCCCATTGATAGGCGATGATCCCGACATCGACCATTCCCGAACCGGTTCTCGTCCGGGTGATCGTATAGGCCGCGGGGATTCCGTTGACGGTGGTCCTGCGCGGCGGCGGAACCGCAAGCCGCCGGTTGCCCGCCAGCTCCTGGAGAGCCGTGTACACGTAATTCTCGAGCGTTCCGTTGGTGCGCCCGCCGCCGAATTGCGCCTTGCCCGCCGAGCCGGAGATCGAAACGGCGCGGCTGGAGTTCTGCATCAGATAGCCGACCGGGACGGTGAACTGGATCTTGAGGTCGGGGTGGGTGAAGCTCCGCCCATCGATGACCCCCTGCTCGGGATCGTCGTCGACATAGGCTCCGTCGAGCTGGTCGAGGAAGAGGTCGCGGTTGGTGATCCCGGTGCCCAGGCGCCCGGTCCGCCGGGCCTCGGCGGCGGCGCGCTGCATCCTGTTTTCGCTCATCGGGTGGGTGCTCGCCCATTCCGGCAGCTGCCGGTTGTCGCGCCCGTGAGTCCGCGCCTCGAGCGCCGTATTGCGGGTCAGCGTGGCAAGGATCCCGGCGGCGCCGGCCGGATCATATCCGGCCGCCATCATGTAGCGCAGTCCAAAGACGTCGCCCTCGAATTCCTGTTCGCGAGAATAGCTCAGGGTCCGAAGCGCCGCGCCCTGCTGGGTCATCTGGGCGATCACGCTGCCGAAGCCGCCGCCGACGACGCTTCCAAGGATAGCTCCCAGAATGCCGCCGATCGAGTTTCGCTGGGCGACCCGCTGGCGCGACTGGGCATGGCCGGCAGCGACATGGCCGACCTCATGCCCGAGAGCGAAGGCGAGCTCGGATTCGTCGTTCATCAAGGTCATCAGCTGCCGGGTCAGGTAGATATAGCCGCCCGGCACCGCAAAGGCATTCTCGACCGCCGAATTGAGCAACGTGAACCTGTAGGCCGAGCGGGGATCGGCTACTCCCGAAAATTGCGCGACCCGATGGCCGACCGAATCGACATAGGCGCCGCGGTGGTCGGTCACTGCGCCGCCATATTCCTGGACCAGCTCGGGGTGCTGGCGCTGCGCTTCGGCGACCAGGCGGGGGTCGAGCGTCCGGACCGGGTTCTGGGCAGTGACGGCCGAAGACGTCAGGACAAGTGCGGCGGCGGAAGCCGACAGCAGCGCTTTTCGCATACATTTCCCTCTCTTTCTGGGGGGACAAGATTACGCTGCGGTTTTGAACGGCAGATGACCGGGCCGGTTCCTGCGGCGCTCAGCCGATGGCGAGAAACTTTTCCCTTCGCTGGTTCACCAGCTGCGCCGGCTCCATTGCCGAGCAGTCGGCCAGCTCCTCGAGGATGGCCGACTTCAGGGTCGAAATCGCCGCTCCCGGGTCCCGTTGAGCGCCGCCGATCGGCTCGGGAACGATCCGGTCGATGACCCCCAGGGCCAAAAGGTCGGCGGCGGTAATCTTCATCGCTTCGGCCGCATCGGCTGCCCTGTCCGCGGTCCGCCACAGGATCGAGGCACAGCCTTCCGGCGAGATCACCGAATAGATCGCATGCTCGAACATCACCACCCGGTTGGCGGTGGCGATCGCCACGGCCCCGCCCGAGCCGCCCTCGCCGACGACGGCGGCGATCAGCGGCACCTTCACCGCAAGGCACTCCTCGGTGCACCGGGCGATTGCCTCCGCCTGGCCGCGCTCCTCGGCCTCGACGCCCGGGAAAGCGCCCGGGGTGTCGACCAGCGTGACGACCGGAAGCTTAAAACGGCTCGCAAGCCTCATCAGCCGGATCGCCTTGCGATAGCCTTCCGGCTTGGCCATCCCGAAATTGTGACGGAGGCGCGATGCCGTGTCGTCGCCCTTCTCGTGACCGATCAGCATCACCCTATTGCCGCCGATCCTGGCAAAGCCGCCGATGATCGCCGGGTCCTCGGCATAGGCCCGGTCCCCGGCCAGCGGGATGAACTCGTCGGTCAGCCCTTCGACATAGTCCTTGAAATGCGGCCGCTCGGGATGGCGGGCGACCTGTGCCTTCTGCCAGGGCGAGAGCCTGCCGTAGGTGTCGGTCAACAGCTTGGCGGCCTTGGCTTCGAGCCTTGCAACCTCGGAGCTGATGTCGATCTCGCTGCTGTCCGCCGTCTCCTTGAGCTCGCGCACGCGCGCTTCGAGCTCGGCGATCGGCTTTTCGAAATCGAGGTAGGTCAGCATCGGCACGGGGAGGTAGAAGCCAGAGGGCGGAGCGTCAACGAGAACGCGTCGCGAGCGGATGTCTCTCGTTCACCAGCCGGACCAGCCGCGCGGCATCGACATGGGTGTAGATCTGGGTCGTCGCGATATCGGCATGGCCGAGCATCTCCTGGAGCACCCTCAAGTCGGCGCCGCCGGAAAGCAGGTGAGTTGCAAAGGCGTGGCGGAGCACATGCGGGCTGATCCTGTCGGGGGCAATTCCGGCATCGGCAGCCATTTCGCGGACGATCTGGAACAGGCGCGCGCGGCTTAGGTGCCTGCGTCCGCCGGGAAACAGCCAGGCGCTCGCCGCCGGCACATTTTCGAGCCAGTCGCGGACCGCGACCTCGGCCCGGCTCGAGATCGGGACGAGCCGTTCCTTGGCGCCCTTGCCGCGAAGGATCAGGAACGGCTGGCCCTGGCGAACGGCGCCTCGGGCAAGGGAAATCACCTCGCTCGCCCGGAGGCCCGAGCCGTAGAGCATCTCGAGCAAAGCGAGATTGCGCATCGCCAGCGGCTCGCCGCTCGCTGCCTTGGCCCCCGCAGCCTCGAACATCGCCTCGACCTCCCTCTCGCCCAGCACCCTTGGGAGCGGCCGTTGAAGCCTGGGCTTGGGAAGCGCGTCCGAAGGGTCGTCCTTCCTGAACCCCTCGTCGAGAAGGAAGCGATAGAAGCGGCGCAGGGCCGAGGACCGGCGAGCGACGGTCGAAGCGGCCAGGCTCGACCATTTGAGCCCCAGCCCACCGAGTGCGTCGCGGCCCGCCTCGCCGAGCGGCTGGCCAAGATCGGCGACCGTTTTTGTGAGGTCGTTGCGATAGGCGGCAAGCGTGTTGGCCGAGGCCCCGGCCTCGGCGGCGAGCATGTCGAGGAAGCGATCGACCAGGGCTTCGTCGGCCGGGGTCACGCCGGGGTCACGCCGGGGTCACGTGCGCGCGAGCGCCTCTGCGGCGATCATCCTGGCCAGGAAATCCTGGTCGGTGTTGCGAAGCGCCATGACCGACCGGAACAGATGCGCCGACGGAAGCGATTTAAAGTCCGGCGCCTGCATCCCGGTCCCGGTCAGCACGCGCACCGTTCCGCTTTGGCCGCGCCGAGCCGCGGCATCGATCATCCGGCTCCACGACGAGGTCCGCCCGATATGCAGCCGGTGGCGGGCATTGAGTCTCGACGCGGTCTCGATGTCGAGCCGCCCGAGCGCCGCAAGCCCGGCGACGAGCAAGGCGCTTCGCTTGAGGCCGGGGCTGGTGTCGCGGTTGATGAACGCATTCACCCGGCCGGCGTTCGTTGCCACAATGCCCTCGGGAGCGCCGAGCGCGAGCAAAGCCCAGGCAGGATCGGCATGCTCGTCGCTCATCTTCTCGATCGCCCCGGCCCAGCGCGCCGCCTGCTGGTCCATCCCCGCGGCGAGCATCGAGGCGATGAGCTCGGGCGCGTCCGCCTCCAGCTCCGGGTCGGGATCGATCCGCGCCGCGGCTGCGGCGACGAGCGCCCGCGACGCCTCGCGCTGGAGACGCCCCTCCCCGACCGCCAGGAGATGGCGGATCGCGGCGAGACGGGCGTCGCGGCTGCTTGCGGCAAAGGCCAGCCGAAGCTGCCATGCATCGCTCGCGCTGAGCTCATTGGGGTCGGTCTGGTCGTAGATCCACGAGTAATAATCGTTGAGCGCCTGCGAGGAAAAGACACCCAGGCCGGTCGCGATCCGCGCCGATTCCAGCCGGTCGGCAAAGGGGATCATCGGCGAGCGGGCATACCAGGCCCGCAATTGCGGGGATGCCCTTTCGATCAGCCGTTCGGGCGGGCTCATGCCGGTTGCGGTCGAAAGGCCGTAGCGCCAGGCGGTCAGCGCCTCCACCGGCTCCCATTCGATCACTGCCGCCGTTCCGGTGTCCGAAGTTGCTCCGACGGCTTTCTGCGCGAGAGCCAGGTCGATTCCCCCGACCGGGCCGCGGCGGCGGGCCGTCTCGATCTGCGCACTGGCCGATTGCGGCTCCGCGTTGAGGCCCGAGCAGATGGCCAAAACGAGCGGCAGGATTGTCGGTTCGACCCGCCGCATGCCCGCGGTGAGAGGGCACAAGGCCAAAGGATCGGAGTTCGCAAGCGCGGTCTGGACCGCGACCTGCACCATCTTTGGAGTGAAAAGGTCGGTATCGACTGAGGCGACGAGCATCCGCGCGGCATCCGCCTCCCCCATCCGAAGCAGAAGCCAGGCGCGCTCGGCCGTCCAGTCGACCGGGTTGACCTCGTCCGGAGGCGGCGAGCGGGCGAAAAGAGCGTTGCGAAGGCCGATATGCGCCCAGCGCGAGGCAAGAGGCGTATCCATTCGCCGCAGGAGCGTCGAAAGAAAGGCGCCGCTCGCCTGGCCCCATGGCTCCGCCCCGAGACCCACGGTCGAAGGAGCGACCGCCCCGGCAAGCGAGGGATCGCGCCGCGCATGGGTGGGATATTCGACCGGCGGCGGCGGAGCCTTGGTCTCGACCGTCTCCTCCTCGACGACTTCAACGACCTCAGTCTCGGTTTCGGCCTCGGGCTGCGGCTGCGCAGCCGGCGCGGCAGGGCCCGGCAGGAGCGCAAGTGCGCCCTGGGCGACCGCCGGTATCGCCAGCATTGCGGCCATCCCGACCAGCAGGAGGCGTTTAGCGGGCGGCTTCATCACTGACGTCGATCTCGATCGGCTGGACCGGAACTTCGCTGGCCCGGCTGGACAGATACCAGAGCGCTCCTGCAAGGATGATTACAATGACGATGAAAATGATTCCGGATCGCGACATCAACACTCCCGCTTTGGTCTTAACGACCGGCCGCTTTTGCCCGACCTTCGGGGCGATTGTATAGGCCCGGGCGATGCAAAAGCTTGCCCAGCGGCTTGATCGCCCGATCGTCCTCGTCGGCCTGATGGGTGCCGGCAAGTCGACGGTCGGAAGGCGCCTTGCCAAACGCCTCGGCCTGCCGTTCGTCGACAGCGATGCCGAGATCGAGGATGCCGCCGGCTTTTCGGCGGCAGAGCTGTTCGAGCGCTACGGCGATTCCGACTTCCGCGACGGCGAGCGGCGGCTCGTCGCCCGGCTGGTCGACGGCACCGTCAGGGTGATCGCGACCGGCGGCGGCGCCTTTGTCGATCCGCGCACCCGAAAGCTGTTGAACGAACGCGCGCTCACCGTGTGGCTCGATGCTCCGGTCGATGTCCTCGCCGAGCGCACCGGGCGGCGCGATACCCGGCCGCTGCTTCGCAACCACGACCGCAAGGGGACTCTCGAGCGGCTCTCGCAAAAGCGCGGGTCGGCTTATGCCGAGGCGCATATCCGGGTGAAGAGCGGCGATGGCGCGCACAAGCAGGTGGTCGAACTGATCCTCAACGCGATCGAGGAGCATCTGGATCGGGAACAGGCCCCTTTCTGCCCGCCGATTCCTCCTCGATCGGCCGGTTGACCGCGAACATCCTTTCCTTGCCCGAATGGGGGTCGCCGGTCCTGCTCTGAAGCTCGAGCCGTTCCTCGTCGCGCTCGCGATATTCCCGCTCGACGCGCAACGCCTCGCGCTCCGGGATTCCGAGCTGCACCAGGGTCTCGCGCCCCATTCGAACGGCGCTTTCGAACATCTCCCGCTGGACCAGGGCCAAATCGAGATCGGCGAAATCGACGACCTGCCGCCGGTCGAACACGCGCACCATCACCCGGGCCTGCGGAAAGGCCTCGATGATCGCCTCCAGCTTCTCCCGGCCCGGATCGAGACCGTCGTGGCAGAACAGGATCGCCTGCGCCTGCTCGGCGCCGGCAGTCCTCAGCAAATCGATTCGCGTGCCGTCGCCGTAATAGACCTTGGTCCCGAACTCCTCGCTGAGCTCGATTTGCGCCGCCTTGCTGTCGATGATGGTCAGCGGGATTCTTTTGGCCATCAGCATCTGGCCGACGGTCTGGCCGAAGCGGCCGTAGCCGACGAGGATGAGCCTTCCCTCCGGCGAATCCTCCGGCCCGTCCAGATCGGGATCGGCCTCCGGCAACCTCGCCCTGATCCAGCTCGCGAGCGCCATCAGGAAGGGGGTCGAGATCATCGACAGGATGACGACCGCGCTGAACAGCGAGGCGGCTTCGGGCAAGATCAGCTGCGCCTGCTCCGCCTGGGCGAACAGCAGGAAGCCGAACTCGCCGCCCTGGCTGAGCAGCAGCCCCATCCACAGGGCGCGGCCCTTTTTCATTCCGAACAATAGCCCGATCGAAGCGATCAGCACGGTCTTGACGGCAATCAGCCCAAGGACCAGCGCCGCCACGAGTGCCGGCTGGGCGGCGACCTCCCCGAGGTCGATGAGCATCCCCACCGACACGAAGAAGAGGCCGAGCAGGATCGAGCGAAACGGGTCGATGTCGCTTTCCAGCTCGTGCCGGTAGGGCGATTCGGCGAGCATCACCCCGGCGATGAAGGCGCCGAGCGCGGTCGAGAGGTGAAGCCAGTGCATCAGCGCCGCGCTTGCGATCACCGCGAACAGGCCGGCGACGACGAACAGCTCGCGCTCGCCCAGATGGCCGACCAGCCTGAACAGCGGATTGAGGATCAGCCGGCCGGCAAGCACCAGCCCGACGACCGCGGCGACGGTGTACATCGCCAGAGTCAGGCCGGTCGGAGTGCCGGGATCGACCTCGGCTCGCGACATCGCCGCGACGATGGTGATCAGCGGCACCAGCGAGAGGTCCTGGAACAGGAGGATCGAAAAGGCGCGCTCGCCGTGGCGCCGGTGCAAAAGGCCGCTTCCCCGAATCATCGGCATCACCTGGGCGGTCGACGACAGGCCGAGCGGAAGCCCGAGCGCGAGGCTCGCCTCGATGCTGAAGCCGAGCGCGAAGTGGATCAGCGCGGTGAGCGCGAGCCCGCAGGCGAGCACCTGCATCAGGCCAAGCCCGAAGATATCGCTCCTGAGCCGCCACAGCCGCGACGGGTTCAGCTCGAGCCCGATCAGGAAGAGCAGGAGCGCGATTCCGATCTCCGAGACCTGGAGGATCGATTCGGGGCTCTGGATCAGCCCGAGCGCGTGCGGGCCGACGAGCGCTCCGCCGACGATATAGCCGAGCGTCGCTCCGAGCCCGAGGCGGCGGAAGATGGCGACGAAGATCAGCGCCGCCCCGAGCATCAGGGCGACGTCGGCGAGCATCGCTCCGGTCTCGGCCGCGGTTTGCGCCGCCTCGGCCTGGTTCATCACGCGCTATCCATCGCCGCGAGCAGTGCCCGGAAAGGAAGCAGGATCGCGCCGTGGCGGCCTGGCCTCGAGCGCGCCGGCGCCAGCGCTTCGAGCCCCGGCCAGCCGGGCGGCTCGGCGCGATTGCCCGAAAGCCATTGCGAAAGCTGTTCCAGGGCAAGCGCGACTTCGTCGCGGCCGCGGCCACTGGCCTGACGGGCAACCACCGATGCGCAAGCCTGGCCGAAGGCGCAGGCCTGGACGCTTTGCGAGAGCGCCTCGAGCCGATTGTCATCGCCCAGCCGAACCACGCAGCTGACCGTGCTTCCGCAGGTTAAGGATCGCTCGGTCGCCGTCCCGTCGATGCGCTCCAGCTCGACCGGATCGGGAAGCGAGGCGGCGAGGCGCAGGATTTCCATCGTATAGAGCGGCGGCGCGTTCATTCTTTCCGCCAGATGGTGCCGGAGGCGGAATCCTCAAGCAGGATGCCCTGGGCATTGAGCTCGTCGCGGATGCGGTCGGCGGTGGCGAAATCGCGGCGCTTCTTGGCCTCTGTACGCTCGGCGATTCGGGCTTCGATCGCCGACGCCTCGTCAACGCCGCCGCGGAACCACTGGTCGCGGCTTTTGGTGAGCAGCCCAAGCAAAGAGGCGCTGGCTTTCAGCACCGCCGGATCGTCGAGCGCGCCCAGCCGCGACAGCGCCAGCGGCGTGTTCAGATCGTCCGACAAGGCGTCGAGGACGCCCGCATCCGGCTTTGAAGGCTCGCAATCCTCTGCCGCCCGGTAGAGGCCGTCGAGAGTCGATTTCGCCTGGGCGACGAGCTTTTGGGTCCACGGCAGCGGCTGCCGGTACTGGGCCGACAGCAAGGCGAGCCGCAAAGTCTCGCCATCATGTCCCTGGGCCAGAAGCTGCGCTGGAGTAACGATATTGCCGACGCTCTTCGACATCTTCTCGCTTCCGAAGTCGACGAAGCCGTTGTGAACCCAATAGCGGGCGAGCGCCGCCCCGCCATGGGCGCAGCGGCTCTGCGCGATCTCGTTCTCGTGGTGCGGGAAGATGAGGTCGAGCCCGCCGCCGTGAATGTCGATGGTCTCGCCGAGATGGCTTTCGATCATCGCCGAACATTCGATATGCCAGCCCGGCCGGCCCCGGCCCCAGGGCGAATCCCAGCCGATCACGCCTTCCTTGCTCGGCTTCCACAGGACGAAGTCGGCGGGATCGCGCTTGTAGGGCGCGACCTCGACCCGCGCCCCGGCGATCATCTGCTCGCGGTCGCGGTGGCTCAAGATCCCATAGGCCGGGTCGGAGGTGACATCGAACAATACATGCCCCTCGGCCGCATAGGCATGACCGGTCTCGATCAGCTTGCCGATCATCTCGACCATCGGCGCGATGCTTTGGGTGGCGCGCGGGGCGAGGGTCGGAGGCTCGACCCCGAGCGCGCCGGTATCTTCCAGATAATGGCGCTCGTAGCGCTCGGTGATCACCGACGGCTCGACGCCTTCCTCTTGGGCGGCGGCGATGATCTTGTCGTCGACGTCGGTGACGTTGCGCGCGTAGGTCAGGCTGTCGGGGCCGTAATGGTGGCGGATCAGCCGCGCCAGAGTGTCGAACACCACCGCCGGCCGGGCATTGCCGATATGCGCGCGGCCATAAACCGTCGGCCCGCACACATACATGGTGATGCGGCTGGGATCTTCTGGCTCGAACTCGCGCTTCTCGCGCGCCATGGTGTCGTGGAGGCGGATCATTGCTGGGCTTCTTCGTTCGCGTTGCGACGAGTTTCAACCCAGTCGACGATTGCCCGGCCGCTGGCGTTGAGCAAAGGATAGGTGCGCGAGCTCGTCATCCACTCGGGCCGCTCGGCCTGGGCGCCGTAAACGAGGTCCGTGGTCAAATTGGCGAACAGGAAGAACAGGGTTGCTGCAAGCAGCCCCTTGACCACCCCGAAGCCGGCGCCCAGCGCATGATCGACGGGCCCGAGCAACGAGCGGCGAGTCCGCCCGCCGATCGAGCGGGCGAGCAGCTTCACCAGCACGAAGGTCGGGACGAACAGCAGCGCGAAGGCGAGCACCGCGGCGGCGGGCGGGGTATCGACGATTGCGCCGAGACCGGTGGAAAGCTGTGCGTGGAACAGCTTGATCATCGCGATCGCCGCCACCCAGGCGAGCAGCGAAAGCACTTCGTAGACGAAGCCGCGGACGAAGCCGACCGCGCCGCCGCCGAGCAGCAAGGTGATGACGAAGACGTCGAGCGCGCTCATTTGGCTGCGGCTAGCCCAGTCTCAGCCGCATTGCGAGAGCGCGGGACCGGCTCTAGCCGCGGATGCACTCCAGCCGGGTTCGCATCGTGCACACCAGGCCGCCGGGATCGAAATCGAGCTCGACGGCACCGCCGAGATCCTGCGCGACGGCGCGCTGGAGCAGGCGAGTGCCGAAGCCCTTTCGGGCCGGCGGCTCGACCGGCGGTCCGCCGCGCTCGGTCCAGACCAGCTCGAAATCCCCGCCGTCGACCCGCCATTCCACCTCGACCGCTCCGGTCCCGTTCGAGAGCGCTCCGTATTTGGCGGCATTGGTGGCGAGTTCGTGAAGGCCAAGCGCGAGGCTGACGGTGGCCGAGGGCGACAGAAGAACCTCTTCACCGCTCGCGCCGACCCGCTTTTCGCCTGTTTCGAACGGTCTGAGCGCCGCCTCGATGACGCTCGCGATCGGAGTCGATTCCCAGCTCTGCTTCATCAGCAGGTCGTGAGCCGCGGAAAGAGCGGTCAGCCGCCCTTCGAACGTGCGCATCAGCTCCGGCGGCACCTGGTCGGGCCTGAAGGTCTGGTGGGCCAGCCCCTGGACCACCGCGAGGCTGTTCTTCACCCGGTGGTTGAGCTCGGCAAACAGCAGGCGCTGGTGTTCCTCGGCGCGCCGGCGGTCGGTGATGTCGCGGACAATCCTCACTCCATAGGTGCTCGCACCCCCGACTCCCCGGACGATCGACGCCGCCAGCTCGATCCAGATGATGCTTCCGTCCTTGCGGACATAACGTTTCTCGCGCTGGTACTTGTCCAGCTCGCCCGACCATTGCTGCTCGAACAGGCGGCGATCCTCCTCCACGTCGTCGGGATGGGTGATGTCGAGAAACGTCCTGGTCCTGAGCTCGTCCAGCGAATAGCCGGTGATCACCGAAAGTTGCTCGTTGGCGTTGGAGAAGCGGCCGCTTCGGTCGACCTCGCCGATGCCGACGAGCGCGTGGTTATAGGTTGCCGCAAGCCGGGCCTCGCTGTCCCGAAGCGCGATCTCGGCCGCCCGCCGGTCCGAAATGTCCCTCAAAAAGCCGATGAACACGGTTTCGCCGCCAAATTGCGCCTCGGTAATCGAGAGCTCGATCGGAAACTCCCTTCCCGAGCGGTGGAGGGCCGTGATCTCGATCCTCTGGTCCATCACCGGGCCGGTGCCGGTCTCCAGGTAGCGCTTGATCCCCGCGAGATGGGCGGCGCGGTGCTGCGGCGGGACAATCAGATCGCCCATCGACTTGTCCAGCGCCTCGGCGCGGGTCCAGCCGAACGTGTGTTCCGCGCAGCCGTTCCAGTCGGCGATGGTCCCGTCGATGCGCATCACCACGACCGAGTCGAGCACCTTCTGGAGAAGCAGTTGCATCGGGTCCATCGGAGCGATGGTATGGAGGCAACTTATTGGAATGCAATGCCCCCGGGGCGAAAATCATGGCACGTTCCGCGCGGTCAGCGCCCCAATATATGGTCCACCATGGCGCGCAAATTGGCGAAATGGGCCGAGCTTATGCCGTCCACCGCCTTGACCTCGGCCGGCACCCAGGCCTGTTCGAAGCCGAGCTTGGCCGCTTCCTTCAGGCGAAGCGGAGCGTGGGCGACCGGCCGGATTTCTCCCGACAGAGCGACTTCGCCGAGCACCACGGCCTCGCTCGGGACCGGCTTTTCCGACAGCGCCGAGACGAGTGCCGCAGCAACGGCAAGGTCCGCCGCCGGGTCTGTCAGCCGATAGCCGCCGGCGACGTTGAGATAGACCTCGGTCGTCCCGAAGCCGAGCCCGCAGCGCGCCTCGAGCACCGCCAGGATCATCGCCAGCCGGCCACTGTCCCAGCCGACCGCCGCTCGCCGCGGAGTAGCCCCGCTTGCGAGCCGCACCGTCAGCGCCTGGATTTCGACCAGCACCGGCCGCGATCCCTCGAGCGCCGGGAAGACGCTGGTGCCGCTGACCGGCTCCCCGCGGCGGGTGAGGAACAGGGCCGAGGGATTGGCGACCTGGGTGAGCCCGACGCCCTCCATCGCGAAAACGCCGATCTCGTCGGTGCCGCCGAAGCGGTTCTTGAGCGCCCGAAGGATCCGGTATTGGTGGCTGCGCTCGCCCTCGAAGCTCAGGACCGTATCGACCATATGCTCGAGCACCCGGGGGCCGGCGATCGAGCCGTCCTTGGTGACATGGCCGACCAGCGCCACGGCGGTCCCGCGCTCCTTGGCGAAGCGCACCAGCTCCTGGGCGGAAGCGCGCACCTGGCTGACCGTTCCGGGAGCGCCCTCGATCAGGTCGGAATGCATGGTCTGGATCGAATCCACGACCAGCAAATCGGGCGGGCCGCCCTCCGCCAACGTGGTCAGGACGTCGCGCACCGAGGTCGCCGCGGCGAGCCGCACCGGGGCGCCGCCAAGGCCCAGCCGGACGGCCCGAAGCCGCACCTGCTCGGCCGATTCCTCGCCCGAGACATAAACGACGCTCCGCCCGGCCTCAGCCAGCCTGGCGCCGACCTGGAGAAGCAGGGTGGACTTGCCGATGCCCGGATCGCCGCCGACCAGCATCGCCGATCCGGGGACGATTCCGCCGCCGATCGCGCGGTCGAATTCGGCAATGCCGCTGACCACCCGCTCGGTGGTCGCGGCTTGCGCATCGAGGCCGACCAGATCGATCCGCCGGCCGCCGCCCTGGAGGTTGTGCTTGGCGGCGAAGATGCTGGTCACGTCGGCGGCGTCCTGGACGAGCGTGTTCCAGGCGCCGCAGTCGGGACATTGCCCCTGCCAGCGCATCGTCACCGATCCGCAGGACTGGCATACATACCGGGTCTTCGCTTTCGCCATCTAAGGAACCCTAGCTCCTCCCCGGAACGGTGGCAGGTAAATCTTGCGCTGCTCGCGAGCGAGGTTAGCGAATCCGTCAATCTTGGCTAGGGGCGGGTGCAATGACAAAGTCTCCGCCCATAAGTCCGGCCCAGCATCCGGCCCCGCTGAGGATCCCGGCATTCCGCTGGTACGTGCTTGCCCGGTTGAGCTCGACCCTCGCGCAATTCGCGATGATCCTGATCATCGGCTGGCAGGTCTATTCGATCGCCCGCGAGACGATGGGGATCGAGCGAGCGGCGCTCCAGCTCGGCCTTATCGGCCTGTTCCAGTTCCTGCCCTTGTTTTTCCTCACTCCTTTGGTCGGCTGGGTCGCCGACCATATCGACCGGCGCAACGTCGCCCGGGCAACCCTCGCCCTGCAGGCGCTGGTGGCCTCGGCGCTGGCGGGCTTCACCTGGGCGGACACGGTCACCTTGCCGATATTGTTCACCGTCGCGGTGCTGCTCGGCATCGCCCGGGCGTTCAACGGCCCGGCGCTGTCGGCCCTCGCCCCCAATTTGGTTCCCAAGGCGGTGCTTCCCAACGCCATCGCCTTGTCGTCGATCGCCTGGCAGTCGGGAATGATCATCGGCCCGGCGATCGGCGGCTACAGCTACGCCTGGTTTCCGCCCGCAGCCTATATCGCGAGCGCCGGGCTGTTCGTCGCCGCACTGGTCTTCCTGTCGCTGATCACCGGCGTCAAGCGAAGCCCGGTCGACCGGAGCCGCCATCCGCTGCGCCAGATCGCCGAGGGGGTGAGTTACGTCTGGCACAACAAGCTGATCCTCGGGGCGATCACGCTCGACCTGTTCGCGGTGCTTCTCGCCGGGGCGACCGCATTGCTCCCCATCTATGCGCGCGATATCCTGCAGGTCGGCGCGACCGGGCTGTCGCAGCTGGCCGCGGCGCCGGCTGCCGGAGCGGCTCTCACCGCTTTGTATTTTTCCTTCCGGCCGCTCAGGACAGAGGTCGGCGCGAAGATGCTGGTCGCCGTCGCTCTGTTCGGGGTCGCGACCATCATCTTCGGCTTGTCGACCTGGATGCCATTGTCGCTCGCGGCCCTGTTCGTCGCCGGCGCAGCCGACATGTTCTCGGTCTACATTCGCCAGTCGCTCATCCAGCTTCACACTCCTGACGAAAAGCGCGGGCG
>DATKAY010000111.1:0-2242 GCA_035514495.1 Sphingomicrobium sp. | reverse complement strand
ATTCCCACGGCTCGGCCGGATCGAGCGCCCCGCCCTTCTGAAGAAGCTCGATTGAGATATCGTCCGGGGTCCGGACGAAGGCCATGCGGCCGTCGCGCGGCGGCCGGTTGATGGTCACGCCCGCCTCGGCCAGCCTTCGGCAGCTGTCGTAGATATCGTCGACCTCGAAGGCGAGATGGCCGAAGTTTCGGCCGCCGCTATAGCCGCTCTCGTCCCAGTTATGGGTGAGCTCGACTTCCGCTTCCTCGCCGGGCACTCCAAGAAAAATGAGGGTGAACTTGCCCGCCGGCACGTCCTTTCGGCGGCGCTCTTTAAGCCCGAGGAGTTCGAAAAAGCGGACATTTGCCTCCGGGTCGGAGACTCGAAGCATGGTGTGAAGGAAGCGCATGGCCGCGCTATTTAGCGGGCGCGCTCTCCGATTGCACGGTCAGTTGAGCGGGAAGCAGCTTGAGAGCCTCGCGGGCGCTTTGTCCCGCCTGTCCCCTGGGGTCGAGCTGAACCACTCGATTCCAGTAATGCCGGGCGCCGACCAGATCGCCGGTGAATTGCGCAACATGGCCGGCCTCGAACAGGATCACCGGATCGGCCGGGGCGAGAGCAAGCGCTTTGGCGATGCTGCTTTTGGCAGCAGCGGAATCGCCTTCGCGGATCGCCAGCGCTGCCGAAAAATACCACAGGAACGGATCCTCAAAGATGGTCGCGGCAGCTTCGTTCGCCTTGGCCCGGGCGGTCTTCAAATCACTCTGCGCTTCCGCCGCGCGGGCACGGTCGAGCAAAGCCAGGCCCCGTTGCTCGGCACGAAGCCCGCTTCCTTCAAGTGCCCGGTCGAGCGCATGGGCGGCCCTTCCGGGCCGGTCCGCGGCGATCCACATATTGCCGGCCGCGGCCCAGAGCCGCGAGGTCTCCGGATCGGCCGGCTCGAGCGACTGGGCGGCCTGCTCGAACGCTTCGGCGGCCGCTTGCGGCTTGTGATCGGCGCTGGCCCTTATGGCTCGGCAGACGAAGGCGTCGGCGGTCACGACCTCGGGGCAGGGGGCGGCCTGTGCGGCAAGCGCAAGGGCGATGGCGAGGATCATTCGGGATTCTCCAGTAGTGCGCCGACCATCCGCACGATCGCGTCGATCTCGCGCGGTTCGGACAATCGGTGACCGCCGCCCTTGACGAGGAGCAGCTGGACATCGCCTGAACGCAGGCAGCGCATGGTTCGGGTGGCGATTTCGACCGGGACCTCAACATCGCAATCGCCATGCACCAGGCGAACCGGGCAATCGACGGCAATCGGCCCGCCCAGCAGCCGGAGCGATTGGCCGGACTCCCAGAAACCCAAAGTCGTGACTTCAGGCTCGGGCCCATAGGGGTTGGGCTGCTCGAGCTTTCCGGAACGGCGCAGTTCCGACCTGTCGGCCTCGCCATAGCCCCAGTCGGTGAAGTCCGGAGCAGCTGCGATTCCGACCATTGCCGCGACCCGCCCGGGCCGCTGCGCGGCGACCAGCAGCGCGAGCCAGCCGCCCATCGACGAGCCGATGAGGATCACCGGCCCATCGACGAGCTCGTCGAGCATGTGCAGGGTCTGCTCGAGCCAGCCGCCGAGCGTTCCGTCCTCGAACCGCCCCTGTGACGAGCCGGTGCCCGAATAATCGAAGCGCAGCATCGCCAGCCCGCGGGCGGCGGCCAAGGAGTCGAGCGCAAGCGCTTTCGTCCCGTCCATGTCGGAAGCATAGCCGGGCAGGAACATCAGCGCCGGCGAGGCCCCTTCTCGAAGCCGGTAGGCGAGCCGGGTGCCTCGAAAATCGAGGAACTCGAGCGCGGCCTCGGTCACGGGCCGGTGGACTGGACGGCTTGTCCGGGGCTGGGCGGCGGGCCCGGCCATTGCGCGATCAGCTGGTAATTGTCCTTCGTGACCTTCTCAAGGAAGCTCCTGGGCTTCTTCATCAGCCCCTTGGCGGGCGGCGCGTGGAGGCCGAGCAGGGTGGCGACCTCGGCGACGAAATGGACGCAGTTGCGGCTGCCCAGCCGATAGGAGGGCTGGGCAGCGTTCCGCCACTTCTCGACCGCCGCGATGACGGCGCGATACTGGTCATCGCTCAGCTTGAGCGAGAAATGGCGCTGGCTTCTCGACACGTAGAGCGGACTGGCCGAGTCGATCATCCCGTTGACCGAGCCGAACAATAGCCCCGGGCTCACCCGGACGGGGGTGAAGCCGTAATTGGTGTCGAAAGGCTCGCCGGTGGTCTCGTCGATC
>DATKAY010000110.1:0-2004 GCA_035514495.1 Sphingomicrobium sp. | reverse complement strand
AACACGCCGTCGAAGACCGGGATTGCGGCCGCCCGGGCCGCCAAGACGATCGTCTGAAGGGCGGTCTGGAGCGGCTGGCGACCGGCGCCCGGCGGCAGCCGCAGGTCGGCGGAAAGATCGTTGGTCCCGGCGATCAGGCCGGCGCTCTCGGGCGCGATCCTGGCCGCGGCGAGAACCCCGGTCGCGGTCTCGATCATCGCCAGCAGCGGCTTTCCGAGCGCCTCGGCGACCTCGTGGACCAAATGCGCGGAAGGAGCCCGCGGAAGCACCGCGAAGCGGGCGTTCGACCGGGCCACTGCGTCCAGGTCGAGCGAATGCCATTCGCTTCCGATCGCGTTCACCCGGATCGCCACGGGCATCGGCCAATCGCCGGCGACCGCCTCGACCGCGGCCGAGCGCGCGCTGCGCTTGTCCTCCGGCTTTACCGAATCCTCCAGGTCGAGGACGACGAGATCGGCCGCGGATTCGCGCGCACGGCCGATCGCCCGCGGATTCGATGCTGGAAGGAACAGCATCGATCGGACCTCTTCCAGGCTGCTGCTCAAGTCGATTTTCCTTCCGTTCCTCGGCCTCACGAAGCATCATGCTCAAGCAAACAACCGGGGGCAAATATGTTGACCACCTTGATGACCGCCGTCGCCGTGCTGGCGCTGCTGTTCGTGATCGCCAGCGTGAAGATCGTCCACCAGGGCTATCGCTACACGATCGAGCATTTCGGGCGATTCGTGCGGGTCGCCGATCCCGGATTCAACTTCGTGCCCCCGTTCTTTTACCGGGTCGGCCGCAAGGTGAACATGATGGAGCAGGTGCTCGACATCCCCGGCCAAGAGATCATCACCAGGGACAATGCGATGGTCGCGGTCGACGGCGTGGTCTTCTTCCAGGTGCTCGACCCCGCCAAGGCCGCCTATGAGGTCAGCGATCTCTTCTCGGCGCTGATGGCGCTCTCGACCACCAATTTGAGGACGGTGATGGGCTCGATGGACCTCGACGAACTGCTGTCGAAGCGCGACGAGATCAACGCCCGGTTGCTGGTCGTCGTCGACCAGGCGACGGAAGCCTGGGGAGTGAAGATCACCCGAGTCGAGATCAAGGACATCCGCCCGCCCAACAATATCGTCGAGGCGATGACCCGCCAGATGAAGGCCGAGCGCGAGAAGCGCGCCGTAATCCTCGAGGCGGAGGGCCAGAGGCAGTCGGAAATCCTCCGCGCCGAGGGCGACAAGCAGTCGCAAATCCTGGAGGCAGAGGGGCGGCGGCAGGCGGCCTTCCTCGAGGCCGAGGCGCGCGAGCGGGCCGCCGAGGCCGAAGCGAAGGCGACCGAGCTCGTTTCCGTCGCGATCGCCGAAGGCAATTCGCAGGCGATCAACTATTTCGTCGCGCAGAAATACGTCGAGGCGGTGGCTGCCTTCGCAACCTCGCCCAATTCCAAGACCATCCTCTTCCCGGTCGAGGCGACCCAGCTGATCGGGTCGCTCGGCGGAATCGGCGAGATCGCCAAGCAGGCATTCGGCGGCGATTCGCCGGTCGCGGGCAAGGCGGCCGCGGAGCCGCGCGTTCCGCGGGTGGGCGGCTGATGCCCGAGAATATCGAGCCCGGCTGGCTGTGGATGATCGGGGGCGTGCTGCTGCTCGCCACCGAGATACTCGTGCCCGGCGTGTTCCTCGTGTGGATCGGCATTGCCGCCGTCGTCACCGGCATTTTCGCGCTTCTGTTCGGGATCGGCACTGCCGGCCAGCTGGCGCTCTTCGCCCTTTATTCGGTTCTCGCCGTCATGGTCGGTCGCCGCTTCTACGCAGTGAAGGGAAACGACAGGGTCGACCCGATGCTCAACGACCGGGCGGCCCGGCTGATGGGACGCCGGGTCCTGGTCGTCCAGGCGGTTGACGAGGACAGCGGCAGGGTCCGGGTCGGGGACAGCGAATGGAGCGCCCGCGGCGGGCCGGCCGGGCCTGGCGAACGGGTCCGGATCACCGGCGTCGAAGGCAATTGCCTGATCGTCGA
>DATKAY010000109.1:0-12635 GCA_035514495.1 Sphingomicrobium sp. | reverse complement strand
CGAAGGTCCAATCTTTCGAATTGCTTACAGACGAAGAGCAGTTAGAGTGGATCGCGACCGCGGAGGCGGCGCTTCAAGAGAAGCTCTCGGATGTCCGGGATTATGCAGAAACGGTAGCCGTTCCCTTCAAGAAGCAGGTTCTGGATAACGCGGTTGGCGCAATTCGAGCTCGGCTTGCTTGGCTCGATCGAGTTCGCAAAACCCTGACGAATTAAACTTTTCTGCAGTTGCGGGATTGCGTGACAGCGGGGGGATGGCCGTCCCCCGCTGATCCGCTGGTTGCCACGAGCACGTCAAGGATGTGGCTTTCTTACAACAACATCGCTCGAACGTACGAATCGTACTAGGAATCGTTTGCGTTCGAATAATTCTACCTCCTATTAGACCTATTCGGACTAATACAGAGTGACCATCGGTCACCTCGAGGGAGGGCAGACAAAAATGATGAATTTCGCAGCGAGGAGGCTCCTCGCCAGCACCGCTTTAGTCAGCGCCAGCATGGTCGCCGCTCCCGCATTTGCGCAGGACGCTCCAGCGCCGGTTTGCCCCGTCGGGGTGCCCGAGGGCACTGGCGGTTGCGTGGTTCCGCCGGAAGATGCGATCGGTCCCATCGAGGGGCTCGAGGCGCCGTCGACTGGGGCCGAGGGCCAGCCGGTCCGTTCGGGCCGTGACATTACCGTCACCGGCACGCGCATTCCGCAGCCGAACCTTGATTCGGCAAGCCCGGTCACCGTCGTCACCAGTGAGGCGGTCAAGCTCGCCGGTACGAGCCGCACCGAGGACCTGATCAACTCCCTTCCGCAGGTGTTCGCGACGCAGGGCTCGGCCATCTCGAACGGCGCCAGCGGTACCGCGACGATCTCGCTTCGCGGCCTCGGCTCCAAGCGCAGCTTGGTGCTGGTCAACGGCAAGCGCTTGCAGCCCGCCGGCATCTTCAACCCGGTTCCGGACATCAACTTCATCCCGTCGGCGCTGATCCAGCGGGTCGACATCCTGACCGGCGGTGCATCGTCGGTCTACGGCGCGGACGCGGTCGCCGGCGTCGTCAACTTCATCCTGGACACGAGCTTTACCGGCTTCCGGATCGACGGCCAGGCCAGCGTGTTCAACCACTACAACGACACGAACCAGCATGTTTTGAATGCTAATGAAGCCCGGGGTTTCCAGCCGCCGCGTGGTTGGAGCACCAACGGCGGCGCCCAGGATATCGCCGGAATATTCGGAGCGGCGTTCGACGACGGTCGCGGCCGTGTCACCGCTTACGCGACCTATCGCAACCAGGATGCGGTTCTCCAGGCATCGCGTGACTATTCGTTCTGCGCGCTCGCCGGCCTCACCCAGACCCAGATTGCAGCGAGGCCTGACAATCGCAGATTCGACTGCACGGGCTCGGCGACTTCGGGGCAAGGGACGTTCTTGCTGTTCAATCCCAATGCGGCTGGCTTCCCGTTGATCGACATCTTCCAGGTGGGCAACACCAATCAGTTCGTTCCCGGTTTCACGGTGTTCAACTTCAACCCGTACAACTTCTTCCAGCGCCCCAACGAGCGTTACACGATGGGCTCGTTTGGCGAATATGAGATTACTCCGGCTTTCAAGCCCTATGTCGAACTGATGTTCATGGACGACCAGACGGACGCAACGATCGCTCCGTCGGGTAACTTTGCTCGTACCACCACCATCGCCTGCGACAATGCGCTTTTGAGCACCCAGCAGCGCGACCGGCTCTGCCGGCCGGGGGCGACGTTCTTGGGAGCGCTCAACGGTCAGCAGAATGTCGAGCAGGCGTTTGTCTTGACGTTGCGGCGCAACGTGGAAGGCGGCGGCCGGAACGCCGACATCCAGCACACCGCTTACCGCATTGTCGGCGGCATGCGCGGCGATGCGGCGCTTGGCGTTTCCTATGATGCTTATTACCAGCGCGGCCGTACTCTCCGTCAGGAAACCTACGAGAACGACTTTTCGATAACCCGGATCGGCCGCGCGATGGACGTGGTCCGTGATGGGGCCGGCAACCTTGTCTGCCGGGCCGCGCTTACCGGACTCGATCCGAACTGCGTTCCGTGGAACATCTTTACCGAAGGCGCAGTCTCGCAAGCCGCTCTCGACTATCTGCAGACGCCTGGCTTCTCTCGCGGCCTGATCGACCAGACGATCGCCCACATCGACTTCACGATCACGGGCGACGAATATGGCTGGCGCTCCCCGTGGGCGGAGAACGGTATCGGCGCGAACGTCGGTGCCGAGTACCGCAAGGAAAGGTTGAACTTCCGCGTTGACGAAGCGTTCCGCACCGGCGACCTCGCCGGTCAGGGCGGCCCGACTCCGAACATTAGCGGTGAATTCGACGTCCGCGAACTTTTCGCGGAAATCCAACTGCCGATCGTCGAGAACAGCTTCATTCACGAATTTGTTGTGAGGGCCGGCTACCGCTACTCGGAATATAATGTGGCCGATAACAGCTTCACCACGGACACATACAAGATCGAGGGCGAACTGGCGCCGATCCCGGACATCCGGTTCCGCGGCAGTTACAACCGCGCGGTTCGTGCGCCGAACATCGTCGAGCTGTTCTTCCCGCAGAACCTGGGTCTGAGCGGAACGGTCGACCCCTGCGCCGGCGCAGCGCCGTCCGCAACCCTGGCGCAGTGCCAGCTGACCGGGGTGACCGCGGCGCAATATGGCGGCATCGCACCGAACCCGGCGAACCAGTATAATGCCCTGTTCGGAGGCAATCCGGGCCTGTTGCCGGAAGAGGCGGACACCTACACCGTCGGTGTCGTCCTTCAGCCGCGCTTCATTCCGGGCCTGGCGCTGACGGCCGACTATTTCAACATCAGGGTCAATAACGTCATCGGCAGCCCGAGCTTTTCAGGAACCTTCACGTCATGCTTCGAAGGGAGCGCGGCGGCCTGTGCCCGGATCCGGCGTGATCAGCTCGGCTCGCTCTGGCTCACCGACAATGGTTTTGTTGAGCTGACCAACCAGAACTTCGAGGGCCTAGGTCTCTTCACCAAGGGCTTCGACTTCCAGGGCAATTATTCGCGGCGCCTTGGCGGTCTGGGGACTGTGAACGCGGCATTCGTCGGAACGCTGCTCACGAAGCTGGGAAGCCCGGCGGGCGCCTCGCCAGGCACTTTTGCCGGCGGGACCCCGGATCCGAAATGGAGGCACACCCTCCGTGTCGGCCTGACGATGCCGAACGGCCTTGGTGTCTCGGTTCGCTGGCGGCACTTCGCAGGCGTGAATTGCCGTCCGGAGATCAATCCGGAAACGGGAGGACCGTTCGATTTCGGCTGCGGCAGGGCCGACAATTCGAATTCGATCATTCCGGCGAACTTGCGGCTCAGCGCCCAGGATTACTTCGACCTGGTGTTCACCGCCCGTCTGGCGCAGCGGCTTAACCTGCGCATCGGTTCGAACAACATCTTTGACCGGGATCCGCCGGTCGCTGGCCAGCAGGTTATTCCGGCCGGCTTCGGCAACGGCAACACCTATCCGCAGGTGTACGATGCCCTCGGTCGGTACCTGTTCGCCGGCTTCACGGTCGACTTCTAAGTCACCGGGAAGGCGAAAAGATCGCGGCGGGCCTCGTAAGAGGTCCGCCGCTTTCTTTTGAATCCTTTGCTTTTTCGCAGCGCGGCGGCAAAGTCTGAGCGTGACCCTCGATTCTGATGTCAACGAAGCCGAGCTCGCGCGCAGCGCGGCCGCGGGCCAGCCGGAAGCTCAGTTCGCATACGGGCTGGCTCTTCTGGCCGGTGAGCGGGCGGCGGCGGAGGGGCTTCGCGGCATCGAGTTGGTGGAGGGGGCATCCGGGCAGGGGCACGCCGACGCCATGGCGGTGTGCGCGTTATTCGAGGCAATCGGCGTCGCCCGCCCGCAAAGCTGGCCTCGAGCGCTCGACAGGTTGCAACTTGCGGCGGAGAGGGGCTCTACGAACGCGCAGGGCCAGCTCCTGACCCTGGCGGAGCGCGGTTTGGGTGAGGGATCGGTTGGGAGAGATTCTGACTGGGGCGAGCTACGGGCGCGGATCTCGATAGAAAAGCTGCTGGAGCCTCCGGCACGGCAGCTGCTTTCGGACAAGCCGCGGATCGTGGCCTTTGCAGGATTCGCAACCGGCGCGGAGTGCAATTGGGTGATCACCAAGGCGCACGACCGACTGAAGCGCGCCACGGTTTTGCGCTCGGCGACGGGGGATCAGACGTACGAAAGTGTGCGCGACAATAGCGCAATCGAATTCCAGCTTACACATATGGATGTAGTGCTCGAGGTGCTTCGGGCCCGGATCGCTTCCGCGACCCGGCTGCCTGTGCCGATTTTCGAACCGACCCAGGTGTTGCATTATGCGGTGGGCGAGCAATTTCGCCCGCATCATGATTTCCTCGACCCGGGCGCTTTGGGATTCGCCGAGCAGCTGCGGCAATTCGGGCAGAGAATCGCTACCGTGATCCTCTACCTGAACGCCGATTACACCGGCGGCGAGACGGTCTTTCCCAAAGTCGGAATCCGCTATCGTGGCGACGCCGGCGACGCTCTTTTCTTCGCCAACGTCGACCGGGCCGGCAATCCCGATCCGCTGACGATGCACGCCGGAACGCCGCCATCGGCGGGTCAGAAGTGGATCATCTCGCAGTGGATTCGCGACCGCGCACCGCATTCGCTTGATGCTTCGGGTGCATCGGACCAGTGACAGGGCTATGACTCGCCTTATGCAAAGTCCAGTCGCGCAGCCCCAGAGGCGCAGCGTCACTTTCCAGGAAGCGATCTCGGCGTTCAAGGCGGGAAAGGGCGAGCGTATCCTGCCGAGGCTTACGGCGACGTTGCGGGCGGGCGCGACGGACGCGCGCCTGTGGAACCTTCACGGCCTTATCCTTCGGCAAATGGAGAAGCGGGATCAGGCAATTCCTTCGCTTCGAAAGGCCGCCCAGCTCGCACCGACGTCGGCCAGGATAGCGCATTCGCTCGCCCGCACGCTCTACGAGGCAGGGCTGCCGAGCCTTGAGGACTATGGGCGGGCGCTCAGGCTCGCGCCGACTGATACTGAAATCCTCTCAGGCATGACTTCGGCCTTCGTCACGGAGGGGGAGGCCGATGCGGCGATTGCGGGCCTTGACCGAATCCTGTCGCGTTCGCCGCACTGGGCCGATGGCCATGTGCTCCTCGCCAAGCTGAGATGGGCGCAGGGCGAGCGAGAGCAGTTCGCGCGGAGCTTCGAGGCGGCCGTCAAAACGATGCCGCAGAATCTGGATCTGTGGCGCCTGTGGCTTATCGCGCTGAACCATGCGGGGCAGTGGGAGGAAGTGCTGCGGGTGATTGCGCTTGGCCAAGAAGCGATCGGCGAACAGCTGGTGTTCAGAGTGCATGAGGCGATTGCCTATGCGGAGATGGGCGAGTTCGACCGCGCCGAATCCTTGTTCGAGCCGTTGGCCGACGTCGACGATGCGACGGTGCAGATTCGGCGAATCCGCCATTACCTTCGCTGGAAGCGGCCTGCTGACGCCGACGCGATCATCGAGAAATGGCTCGACCGCCCGGAAGCTTTCATGTTCTGGCCCTATGCCTCGATCGCCTGGCGGATGCTCGGAAACCCGCGGTGGGATTGGCTCGAGGCGGACGACAGCTTTGTCGGCGTCTATGATATCGCTGCCCGGCTGCCGCCGCTGGATGTCCTCGCGGACAAGCTTCGCAAGCTGCATACCCTCAGCGGCCAGCCGCTCGAGCAATCCTTGCGCGGCGGCACCCAGACCGACGGGGACATCTTCACCCACATTGATCCGGTGCTCGTCAAGTTGCGCGAGGCGATTAGAACGACGGTTGCCGAGCATATCGCCAAATTTCCCGCCCGTGAGGAGGGGCACCCGCTGCTGGGACCGCCACGCGAGCCGATCCGATTCTCGGGCGCCTGGTCGGTGCGGCTGAGCGGCGGCGGTTTCCATGCCAATCACGTGCATCCAGCCGGCTGGATCAGCTCGGCGCTGTACATCGTGCTTCCAGGAGATCTTGGTCAGGGCGAGGCCGGTTTCCTTACTCTCGGCGATCCGGCCGCTCCCAATTTTCAGATCGACGTTCAACCGCTCCGCACCGTCGAGCCCAAGCCAGGGCGCCTCGTCCTTTTCCCTTCCTATATGTGGCACGGAACGCGCCCGTTCGGCGAAGGCGAGCGCATGACGGTGGCGTTCGATGTCGCAGTTGCGCAGGGCCGTTAGAGCATGTTTACTGTTCAACCGGGCAACGAGAATGCTATGCAGGCCGAACTGCCGGTGACCGGTGGGAAAAACGAGGGAAGATATGACTAGACTTGTAATAGCAAGCGTTTTGATCATGGCGGCGGCACCGGCCTTTGCCCAGACAATTCCGGCACAGGCGCCCAAGGCGCAGCCTGTCGCCTCGACCGACAAGAGCGATGCGAACCGCATAGTCTGCAAGACGGAAAAGGTGATCGGTACGAGGCTTGGTGGCAAGAAGGTGTGCCTGACCGTCAAGGAATGGCAGGAGCGTGCCTCGGTAGGTCGCGAGGAAACAGACCGCGTGCAGCGGGACTCGCAGCTTGGAACGCCCAGCGGCTAAGTCCGCGACTGTTCGCCGCGAATTCCTGATACGGCCGTAGCGGCCCCAGGCCGCTGCAAAGCGCTGTCGAGCCTTACTCGGCAGCTTGGCTCGCCTGCCCGGCCGGAGTGAGCACCAGCTCGCCTTCGCCTTCTTCGACCCGGACCTGGTCGCCATCCTTGATTCGGCCGGAAAGCAGCGCGTCGGCAAGCGGGTCCTGCAAATATTTCTGAACGGCGCGCTTGAGCGGCCTGGCGCCATAGACCGGATCATAGCCCACTCGCCCAAGCCATTCGCGGGCGGGCTCGGTGAGATCGAGCGTGATCTTGCGGTCGTCGAGCAGCTGCTGGAGCCGGGCGACCTGGATGTCGACGATCGGCCCCATATGGGCGTGGCCGAGCCGGTGGAACAGGATGATCTCGTCCAGCCGGTTCAGGAACTCGGGCCGGAAATGGGCGCGGACGACCTCCATCACCTGCGGCTCGACCTTCTCGACCGGATCGTCTTCGCCGAGGCCGGCGAGGTATTGCGAGCCGAGGTTCGAGGTCAGGATGATGATCGTGTTGGTGAAATCGACGGTTCGCCCCTGGCCGTCGGTCAGCCGGCCGTCGTCGAGCAGCTGGAGGAGAATGTTGAACACGTCGCCATGGGCTTTTTCGACCTCGTCGAACAGGATCACCTGATAGGGGCGGCGGCGCACCGCCTCGGTCAGCACCCCGCCTTCCTCATAGCCGACATAGCCGGGAGGAGCGCCGATCAGCCGGGCCACCGCGTGCTTTTCCATGAACTCGCTCATGTCGATCCGGACCATCGCTGCGGCATCGTCGAACAGGAATTGGGCTAGCGCCTTGGTAAGCTCGGTCTTGCCGACGCCGGTGGGCCCCAGGAACAGGAAGGAGCCCAAGGGCCGGTTCGGGTCCTGGAGGCCGGCCCGCGAGCGCCTGACGGCTGCGGAGACGGCCTTCACCGCCTGGTCCTGGCCGATCACCCGGGCGCCGATCGCTTCTTCCATCTGCATCAGTTTCTCGCGCTCGCCCTCGAGCATCCGCTCGACCGGAATCCCGGTCCAGCGGCTGACGACCCCGGCGATATCCTGGTCGGTGACCTCCTCGCGAAGCATCGCTCCTTCGGATTCGGCCTGAGCTTGAGAAAGCTGCTTTTCGAGCTGCGGGATGCGGCCGTATTGGAGCTCGCCCGCCTTGGCGAGGTCGCCGGCTCTTTGCGCCTGTTCGAGCTCGATCCGCGCCTGGTCGAGCTGCTCCTTGAGCTTCGATTCGCTGGCGATCTTCTCTTTTTCCGCCTGCCAGCGCCCGGTCAGCTCGGAGGATTGCTGCTCGAGGTTGGCAAGCTCCTTCTCCAGCGTTGCCAGCCTCTCCTGGCTGGCCTTGTCGCTCTCCTTCTTCAGCGCCTCCCGCTCGATCTTGAGCTGGATGATCCGGCGGTCGAGATTCTCGATTTCCTCGGGCTTGGATTCGACCTCCATCCGGATCCGGCTGGCGGCCTCGTCCATCAAATCGATCGCCTTGTCGGGAAGGAAGCGGTCGGTGATGTAGCGGTTCGACAAGGACGCAGCAGCGACGATTGCGGCATCGGTGATCCGCACTCCGTGGTGAAGCTCGTATTTTTCCTTCAGGCCCCTCAAAATCGAGACCGTGTCGGGGACATTGGGCTCGCCGACGAACACCGGCTGGAAGCGCCGCTCGAGCGCCGCGTCCTTTTCGACATGCTTTCGAAATTCGTCGAGAGTCGTCGCCCCGATGCAGTGAAGCTCGCCTCGTGCGAGCGCCGGCTTGAGCAGGTTGGACGCGTCCATCGCCCCTTCCGCCTTGCCGGCGCCGACGAGCGTGTGCATCTCGTCGATGAACAGGACGATTTCGCCCGCTCCCTGCTTCACCTCGTCGAGGACTCCCTTCAGCCGCTCCTCGAACTCGCCGCGATATTTCGCACCGGCGATCAGCGAACCCATGTCGAGCGCAAGCAGCCGCCGGTCCTTGAGGCCGTCGGGGACGTCGCCGTTGGCGATGCGGATTGCGAGCCCCTCGGCGATGGCGGTCTTTCCGACTCCGGGCTCGCCGATCAACACCGGGTTGTTCTTGGTCCGGCGGGCAAGCACCTGGATGGTTCGGCGGATTTCCTCGTCGCGGCCGATGACGGGATCGAGCTTGCCCTCGCGCGCCGCCTCGGTGAGGTCGCGCGTGTAGCGGTTGAGCGCGTCATAGCGGTCTTCGGAGGATTGCGTGTCGGCGGTTCGACCGCCGCGAAGCTTCTCGATGGCTGCATTGAGGGCCTGCGGCTTGAGCCCGGAGCGCTCCAGCGCACCGGCCACATCGGTTCCCTTGGCGAGAGTCATCGCCAGCAGGATGCGCTCAACGGTCACATATTGGTCGCCGGCCTTTTTCGCGACCTGCTCGGCCTGGTCGAGGATGCGGATCGTGTCGCCGTCCAGCGCCGGGGCCGATGTCGCTCCCGATCCGGTGACGGCGGGGATCTTGGCGACCAGGGAATCGACTTCGCGCCGGGCTGCCAAAGGGTCGCCGCCGGCAGCCTCGATCAGGCCCGCCGCCATGCCCTGCTCGTCGTCGAGCAAAGCTTTCAGCAGATGGGCGGGCGCGATCCGCTGATGATGCTCGCGGACCGCAATCGTCTGCGCCGCCTGCAGAAAGCCCCGGGCGCGTTCGGTGAGTTTTTCCAGGTCCATTCAAACCCCCTATAGGTCGGCGGCGATATGGCGTTGCGCGTCGGCAACTCAAGGCCTGCCCGCAGCCAGTCCGGGGGACTGGCGAGGACAGGCCTCTGCCCGCAGCTTCATTGCTGTCCGGATTGAGCTCTTCCCGGCGGCTCCGGTTCCGCCGGCACCGGCTCGCAGGGCAAATCCTCCCCGGCAGGCACCCAGCGCCTGAAGCCCCGCGAATCGACGTGGAAGCGAGAAAAGGAATAGAAGCCGAGGCCGGCGCCATAGGCCTTCCCGCGCCGGTCGTGGACCGCGCACAAGGTCGCCACCAGCTCCTCGCGGCCGGTCTCCTTGAGCGGAACCAGGTCGAGCGCGAAAAAGCCGAGGTGAGCGCTTGTCCTTGAGCCCCCGGCGCAGGCGTTGAGCCGCGGGTTTCGATAGGCGGAGACGGCTTCGACCGGTCCGACCGCCGGGATCACCTCCTCGCGAATGAAGCGCAAAGTCTGGACGATGTTGGGCCATTGGCTCGTCGGAGGCACTTCGAAGGCGGCGTCCCCGCACTTGCTCCAGTCGCTCGCGGTCCGAACCACCTGCCAGGTCGGAAGCACCCAGGCCGCGCCGTGAAGGGTGAGATAATGGTGAAAGCCGGCGATCCGGATCGGGTGAACCGGGCTTGCCTGGTACCAGGCGCGATAGCCCGGCTCGTCCTGGCCGGGGATGATGTAGCGGACAATCGGGTCATGGCCCTGCGCGGCGGCGGGCGCGGCAGTGAGGGCGGTCAGAAGCAACAGGGGCAAGCGCATCGGCGCGCACCCTACTTGAAAAGCGCCTGCGCGCCAGCCACACCGTGGCGATGAGCCAGCCGATCGACGTCGACCTGCCGCACAAGCTCGGAAAGGACGAGGCCAGGCGCCGGATCGCCGAGAATATCGACAAGCTGACCGAGCATCTCCCGGGCGGCGGAAACGCCAGCTCGCGCTGGGAAGGCGATACGTTGAAGCTCAGCGTCGCGGCGATGGGCGAGGCGATCGAGGCGGAGCTGACGATCCATGAAACCACGGTCCATTGCCATTTCGAGCTTCCCGGAATGCTCGGCCTCTTCGCCCAGCCGATCGCGGCGATGCTGAAGGTCAAGGGCGGAGATTTGCTGCTCGAGGACAAAAACGACTGATGCGCCATTTCGCGATCGTCGGTTCGGGCCCCGGGGGCTTCTACACCGCCGAAGCGCTCAACAAGGCCTATGGCGATCAGGCCCGAATCGACATCCTCGACCGCTATCCCGTCCCCTACGGCCTCGTGCGCTTCGGGGTTGCGCCCGACCATCAGTCATTGAAAGCGGTCGCCAAGCGCTACGACAAGACCGCCGACAGCGCCGGTGTCGATTTCATCGGCAACGTCTGTGTCGGCCGCGACGTCTCGGTCGCCGAGCTGCTCGAATTCTACGATGCGGTAGTGCTGGCGATCGGCGCTCCCGCCGACCGCAAGCTCGGCATTCCAGGAGAGGATCTGCCCGGGGTGGTCGGCTCGGGAGCCTTTGTCGGCTGGTACAACGGCCATCCCGAATTCGCCGATCTCGACCCAATGCTCGGCGGAACACATGCCGCGGTCGTCGGCAACGGTAATGTCGCGCTCGATTGCGCCCGCATCCTGTCGAAGACGAGGGCCGAGCTGGAAAGCGGCGACATCGTCAATCACGCGCTCGAAGCGCTCGATAGCTCGCCGATCCGGACCGTCACCATCTTCGGGCGGCGCGGGCCGTTGCAGATTTCGATGACTCCCAAGGAATTGGGCGAGCTCGGCCATCTCGACGCCGCCACCCCGGTCGTCGATCCGGCGGATTTCCCGGCTTGCCAAGCCGATGAGGCGCTGGAGCCGGGGCAGCGCAAGTCGGTCACTTTGCTTCGACAGTTCGCCAGCGCCGGGCCCGATCCGGCAAAGCCCGTCCGGATCGTCTTCGATTTCTTCGCCAAGCCGTTGCGAATCGAGGGCGAGGAAGGCGCCGAGCAGATCCACGTCGAGCGCACCCGGCTCGACGAGGACGAGCGCGCGATCGGCACCGGCGAAACCTATCAAGTTCCGGCAAATCTCGTGATTACCTCGATCGGTTATTCGACCCCGCCGATGGACTGCGTCCCCCATGACGAGCGCGGCGGCAAATGCCGCAACGAACAGGGGAAGATCGAGGATCGGCTCTATTGCGTCGGCTGGGCCAGGCGCGGCCCGACCGGGACCATCGGGACGAACCGCCCCGACGGCTATGAGATCGCCGAGCAGATCGCTTCGGCGCTTCCGCCCGGAAGTTCGGGCGCCCGGCCCGGAGCCGAGGGCCTAAAAGCGCTTCTTGCAAGCCGGGACGTCAAACCGACCGACTATGACGACTGGCGAAAGATCGAGGAGATAGAGGCGGCGCGAGCTCGCCCCGGCGCCCCGCGCGAGAAGTTCGTTCGGGCCGAGGACTGGCTGAAAGCGCTGGGCCGCTAAATGATCTGCGCAGTCCTGTCCGGGGGACAGGCGAGCACAATGATTTGCGCAGTCCTGTCCGGGGGACAGGCGAGCAGAATCATCGGTTGCGCATGGCCGTCCCCCCATCTATCTAGCCGCGGCCTTGGCTCCCGCCGCGACCGTCTGTCGCTTGTGGGTTCCGGTCGGGGAGTAGCTCAGCCTGGTAGAGCACTGTCTTCGGGAGGCAGGGGCCGGAGGTTCGAATCCTCTCTCCCCGACCATCGTCATTTCGGACCATCTGGGAGATGGTTCGAAATGACGATTTGCCTTTCGGGCGTCCGGGGGACGGCCGAAAGCCAAAGCTCCGACGGATGTCGTGTGGAGCAGCGCGAACATGATGATCCGCGCAGGACTGCCGGGGGCAGCCGGGGCTGGGCCTCTTACCTTCGATCGGCGGCTGCACCGCCCGCGAACCGCGATCAGCGATCCAGCGTCTGCGCCCCGATCTCGCTGATCTTCGTCGTGCCCGTCAGCGCCATCGCAACGCGCATCTCGGCCTCGATCAGCTCCAGCACATGGGCCACTCCGCCTTGCCCGGCGGCGGCGAGCGCATAGGCCCAGGCGCGCCCCAGCAGCACGAAATCAGCGCCGAGCGCGAGCATCCGTACCACGTCGAGCCCCGATCGAACGCCGCCGTCGACCAGCACCGGCACCCGCCCGCCGACCGCTTGCGCGACCCGCGGAAGCGCCGTTGCGGTCGAGACGACCCCGTCGAGCTGGCGCCCGCCGTGGTTGGACACGACGATCCCGTCGGCGCCGCTGCCGGCCGCTGCGCGCGCGTCCTCGGGATCGAGGATTCCCTTGATGATCAGCGGCCCGTCCCATTGCTCGCGAACCCACTCGACGTCCTTCCAGCCGACGCTCGCGTCGAAATTGGCGGAGACCCAGCCCATCAAATCCTGCAATGCCGCGCCCG
>DATKAY010000108.1:0-5953 GCA_035514495.1 Sphingomicrobium sp. | reverse complement strand
GCTTGCCGAGGCCTCGCCCCAGCGCATCGACTTGGGCCAGGGGAAATCGCGGACGATCCGCTCGACCATCGGGCCGAGCAGGTCCCTGCTCGCCTGCCCCTCAGTCTCGATCAGTGCGTAAAAGACCCCGTCGCGCTCCTCCAGCTGGTCGCGCTTCAGGCCGGTCTTGCGGAGAAAACCCTCCACCGCCTTGTCGGGCGCATTGGTGCGCGGGCCCTTGACCTCCTCGCTCCGCGCCTGGGTTTGAAGCGCAAGCCCGCGGGCGATCAGCGCCAGCCGCCGGGGCGTTGAAAAGACATTGATCCCGTCACTCGACAGACCTGCCTTGTCGAGCTCCTCGACCAGCATCCGGGCCAAAGCGTTGCGCGCGCCCGCCTGCATCCGCGCCGGGATTTCCTCCGAGCGAAGCTCGAGAAGAAAGTCCGAGCCGCTCATGCCGCCCATCCCTTCGCTTCCATCCACGCCGAGCAGGCGCCTTTGGCGAGATCGCGGACCCGGCCGATATAGGCCTGGCGCTCGGCGACCGAGATCACCCCGCGCGCCTGGAGCATGTTGAAGACATGGCTGGCCTTGATCGCCTGCTCATAGGCGGGGATCGCCAGCCCCGCTTCAAGCGCGCTCTCGCATTCTTTCGCCGTCTTCCTGAACAGGTCGAACAGGAAATCGGTATCGGCGATCTCGAAGTTCCAGGCCGACAGCTGCTTCTCATTTTCCCTGAAGACGTCGCCGTAGGTCACCTTGTCCCCGGCCCGGGCGCCGTTGAAATCGAGGTCGAAGACATTGTCGACTCCCTGGATGTACATCGCCAGGCGCTCGAGCCCGTAGGTCAGCTCGCCCGACACCGGCTTGCAGTCGAAGCCGCCGACCTGCTGAAAGTAAGTGAACTGGGTAACTTCCATCCCGTCGCACCAGACTTCCCAGCCAAGCCCCCAGGCGCCCAGGGTCGGGCTCTCCCAATCGTCCTCGACGAAGCGGATGTCGTGCCTCAAGGGGTCGATCCCGATTGCCGCCAGGCTTCCCAGATACAGGTCCTGGAGGTCGGGCGGGCTGGGTTTGAGGATCACCTGATATTGGTAATAATGACCCAAACGGTTGGGGTTCTCGCCGTAGCGGCCGTCGGTCGGCCGCCGGCACGGCTGGACGAAGGCAGCTTTCCACGGCTCGGGTCCGAGCGCCCGCAGCACTGTTGCGGGATGAAAGGTGCCGGCGCCCATTTCCAAATCGTAGGGCTGGACCAGCACGCAGCCCTGGTCGCCCCAATAACGGTGCAACGTCAAGATCAGGTCCTGGAAGCTCAGTGGCACGTAGGTTCCCGTCGCCGTTTCGCGGGCTTTGGCGCATCGCCGTGGACTGGGCAAGTGGACGCCCCGCGCCCACGCCCCTAAACCCTGCATTCAACTTCGCCCGGCAAGAAGGCCTGCATGATCTCGAAAATCCTCAGGCAGGCGCTCGGCCTTGCCGCCCCTCTGCTCCTCGCCGCCTGCGCCGCCGTTCCTCCGGCGCCAGCCCGGGCCACTGCCCAGGCCCCCGCCCAGGCCGCTCAACCGGTTCCGGTCGAAATCGCCAGGCCGGCCATGTGGGCGCTGTCGGACGAGGACACGACCATCTATCTGCTCGGCACCATCCATTTGCTTCCGCCAAATACCGTCTGGCGGACCCCGGTTATCGACCGCGCCATCGCAGACTCCGATTCGCTGATCATCGAGACGATCATCGACCCGGACAACCCGGCCGAGCTGATCCAGGCGTTGATGATCCTGGGCCGTTCGCCCGGGCTGCCGCCGCTCGTCGAGCGCATCGACCCGGCCAGGCGGCCCGCCCTGCAAGCCGCGATCGCCAAGTCCGGGATGCCGCCGGCCGTGTTCGACCAGATGGAGACCTGGACCGCCGCCTTCACCCTGCTTGGAGTCAAGTTCAAGGAGATCGGGATCGCCGGGCAGCACGGAGTCGAGGAGACCCTCCGCAACCTCTTTTCCGCTGCAGGCAAACCGATCGGCCAGCTTGAAACCAATATGGAGCAGCTCGGTTATTTCGACACTCTTCCCGAGAGCGCTCAACTGGCCCTTCTCGAAGGCGCGATCGAAACGTCCGACGACATCAGCATGGACTTCGACGCAATGCTCAAAAGCTGGGCCTCCGGCGACGTCGATGCGATCGCCGAGACGTTCAACCGAAGCCTCGCCCCGTCGCCCGAGCTCAGGGAGGCGCTTCTCGAGCGCCGAAACGCCAATTGGAGCCGCTGGATAGTTCAGCGCCTCGACCAGCCGGGGACCGTCCTCCTCGCGGTCGGAGCCGGCCATCTCGCCGGCGACGATTCGGTCCAGGCGATGCTCGAGGCCAAGGGCTATCGGGTTCGCCGGGTCCAGTAAGCGGACTGCCGCCCAATCGCTGCACCTGGGCGACAAAAGCGCGCTTGCGCCCACAAATCGCTAGACATTTCCCGGCTTCTCAGTGACCATCCTGTCTGCGGTGTCGGGTGGGGGGCCACGAACCACCGGTTGAGCTTGGTGCGGTGATCCGCGCCTGCGGCTTCACAAGCCGCAAATGCGGTCACCTCGGCAATCGAAAGCCGGAAGGCGTCTCGTCCGAACGGGATCGGAGGCGCATATGGGCATTCTTTCATTTCTACTTGGAGCAACGGTTGCGGGCGCTCCGCTGCCGCAGGCCGCGCTCCCGCAGGCCGCATCGCTCCCGCAGGCGCTCGCGACCGCTTCTCCCGCAGTCCGGATCCAGCGTTATCCGGCCCTTTGGGTCGTCAACGACGACGACACCATCATCTATTTGTTCGGGACCTTTCACGCGCTCGACGCCAATTCCGCCTGGTTCGCCCAAGCGGTCAGGACGGCGTTTTTCGCGTCGGACAAGCTGGTTCTCGAAACGCTGATTCCCAGGCCGCCGGGCCTCGGCCCGCCTCCGGCCCCGCGAGCCGCTCCGCCAGGCGGCATCGGCTTTGCTCCGCCTGCCGCCGCCGACCCCGGGAGCTCGCCCAGCTTCATGGCCTCGACCGAGCTCGTCATGGACGCCGGCCGGACCCGGGGCCTGTCCACCGTCCACGGGGCCGATGCAGTGCTCCGCGACACCGCCGATTTGCATGGAAAGCCCGTCGCGGCCCTCGAGAGCTTTCAGGCGCAGATGGACATGATGACCTCGCTTCCGCGCTCCAGCCAGCCTATACCCTCGGCCAGGGACCCGCAGGCGATGCAGGTGCTCGGCCAGCTGCTGACCAACCTCCAGCTGGCGTGGAGCCGGGGCGATATCGACACCTTCGAAGCGATGCTGACCCGAATGCGCTCGCAATCGCCGCAGCTCTACCGGACCATGTTCGTCGAGCGCAACACCCGCTGGGCGGCGTGGATCGCCGACCAGCTCAAGACTCCGGGCACGATGTTCGTCGCGGTCGGCACCGGCCATTTGAGCGGTCCCGACAGCGTCCAGAACAAGCTCGCGATCATTGGAGTGCGGTCAGCCCGGGTCAATTAAGGAAGCGCCCCGAGCGCTCGTGTCCGCTTTCCACCCATAGCGGACATTAGCTGACCCACCGGTGAGGTCGTTCACTATTCGCCGTCGAAGCGAACGCACTTAGACGTAGCCTCCCTTCCTTGCCATCGCCGCACCCCTCACCTATAGGCGCCTGCCACCGCGAACCTTCATGCCCTGCATGGCGAAGCGGCGACATCCCGGCCATGGTCATCCCTGGAGGCGTGGCGGGCAAATCTTTGTTGGAGAACAAGCGAATGAGCGAACAGCTGGTGCTGCCCGCTGAAGCGCGCGAACGGGCTGGCAAGGGAGCCTCCCGTGTATTGCGCCGCCAAGGTCGGGTCCCCGCCGTGATCTACGGCGACAAGCAGGAGCCGTTGCCGGTCCATGTCGAGGCGAAGCTCCTCGGACGGATGATGGCCAACGGCCATTTCATGAACACGGTGGTGATGGTCGAGGTGGACGGCGAGCAGAACCGCACCCTTCCCAAGGACGTGCAGTTCCACCCGGTCACCAGCCGGCCGATCCACGTCGATTTCCTTCGAATCGGCGAGCATGCGCAGGTCCACGTCAACGTGCCCGTCCGCTTCGTCGATGAAGAGGCCTCGCCGGGCCTCAAGCGCGGCGGCGTTCTCAACGTCGTCCGCCACGATTTGGAGCTGGTCTGCGACGCGGCCGCGATCCCCGACGAGATTTCCATCTCGCTCGAAGGGCTCGACATCGGCGATGCGATCCACATCAGCAACGTCAGCCTTCCCGAGGGCTCGAAATCGGCGATCGACGACCGCGACTTCACCGTCGCGACCGTCGTTGCTCCGTCGGCAATGAAGGCCGAGGAAGAGGAAGAAGCCGCAGCCGACGAGGTTCCCGCGACCGAGCAGGAAGGCGAAGGCGAAGGCGAAGGCGAAGGAGAGGCCGAAGCCGACGGCGAAACCAAGAGCAAGGACAAGGGCGACAAGGACGACAAGGGCGACAGGGGCGACAAGGGCGACAGGGGCGACAGGGGCGACAAGGAGTAACCCTCGCCCCGTTGAAAAGAAGCAAACCGCTCGCCCCGGCAAGGGCGGGCGGTTTCTTTTTGCGCCCCTCGCGCTAGGGGATTGCGATGCAGATCTGGGCGGGGCTTGGAAATCCGGGCGCGAAATACGCGCTTCACCGTCACAATGTCGGCTTCATGGCGATCGACGCGATTGCCGAGCTTCGCGGATTCGCGCCCTGGTCGACCAAGTTCCGCAGCCTGGTGTCCGAAGGCCGGATCGGCGACCAGAAGATCCTGCTCGTCAAGCCGCAGACCTATATGAACGACAGCGGCGATGCCGTTCAACAAGCCTTGCGCTTCTACAAGCTCGACCTCGACCAGCTGACCGTCTTCCACGACGAGCTCGACCTCGCTTTGATGAGGGTGAAGGTGAAAATCGGCGGCGGCACCGCGGGCCATAACGGCTTGCGCTCGATCGATGCGCATCTGGGCCCCGAATTCCGTCGGGTGCGGATCGGGATCGGCCATCCCGGCCCCGGCCTCAAGCAACTCGTCACCCCCTATGTGCTGGGCAATTATTCGAAGGCGGACATGGAGCCGCTCGCCGATTTGCTTGCCGCCATCGCCGATGAGGCCGACTGGCTCGCGCAAGGCGAGGATGCCCGCTTCATCAGCGAGGTGGCGCTCAGCATGCAGCAGCAACCCGAATGAGCGTCCGCCGCCTCTTCCCGACTTTGCTTTACGAAGCCGAGCTGGACCAAGGCCTGCTCGGCGATCTCGCCCACTCGATCCGAACGCTCGCTTCCGACGACAAGGCGGGCAAAAAATGGAGCCGCGACCATGATTATCCCGGCTATACGAGCTATGCCTCGCTCGACGATTTGCCCCGCCGCGACCCGGCCTTCGGCGATCTCGCCAGGCTGCTGGTGCGCCACGCCCGGTCCTTCGCAGGCGAGCTTGGGTGGCAGGCGAAGCCCAGGCTCGACAGCCTGTGGGCCAATTTGCTGAAAGCCGGCGGCCAGCATAGCGGCCATATCCACCCGCACAGCATCCTGTCCGGCACGCTCTATGTCGAAGTGCCGGCCGGCGCCGGCGCGATCCGCTTCGAGGACCCCAGGCTCGGGCTGATGATGGCGGCGCCGGCCCGGCGCCCGGACGTAGCGCCAGAGCTCCAGCCCTTCGTCGCGGTCGAGCCCAGGCCCGGGCTGCTTTTGATGTGGGAAAGCTGGCTTCGCCACGAGGTGCTGGCAGGAAGCGGCCGCGGCGACAGGCTAAGCCTGTCCTTCAACTTTGCCTGACCGGCGGGCAATTTCGCCTGACTGGCCCTCGATCCTGTCCGGGTTCATCCCGTTCTTCTCGGACCAGCCTTTGGGGTCGCGCTTCAGCGCTTCGATCATTTTGGGCAGCCTCTGCGTGATATGGTGCCTTGGCTCCCAGCCGAGCAACTTTCGGGCGCGGCCGATGTCGAGGTCGTAATGGTCGTCGGCCAGGCGCACC
>DATKAY010000107.1:0-20119 GCA_035514495.1 Sphingomicrobium sp. | reverse complement strand
TCGCGAGCAACGCCGGTCCCAGCCAATCCACCGAACCCGCAACAAATCCGGACGCACGTTGGCCCAGCCATAGACCCAGAAGCGGGATGAAAAATTCGAACAAACCGAACGTCAGGACAATCCGCCACCGCCGTACCTTCTGGCCCAGCGCCCCCAAAGCGAGAGCCGTGGCAAAGTTATTGCTGCCAATGATTGCGCCGAGGATCAGAAGTTCTACCAGCATGGCGGCTGCTTATATGCAGCTGCAGCCAGCCGTCACGATCGAATTCCGGTAGCTGTGAAAAAGCCGTGAGGAGCCAGTAGGCGTCCGAGCGCTGCGCACCTTCCGTCGGGCGCCCGACCTCGTTTCAGCTCTTTACCGGACCAGCCGAGTTCGTGGCCGAGGCTTTCATCGCCGTTATCATCAGCACGAACAGGATAAGGCCTTTCTCGTCGGTTACGTCCATCTGCCAGTCTTCGTCGGCCCAGATCCGTGCCGCATGCTCCTTAAGCAGGTCACCGGTTCTGCGCGCCGCCTCGAGCCTTGCTTCATCCAGGCCCTTGAGTTCGGCACCTTCGGTGAGCAGGACGTGCGATTCGGTTCGAACCTGGAAGTGGAAGTACGACACCCGACGGAAACGAGCGCCCACCCAAAGCTGTTCCTGCAAATTTCCCTGATTTCGGAAAGGGATCGAAAGCGGACATTGACTGCACGCAATCGCTTGCCGAAAACCTGCCGTGGAATCGCGCATGAGAGGGGCAGGATCCATGAAAACCAGATTGGCGCTCGCAGCTTTTTCGACAATATTGTGCTTTGGCTCACAGGCGGCTGCGCAAAGTTGGAGCCCGGCACAAAGCGAGGTGTGGCAATTCGTTGCGGATTCCTGGGATGCGCATGCCGCGGCGCAGACCTGGTCGGAAGTTCTCGATCCAGCCGGATATGGTTGGAACGGCAGCTATCCCGTGCCCATCGATCGTACGAGAATGGCACAACGGATTCGGGCTGTCGGACCCGAGAACACGCATCTTTACCATCGGGTCGACCCGGTAGCCATCACCGTGAATGGCGACACGGCGATGGCCTATTATTTTGCCGCCGTCGTTGAAAAGGATGCCCAGGGCGCGCGCGTAAACCTTACCGAACGTTGCGCCGACACGCTCATCAAGCGCGGCGGGAATTGGCGCTACCTCGGCTGGCATTGCCAAATTTCATCGGACGATGACTAGGCCAAATCTCATCGGACGATGACTGGAAAAGCCCCAAAAAGGCACTGTTGAATGATTAGCGATCGCGCGAGAGCCTGCACAGGGACTAATCGCGCGATTGCCCGACTCGCTTGACGCCTTTGAGCAGTTCCTCGTCGACCGCATTGCCGTGCAGGACCGATATGTCGCCCGTAGTTTCGAGAACGACCGCCCGTATATCTGCAAGATTGAGCGCGTTGGCGGTGCGGATCTTCGCAAGCACGTCTTCGCGAGCAACGCGGGTCATCCGCAGCGCCGGCTCACAGAACTCGCCATTTTCCATCAGTAGCGTCGGTGTGTTTGACATGAGGGCGCGGAGCTTCTCGCTTTTCCTTCTCATCAGCGCGAGAAAGACTTGAGCGGCCAGCAAGGCGGCCATTGCAATCATGACCTGCGCATAAGCCTGCCAGGATGCCGCCGCCGCTCCTGCTGCCAGAAGCGAGCCCGTCGCGACCGTCGCCACGAAGTCGAAAGCGGTCATCTTGGAAAATGACCGAAGCCCGACCACGCGCACGAGTACGACAACCCACAGAAGCGCTGCAGTCGTCAGCACGAGACCACGCGCGAGGGTATCGAAGGGGACCGGCAGATCGAACATGCTCGCTACCAACCGCGGCGAGGTCTCCCTGTTCCGCCGGCTCACTGGAGTCGCGCATTGGCCGGAACTAAAGATGGATCATCCGCCGGGAAGTGCTCGGCCAAACGAAAGCAACCGACTTTCGTTGACGGGCGCCGTTAGATCAGACGATTTCCGACTGCCTTAAACCCTGCTATTCGAAGCATAGTTGATCATTCCTGCGATGAGGGGAGACGGATGGCGCGAGTCTTCCTGAGTTATGCCCGCGAAGACGTTGAAACGGCCGAGCGGCTCGCCAGAGCGATAGCGGACGCCGGCCAGACGGTCTGGTGGGACCGTCACGTTCACGGCGGCGCGAACTTCGGCAGCGAAATCGACCGGGAGCTGAAGAACGCCGAAGTCGTGATGGTCCTTTGGACTCCCACTTCCGTCGCCTCCGCCTGGGTCCATGACGAAGCCGCGGAAGGACGGGATTCAGGAAGGCTCGTCCCGGTTTCGCTGGGTTCGACCAAGCCGCCGCTCGGTTTCCGGCAGTTCCAGTGCATCGACCTGTCGCCCTGGATCAATGACGGGCGAAAGGAGCCGATCGAGGAAGTTCTGTCGGCAATCTCCAAGGTCGGGGGGGATGAAGCATCTCCCGGTCGGGCTGGAAATGGCGCTGGTTTGGCACCGCTTTCGATCTGTGTCCTGCCGTTCGTGAACCTCAGCGACGATTCCGAGCAGGAATATTTCAGCGATGGGATCACCGAGGACATCATCACAGATCTCTCGAAGGTCTCGGCACTGGAGGTCGTCGCGCGCAACAGCGCGTTCGCGTTCAAGGGCAAGGCCATCGACGTCAAGGAAGTCGCAAGGACGCTGGATATCAGCCACGTCGTCGAAGGCAGCGTCCGAAAGGCAGGAAGCAGGGTCCGGATCACTGCGCAGCTCATTGCCGGAGACACCGGCCGTCATCTCTGGGCGGAGCGGTATGACCGCGATCTGACCGACATATTCGCGATCCAGGACGAGATATCTCACGCCATCGTCGAGGCCCTGCAGCTGAAACTTCTTCCGGAAGAAAAGAAGGCAATCGAAAGCCGCGGCACTTCGAATGCCGAGGCCTATCGATTCTACCTGATGGCCAGGCAGCAGTGGATCGGCGGTACGTTCGGCGACCTGAAGCGCGATGAAGCGATAGCGCGCATCTGCCAGCAGGCCGTTCAGCTGGACGAGAATTACGCGGAAGCCTGGGCTCTGCTGGCGATCGCCCAGGCGGAGCTTCGATTCTGGCACGGCAAGCAGGTCAACGCCTTGCCGGCCGCCGAGCGAGCTCTTGCACTTAAACCCAATCTTCCCGAGGCGCTCTGCGTGAAGGCCCGGTTCCTCGAGGAAAAAGGTGAGCAGGAACAAGCGAATGCGCTCATCGAGGCGGCGCTTCGAGGCAATCCGGAATCCTGGGAGGTGAACCGCGAAGCGGCAAGGATGCTGTTTCGGGAAGGCCGGGTCGCAGAATCCATTCCGTATTTCGAAAAGGCCGGCTCGCTGGTGACTTCGGACTATTACAATCCGGCAATGCTCATGACCTGCTACGAGGCAGTCGGCGACCCGGAAGCACGCAAAAGCGCGGCAAGGCTGGCGTTCGAACGCGCGGAACGCGCTCTCGGCACGGAGCCGACCAACGGCTCGGCCATTGCAAACGGCGCCTATGCCCTGGCAGTGCTCGGCGAAGACGACCGGGCGCGGGAATGGATCGAGCGAGGCCTGCTGCTCGATCCGGAAAATCTGGCGATGCGCTATAACCTTGCATGCACGTTGACGGTGGCGCTCCAAGATGACGAAGCCGCGCTCGACGTTCTCGAGCACTATTTCGAGTCGGTGAACACGGCGTCGCAGATCAAGCATATGGAAGCCGACCCGGATTTCACTCGTATTTGCGATGACCCGCGCTTCAAGAAAATGAAGGCGGCGACCAAGAAGCGCCTGGGGATTTCACCCTCGAAACAGGCTGAACCGCCAAAAGCCGCTCAAGCCTGACAGCCGACAGCCGGCTATTTGCCCTCGACCGGGAAGCAGGCCTGGCCGGTCGACGAGAGCCGTGAGCAGGCGGCAGCGGCGGCAGCGCGAGACTGGAACGGTCCGACCTGGAGCCGGGTGACCCCGCCCGCCGGCACGTAATAGGCGACGCGCCCGGCCAGCGGGCCGGCGCCGGAGAGGCGGGCGTAGAGCGCCTCGGCCGAGGAGCGCTTCGAGAAGGCGCCGAGCTGGACCCGCCATTTGCCCGTCAGTGCCGAAACGGCTGTCGCGGCCGGCTTGGCGGGAGCCTTTGCGCCGGCCTTCGCTTTGGCCTTGTCGAGCGCGATCGCTACCCCCTTCCTGCGCTCTTCCACCGAAAGGATCGAATCCATCTCCTGAAGTGTGCTCTTGGCCAGCGCCAGTCCCTGGGCCGCCGACTGGCTGACATAGGCGTAAGCGAGGACCGGGTCGCGCTTCACTCCATCGCCGTTGAACAAGGCGGTCCCGTAGACCAGCATCGCCCGGGCCTCGCCCTTGTCCGCCGCCTGCTTTAGCCAGCGCATCGCCGCCTCGCGGCTGCCGCGGTCGAACAGCAGCAGGCCGAGCGTCGTCTGAGCGTCGAGATGGCCCGATTTGGCCGCCTTTTCGAACCACGACTGGGCAATCGCGAGATCGGTCTGGACCCCGCGCCCGAGCCGATAGGCCTGGCCGAGGTTGAAAGCCGCGTCGGCATCGCCTTTTTCAGCGAGCGGGCGCCAGATCGAAACCGCCGAACCGTAATCGGCGCGCTGCCAGGCTTCTATTCCCGCCCGGACGTCCTTTTTGGCAAGAGCTGGCTTTTTGGCAGGAGCGGGCTTTTGGGCAGGAGCGGGGGAGGGCAAGGCAAGTGCCGCCATTAAAAGCGCTAACAAGCTGAATCCAAGGGACTTCATCGGCAAGGGATCTCCTTGGCGCACCCTAGTCATGTTGGTGCGGCGGGCAACAGTATCCTGGCGATATTAACCAGATTTTAGAGCCTTGAGTGCAACTCCGGCAGCGATCGATCGCAAAGGGGCAGGGGAAAAGCATGCGCGTTCTCGCATTGGCATCGCAGAAAGGCGGATCCGGAAAAACCACGCTTTCCGGACACCTAGCGGTGCAGGCACAACTTGCGGGCGCTGGTCCCGTATGCCTGATCGACATCGACCCGCAGGGGAGCCTCGCCGACTGGTGGAACGAGCGCGAGGCGGAAATGCCCGCCTTCGCCCAGACCACCGTCGCCCGGCTCGCCTCCGACCTCGAGGTTCTTCGCCAGCAGGGCTTCAGGCTCGCCGTCGTCGATACGCCGCCGGCCATCACCATGGCGATCCAGAGCGTCATCGCGGTCGCCGAGCTCATCGTCATTCCGACCCGGCCGAGCCCGCACGATCTTCGCGCCGTCGGCGCCACGGTCGATCTGTGCGACCGCGCCGGAAAGCCGCTGATCTTCGTGGTCAACGCAGCCACTCCAAAGGCAAAGATCACCTATGAGGCGGCGGTCGCGCTGTCGCAGCACGGCACCGTGGCCCCGGTCACGGTCCACCACCGAACCGATTTCGCGGCCTCGATGATCGACGGCCGAACGGTCATGGAAATCGACCCGCAGGGCCGCTCGGCGCGAGAAGTCGTCGAGCTCTGGGAATATATTGCCGACCGTCTGGAGAAGAATTTCCGCCGGACGGTCTTTTCCGCCCCCAACGTCGCCCCCGGCATCAGCCAGGTCAGTCCGCGTCCAGTCGGTGGCTTCGGCCGTCGAGTGGTGGGCCAGTGACGGGGGAAAGCGTGAGCACCGAACCAAAACCTTTCGCGTCCCTTTCCTCTGGACTCCTCGCTCGAAAGGGCGCGGCGCGCCCGGCGATGCGCCCCCAGGGCTTCGGCCAGATGGGCGCAAGCCTCGAGGATTTGGGCTGGGACGACATGGGATTCGAGCCGCCCAAGCCGGCCGCGACTCCGGCGCCCGACGCCGAGCATGACGCGTTCGGCGAGGTGGTGCCGGCCCATCCGCACAAGCTTGCGGGGCTGACCCCGGTCGACTCGCCGGTCCACAACCAGCAGGCGCAGATCGCCGGTCGGCTGAAAGCGGCAAGCCCGCAGGACGCCGAGGAAGACGAGATCGACGATACCGCCGAGCTCTACGATCCGGAGTGTGAGGCCGATACGGCGCAAGCCGCCGGTCTCGTGCCTGAGGCGAAGCCGGTGCAGGTCCTGATGACCAAGCCGGTGAGGAAGCCGGTCGAGCCCGTGGTCGAACCGGTAGCGAAAAAGCCGGTCGAGCCGGCTCCGGTCCAGAAAGCCGCGCCGGTGCCGGTGCTCCGCCGCCGCGACAAGGTTCGCGCAGCGCCGGCAAGCAAGGCCAAGGCGGCCTTCACGCTTCGCCTCGAACCAGAACGGCATTTGAAGCTCAGGCTCGCCTGCGCAGTCACCGGCCGCTCGGCCCAGATGCTGGTGACCGACGTACTCGACGAATTCCTGGCCTCGATGCCTGAACTCGACGCAATGGCCGACAAGGCCAAACGCAAGGGATAAGCTTATGAACCGCTCGCGCAGCCTTAGAACGACGATCTCAACGCTGGCGCTCGTCGCAATGTTGTCGGGCTGCGCCGCCGGGCAGCAAAATCGGGAGTCGATCTTCGGGTCGAAGGTCGACCGCGAGAATATCGGCCTGGCGATGCGCGCGCAGGCCGAGCTCGAGAAGCAGAATTATTCGGCCGCCGTCGAACTTGCCGAGCGGGCCGTCGAGAATACTCCCAACGACGCCGGGTTCCGGACGCTCCTGGGCAACAGCTATTTTGCATCGGGCCGCTTCGCCTCGGCGGAAGCCGCCTATCGCGATTCGCTGACTCTCATCCAGCACCAGCCGCCGGTCGTCCTTAAGCTCGCGCTCGTCCAGATCGCCCAGGGCAAGAACTCGCAGGCGCTTGCCTTGCTCGAGGCGGCCCGCGCAATGCTGGGCGCATCGGATTACGGCCTCGCGGTCGCGCTTGCCGGACGTCCGGACGCGGCAGTCGCCGTCCTCAACGACGCGGCCCGGATGAGCGACGCCGACGGCCAGGTGCGCCAGAACCTGGCGCTGGCTTACGGCCTGTCCGGCGACTGGACGATGGCCAGGGTGGTGGCGTCTCAGGACGTCCCGCCGGAGCAGCTCGACGCGCGAATCCAGCAGTGGATGGCGATGGCGACCCCGAGCAGCCCGTCCGACCAGATCGCGGCGCTCACCGGAGTCACGCCTTCCGCCGACCCGGGACAGCCGCAGCGGCTTGCGCTGAGGACAGCGCCGGCCGGCGAGGCCTATGCAGCGCTTGCGCAGCCGGATGCTCAGGCCCCGGCGCAGCCCGAGTTCCAGCCGGTGGCTGAGCCTCAACCCGCCGTTGCCGAGATTCCGGCGGTGCCGCCGATCGCTTATGCCGAGCCGCAGCCGGTGGAAATCATGGCGGTTGCGCCGATCGCTCATGCCGAGCCGCAGGTGACCGTTGAGACGGAAGATCTTGTTGCCGAGGCTGTCCAGGAGCTGATCCAGCCGGTGCAGGCGCCACCGGCAGCGGCTCCGCAGCCCGAACAGGCCGACGTGGTGGAGGCGCCGGTCGTGCCGGCTGCCGTCAAGGCCGAGCTTCCGACCCGCTTCGACTCAGCGCCCAAGCCGGCCAGCTATGTCGCGATCAGCGACGAGGTCCGCAAATCCGCGGCGCAGAAGCGGCGCGCTCCGGCCGGGCGGTCCAATTCGGTCGTCCAGCTCGGCGCCTACAGCTCCCCCGACCGGGTTTCGGTCGCCTGGGACAGACTGACGAAGCGCTATCCGTCGCTGGCGGAATACACGCCGATGCGCGCTCGCTTCCAGGGCCCCAAGGGGACGGTCTGGAGGCTGTCGATCAAGGGTTTCGCAAGCCAGCAGGAAGCGCAGCAGCGCTGCGAGGTTTTGCAGGAGCGCGGCGCTAGCTGCTTTGTTCGCACCTTCGCAGGCGACACCCCGGTCCAGCTCGCCTCACGCTGACGAATTCTTACCGGCCAGAAGGTCGAGGCAAGCCATCCGCACCGCGATGCCATGTTCGACCTGGAGCTTGATCAGCGAGCGCGCGGGATCGTCGGCCACCGAATCCTCGATTTCGACGCCCCGGTTTATCGGTCCCGGATGCATGACGGCCGCGTCGGGGGAGGCCCGCGCAAGGCGCTCGGGAGTGAGCCCGTAGCGCTTGAGATATTCGCCCGGGGCATCGCCCAGATCCTCTGACAGCCGCTCGCGCTGGACCCGGAGCATCATGACTAGGTCGGCGCCCTCGATCGCTTCGTCGACCGAAAGTCTCTCGATCCCTTCCGGCATCAGTCTGCCGGGCCCGCCGAGCCGAAGCTCGCAGCCGAGCCGCGGGAGCAGCTTCATGTTCGAATGGGCGACCCGGCTGTGCTTGATATCGCCGCAGATCGCGACCTTGAGACCCTCCAGCCGCCCGAAATGCGAGCGGATGGTCGCTGCATCGAGAAGCGCCTGGGTCGGATGCTCGTTGGTGCCGTCGCCGGCATTCACCAGCGGGCAGCCCATGATGTCGACGATCCGCTCGGGAGCGCCGTCTTCGCCATGGCGAAAGATCAGCAAATCGGGCCGCATCGCGTTGAGGGTCCGCGCCGTATCCTCGAGTGTCTCGCCCTTCTTCACCGAGGAGCGCTCCACCGGGAGGGTGACGACATCGGCGCCGAGCCGGTGGGCAGCGACCGAAAAGCTCATCATGGTGCGGGTCGAGTTTTCGTAGAACAGGTTGCAGACGATCCGGCCGGCGAGGCGGTCGTGGCTGCGCCCGCGGCGATTTTCCTCGAACCAGCGGGCGCCCTCGTCGAGGATCGTCGTGATCTGTGGGTCGCTCAGCGAATCTATCGAGATCAGGTCCACGAGCCGAGCGCCTAGCCTTGCTCCGGCAGCTTGACCAGCCGTGCGGGAAAATCGGCTTGTGCCGGATAACCGACAGGTGGATACATCAATTCTTCTCAGGGGGCAGGGGCATGGCTGAATTGGCTGCGGCGCCGACTGCACGGCGCATCGAATCGCTGGATTTCGTCCGCGGGGTGGCGCTGTTCGGAATCCTGCTGATGAACATCGTCGCGATGGGGCTTGGTCCCGCCTACGATGACCCGACGGTTGCCGGCGGCGACACCGGAATCAACCTGTGGACCTGGTTCGTCCTCAACGTCGGCATCGAGGGCACTCAGCGCGCGCTTTTCTCGATCCTGTTCGGGGCCGGAGTGATTCTCCTAAGCAGCCGCCTGGAGGCGACCGGCCGCCCCGATTCCGCCGACGTCTTTTTCCGGCGCAACCTGCTGCTTGTGGGTTTCGGCCTGTTCAACGCCTGGATTCTGCTGTGGGAGGGCGACATCCTGTTTTATTACGGAGTCACGGCGCTGTTCCTTTACGCCTTCCGGAAGCTCCCCGGACGGACCCTGCTGGCTCTGGGAGTCGGTTCGCTGCTTCTCGGCGCAGCCTGGAATGCGCTCGATGCCTCCAACAGTCGAGGAGCCTTCCAGCAGTTCCAGGCGGCCAGCCAGGTCACGGCTGCCGAGAGAACGGCGGAGCAGAAGAAGGCGATAGAGAGCTGGGTCGAAAAGGAGCGGGAGTTTCGACCTGCCCCGGAAGCCTATGCCGAAATACGTGAGGCGAACAGCGCTTCCTACTGGAGCGCGCTGCAGTCCCGCGCGGGACTGATCGCTCACTTCCAGTCCTGGTGGCTATACCGTTACTTTTTCGACATTTTCGGAATGATGATGATCGGAATGGCGCTGTTTCGCCTGGGCGTGCTGACGCTTGAGGTGAAGACCCACACCTATGCCGCGATGATGGCCGGGGGCTACGCAATCGGCCTGACGGGCAACATTGCCGAAGCCCGGTGGATCATGAGCAACGATTTTTCCATGCTCGCCTATCATCAGGCGGCGATCAGCTACGATGTCAGCCGGCTGGCGATGACCATGGGGCACCTTGGCCTGTTGATGCTGTTCCTTCGTTCAGGAGTCCTGCCGCGGCTAAGGCAGGCGATGGCGGCGGTCGGACGGATGGCGCTGACCAACTACCTGGCCCATTCGGTCGTGGCACTGGTCCTGTTCGTCTTCCTGGGTCTTTGGGGAGCGCTTGAGCGCCACCAGCTTTATTATATCGTCTTTGCAGTCTGGGCGGTGCAAATCGTCGTCAGCCCGATCTGGCTTCGGCACTTCCAGTTCGGCCCCGCCGAATGGCTCTGGCGCTATCTGACCTACGGCAAAAAACCGCCCTTCCGCCGGGAAACGCCTCCGGAGGCTCCTCCGGTCGGGCCGGCGGCGTTTCCTGCCGAATAAGCGGCTTAGTCCCCGGGAACCGCCCGGCTAAGCGCGTCGATCGCGCCCTGCAGGATGTGCGCGGCGGCGAGCTTGTCGACCGCTTCGGCTCGGCGGGCGCGGCTGACGTCGGCGGCGATCATCGCCCGCTCCACCGCCTGGGTCGACCAGCGCTCGTCCCACAGCAGCACCGGCAGGCCGAGTGGGGCGAGGTTGGCGGCGAAGGCGCGGACCGACTGGGTCCGGGGGCTGTCGCTGCCGTCCATGTTGAGCGGCAGGCCGACGACCAGGCCGACAATCGATTCCTTCTCGATGAACGATCGCAAATGCTTAAGATCGGCGGTGAACCTCGTCCGCCGGAGGGTCTCAGCCGGGCCGGCGAAGCTCCATTGCGAATCGCAGGCCGCGAGGCCGATGGTGCGGGCGCCGACGTCGAGCCCGGCGAGCCGCCCGCCGCCGGGCAGGGCTTGGGCGAATTGGGCGGGGCTAGAGGTGATCATCGCTTCAGCCAGGCCTCGGTTCGCCGCCGGGCGTCATCGTGGACCGGCCGCCAGAACAACGCGTAATCGTACACATGGTAATTGTTGCCCGGAAGGACGAAGGGGCCGATGTCGGGAATCTCGCCGCCGATCGTCAGAAAGCCGTTGTCGCAGCGCGCTCCCACCCGGCCCGGCTCGAGCCCGGCCGAGGTCATGTCGGTGCTTGGGACCAAAGTTCCCCGGTTGGCCTGCGGCAAAGCGGCGCCTCCGCGAGTGCCGGTAATCGGGTTGACGCAGAGCATGTGCTCGCGGGCCCGTTCAAGCCCGAACGGGCCGCGAGTCCCGACCCAGGCATCGAGCACGATCGACGGGTTCCCCGGTTCGCCGAAGCTCTGCCAGGACAGCACACAGCCGGACTGGTCGGCGCGCTCGCAGGGCGCCAGTCCCATCGCCGGGAGATCGGCGGCGACGCTGACCGGCCAGCCGACTACATAGGCGGCGACCAGCCGGTCGCGAATCTCCGGGCCGTAGCTGGACAGCAGGCGGATGAGGTGAAGCGAGCCCTGGCTGTGGCCGGCAAGGATGATCGGCTGCCCGTCGGGGATAGTCGGCAGGAATTCCTCGAACGCCGCCTCGATGTCGGAATAAGCGAGGTCGAGGGCCTGGCTGGAATCGCGGCCGTCGAGGAGGAAGGCGCCATAGGCCGCCTGGCGGTAGCGCGGCGCCCAGACCTGCGCGAACTGGCCGAAAGTGCTCGCCTGGCTTTGGACGAACAATTCGGCCGTCCGGCGGCTCTGGGGATCGTCGAGCGGCGCGTTCCAGCGGTCGGGCCTCAGATAGGTGGTCGGGTGGATGAAGAAGGCCGATACCCGCTGCTCCGGCGCGGGGTCGGGTGGCGAAAAGCCTGAAGGGCGCCACTGCGAAGGATCGCCGGACAGCTCTGGATGGGCGATCCAGTCGTCCGGCAGCGCGTAATCGGGACCGCTGCCCGGCCGCGGCGATTCGAACTGGCCCTGCGGCACCATCTGGCGCTTCAGCAACTCGCCGCCGAACTGGAACATGGCGAAGGCGCCGGCGACGGCCAGCAGGGTGAGGATCGTGACGATGACGAGGAAGCGTCGGGCACACATTGGCCGCGCCGTCTATTGGCCGCCCGCCTGAAGGGCAACCATTGCCGGCGCCGGCCCCGCTCTTTGGCCGCCCAGGACCATTGCGTTGCTTGAAGGGGCGGTGCGCCACTGCTAGCGGGCGCGCCATGTCCGTAACCCCCGAGCAGGTCCGCCATATCGCCAAGCTCGCCCGAATCGCGATGAGCGACGAGGAGCTCGAGCGCCTCGTTCCCGAGCTCAACAACATCCTGGGCTGGGTCGAGCAGCTGGGCGAGGTCGATACCGAGGGCGTCGAGCCGCTAACCGCGGTCATCGCCAACAAGCAAAGGCTCCGCGAAGACGAGGTAACGGACGGCAATCGCCGCGAGGACATCCTCGCCAATGCGCCTGAGGCCGAGCACGGCTTCTTCGCCGTTCCCAAGGTGATCGAATGAGCGAGATACCGAGCGCAAAGAAAGCGGCGCGAAGCAAGCGTCCTTGGGCGAGAGATGTCGAGCCGCGGACGGCCTGCGGGCCCAGCCCGACAGGACCGACGGCGAGAATTCGCTTCGCGCCGGCTACGGCGGGGGCTGCCAGATGACCGACCTCACCGCCCTTTCCATCGCCGAGCTTCGCGACGGCATCCGCTCAGGCGACTTCAGCGCGCGCGAGGTCGCCGAAACGTATAACGCGGCGGTTGCTGCTGCTCGGGGGCTGAACGCCTATACGGTCGAGACTCCCGAGGATGCGCTAGCGGCGGCGGACGCAGCCGACGGCGGCAAATCGACCGGGCCGCTCGCCGGCATTCCGCTTGGAATCAAGGACCTGTTCGCCACCAAAGGGGTCGATTCGACCGCCGGGAGCCGGATCCTGAATGGCTTCAAACCGCCCTATGAAAGCACGGTCACCGCCAACCTCCGGAAGGCGGGCGCCGGGATGCTCGGCAAGCTCAACATGGACGAGTTCGCGATGGGCTCGTCGAACGAGACCAGCGCCTATGGGCCGGTGGTCTCGCCCTGGCGGCGAAGCGGCGGAAGCAATGCGCCGCTGACGCCTGGCGGATCGTCGGGAGGCTCTGCCGCCGCGGTCTCGGCTCGGATCGCCCCGGGCGTGACCGGGACCGACACCGGCGGGTCGATCCGGCAGCCGGCGGCCTTCACCGGCATCTGCGGGATCAAGCCGACCTACGGCCGCTGCTCGCGCTGGGGGATCATCTCCTTTGCAAGCTCGCTCGACCAGGCAGGGCCGTTGGCGAGGACCGTGCGCGACTGCGCGATCCTGCTTCAGGCGATGGCCGGCTTCGATCCGGGCGACTCGACCTCGCTCGACCTGCCGGTTCCGGACTGGGAAGGCGCATTGTCCGGCGATTTGAAGGGCAAGCGCATCGGGATTCCCAGGGAATATCGGATCGAGGGCGTCCCCGAAGAAATCAACGCGCTGTGGGACTTGGGGCTGGAATGGCTGAAGGACGCCGGGGCCGAGCCGGTCGAGATCAGCTTGCCCCACACCAAATATGCGCTTCCGGCCTATTACATCATCGCGCCCGCCGAGGCTTCGTCCAACCTCGCCCGCTATGACGGAGTCCGCTACGGGGCGAGGGTCGAGGGCGAGGGCTCGCTCGATTCGATGTATTGCGCGACCCGCGCCGCAGGCTTCGGAGACGAGGTCAAGAGGCGCATCATGATCGGCACCTATGTGCTCTCGGCGGGCTTTTACGACGCCTATTTCACCAAGGCGCAGAAGGTGCGGGCGCTGATCAAGCAGGACTTTGCCGAGGCCTTCGCCAAATGCGACCTCATCCTGACCCCGACCGCGCCTTCGGCGGCTTTCGGGATCGGCGAGAAGAGCGACGACCCGATCGCAATGTATTTGAACGACGTGTTCGCGGTTCCCGCCAGCCTCGCGGGCCTGCCGGCGATGAGCGTCCCGGGCGGGCTGGACGGGCAGGGGCTACCGCTCGGCCTTCACCTGATCGGGCCGGAGCTCGACGAGCAGAGCGTGCTCAACGCGGGCCTCGCCATCGAGGAGCGGGCCGGCTTCACCCATCGCGCGGAGAAATGGTGGTGACGGGCAAGCAGGGTTCAGCCTATCGCCTGAAGGGCGCGACCGGCGAATGGGAGGTCGTCATCGGGCTGGAGGTCCATGCCCAGATCACGGCGACCAGGGCGAAGCTGTTTTCCGGCGCCGCCACCGAATTCGGAGCGGAGCCCAACACGCAGGTCGGGCTGGTCGATGCGGCGATGCCCGGAATGCTTCCGGTCCCGAACCGCGAGTGCATCCGCCAGGCGGTCCGCACCGGAATGGCGCTCGAGGCGAAGATCAACCGCTGGAGCCGGTTCGACCGCAAGAATTATTTTTATGCCGACTTGCCCCAGGGCTATCAGATCAGCCAGCTCTACCACCCGCTGGTCGGCGAGGGGGAAGTCGAGATCCTTCTCGACGAGAAGGACGAGGGCTCGGGCAAGCAGATCGGGATCGAGCGCATCCACGTCGAGCAGGATGCCGGCAAGCTGATGCACGACCAGCATGCGACGATGAGCTATGTCGACCTCAACCGCGCAGGCGTTGCCTTGATGGAAATTGTCTCGCGCCCGGACATGCATTCTCCAGCAGAAGCAGGAGCTTACGTCCGTAAGCTGCGAGCAATCCTGCGATACGTCGGCTCGTGCGACGGCAATATGGAAGAAGGATCGATGCGCGCCGACGTCAACGTCAGCGTGCGCAGGCCGGGCGGCGAGCTTGGCACAAGGACGGAGACGAAGAACGTCAACTCGGTGCGCTTCATCATGGCCGCGATCGAGCATGAGGCGAAGCGGCAGATCGACGTCATCGAGGAGGGCGGCAAAATCGTCCAGGAGACCCGGCTGTTCGATCCCGACAAGGGGGTGACCCGATCGCTCCGCTCCAAGGAGGAAGCGCACGACTATCGCTATTTCCCCGACCCCGATTTGCTTGCCCTCGAGCTTGACGATGCTTTCCTCGAGGAATGCCGGGCGAGCCTGCCCGAACTCCCCGATGCCAAGCGCAAGCGCTACGAAGCCCTCGGGATCACGCCCTATAATGCGAGCGTCCTGACCGCCGATGTCGGGATCGCCCGCTGGTTCGACGGACTGCTCGAAACCGGGGTCGAGCCCAAGGCGGCGGCCAATTGGACGGCTTCGGAATTCTTCGGTGCGCTCAACCGCCTCGACCGGACAATCGAGGACAGCCCGGTCAGCCCGGAGCAGGCCGGCGATCTTTTGAAGCTGATTTCGGACGGGACCTTGTCCTCGACGCTCGCCAAGCAGGTCCTCGAAATCATGGTTGAAACCGGCGAGGGTGCGAACGAGATCGTCGAGAAGCGCGGGCTCAGGCAGACGAGCGACACCGGCGAGATCGACGCCAGGGTGGACGAGGTGCTCGCCGCCAATGCCGACAAGGTCGAGCAGTACCGCGGCGGAAAGGAGCAGCTGTTCGGTTTTTTCGTCGGCCAGGTGATGAAGGCGATGGGCGGCAAGGCCAATCCGAAAATCGTCAACGAGCGGCTACGCGCCAAGCTCGACTAAAGCGCAGGATCTTCAAAAGCTTGCATTTTTCCTTCATCTCGCATTCACCCGCCTTTCAGCAGTAAAAGCCTTGCCGTACCGGCGAGAAAAGCGGCGGGAAGGATATTGGGATGCGCAACTGTGGTGTCGCGATGGCCCTCGCGCTCAGCGTCACGTTGAGCGCTTGCGTCCAGACGCGCCAGTTCGCCGACCTTCAGTTCACCCCGCCTAAGGGCGATTACGACCTGCTGGTCCTTCGTCCCGACGTCACCGTCGGATCGGTCACCACCGGCGGGGTGACGGAGCCCCGGGCGGACTGGACCGAGCAGGCCCGGACCAACATCATCGCCGCGCTCAAGGCGCAGCAGGCCGGCCGGGGCGGCAAGGTGCTGGTCGCCGAGCGGCGGGGCGAGGTGCCGGGAGTGGATCCCGAGACGGTCGCCGAGATCGAGCGGCTCAACCATGTCGTCGCCCGGTCGATCGTCCTTCACAAATATTCGGGCGTTTATTTGCCGACCAAGCGCCGCAGGGGACTCGAATATACGCTCGGCCAAAGCGCGGTGGAGTTCGGCGAGAAGAGCGGCTTCGACTACATGCTTTTCCTTTACGCGGAGGACAGCTTCGCCTCGACCGGGCGAGTGGCGCTCCAGGTGCTCGGGGTCGCCGGCTGCTTCATCGGCTTTTGCGCCCCCAACATCGGCGGCGGCGGCCAGCTCGCTTATGCGTCGCTGGTCGATTTGAAGACCGGCGAGGTGGTCTGGTTCAACGTGCTCAGGACCGGGACCCAGATCGCCGGGGTCAACCTGGGCGACATTCGGACGCCCGAAGGCGCGGCGCAGCTGGTTGAGCGGCTTCTCGGCCGGATGAAGCCGGGCCGCGAGGTGCGCCGGGCGATGAAGGAGCAGGGCTGATGTGCATCCGCTGCGATATCAGCCGGCGCTCGCTGCTTATTGGCGGCGGAGCGCTCGCCGCCTCGGCAATGACCGGAGTCGCCAATGCGCGCATCCGGCCGGCCGACATGGTCCCCCTCATCGGGCCCGGCTACAAGCCGACCGACCCCGACGAACAGGGCCTGTGGCAGCTGATGGAGCGGGTCGAGGAGGAGGTCGCGGGCTCCAACCTCCTGATCGAGGACGAGAGCGTCAAAAGCTATGTCGGCGAGCTGATCGGCAAGGTCGGCGGGCCGGCGGCCCGGGACATGCGCATCTACGTGGTGCGAATCCCCGAATTCAACGCGATGATGTTCCCCAGCGGCTTTTCGGTGATCTTCTCCGGGCTTCTGCTGAGAATGCGCAACGAGGCCCAGCTCGCCGGGGTCATCGCCCATGAATCGGGCCATTTCCTTCGCCGGCACATGATCCGACGGTGGCGCGACCTCCGCCGCAAGAGCGACATCCTGTCGATCGGCTCGATGCTCGCCGGAGTGGGGGGCGCCGGTGCCGGAGTCTATCTCGGCAATTACGTCCAGCTCGCCCAGCTCGCGACGCTTCTGACGATGTTCAGCTACAGCCGCGAGCTCGAGGCGGAAGCCGACGCGATGGGAGCGCGGCTGATCGCCGAAGCCGGTTACGACCCGATGGAGATGTCGGCGACCTGGACCCAGCTGATCGGGGAGATGGAGCTGAGCGCCCGCTATCGCCGGAAGCGGCGCGACCGCGGATATTCGCTGTTCGCTACGCACCCGGCGCCCGATTCGCGACTTGCCGACCTCAAGGTCACGGCCGCCGAGCTGAAATTGGCGGGTCGAAGCTACGACGACGGGCGGCAGCGATACCTGGAAGCGATTGCGCCGATCCGGCAGATGATGCTGGACGACCAGGTTAAGCTCAACGACCCCGGTGCAAGCCAGTATGTGATCGAGACTCTCGCGCAGGACGGCTGGAACGGGCTGCTTCGATTCTACGAAGGCGAGGTCTGGCGTCTTCGCAACCGCGACAGCCAGGGCGACATGAGGCGCGCCGAGCAGAGCTACGCGATCGCCGTCGCCTATCCCGACGCGCCGCCGGAGGCGTGGCGCTGGCACGGGCTGGCGCTCATCAAGCAGGGCCGCAAATCCGAAGGCCAGGCGGCGCTTGCGCGTTACCTGTCGATGGAGCCGAACGCCCCCGACTCGCCGTTCATCCGGCACATGATCGAAAGGAGGGCGGGGTGAGGCGAGGATTGATCCTCTTGGCGGTGGCGATCGCGCTTCCGCTGTCGGCCTGCGCGAGCCTTGGCGGCGGCGGCTTCAGCAATTATTACACGCTTGTGAAGCCGCGCACCGCCAAGGTCGGGAGCGGCGCAATGGAGGTCACTCCCCCGCGCGAATGGAACCGGCAGCGGCGGATATTCTTCGACGATGTTCGATGGGTCGAGGACTGGACGTTGAACGGGCCGTTGCTCGACAATCTGACCTTCGTCACCGGGCTCCCGCACGGCAAATACCTGATCCAGACGAACCGGCGCGACGCGCAGCAGGTCCCGCGATTCCACTCCGACATGACGGCGCCGGAAATCCAGGCGCTGCTGGAGAGCGCCTATCGGGTTCGGGGCGGCGCTGTCGAGTTCAGGACTCTGGCGCTGGAGCCGCGGCAATTCCTGAGCCATTCCGGCTTCCAATTCGACTTCGAGTATCTCGCCACCGACGAACTGTGGCGAAAGGGCCGGGCGGTCGGGGCGGTGATCGATGGAAGGCTGTACCTGGTAATGCTCGACGCGGCTCGGCCGCATTACTTCCCCGCCGCGCTCGGGGATTTCGAGGCAATCGTCGAATCCGCCCGGATTCGCGGCTGACCGTCAGGCGATCGGCGACGCGGGGCCGGGCGGAGCCGTCGGCTGGCCGGGCGAAGGCACGTCGATGTCGGGCGGCACCGGCGGCGCTTCGCTCGGCGCTCCCGGCTGGCCCGGCTGCGTTTCGGGCGGGAGCGGCGGGGGTGCGGTGGGCTCGCTCGGGGCCGGCTGCTCGGGCGGCGCGGTCGGATTGTTCGGCTGTTGCTCGATGTTCCTTCTCCTCGAGGTAAAAACGCCGGCGGGCGCTCCGGGTTGCAAGCCGCCCGAAACCCGGATGCCGCCCGGATGCCGCGAGCGCGCTTGCTACCGGGCCCATCCTTGCTATAGGCCCGCCACCTTTCGGAAGAGCGTCCGCGCGCGCGTGGCGGAATTGGTAGACGCGCTGGATTTAGGTTCCAGTGTCGAAAGACGTGGGGGTTCGAGTCCCTCCGCGCGCACCATTTTCGCACCGCAGCGGAAATTCCGGCCGTCAAAGCACAGTTCAGGAACCATATCGTGGCCATCAAAACCGTCGAGACCGATAGCGAAGGGCTCAAGCGCGCCTTCATGCTGACCATTCCGGCAGAAGACATCAACGCGCGGGTCGAGCAGGAGGTCAAGCGGCTCGCTCCGCAGATCCGGATGCCCGGTTTTCGCCCCGGCAAGGTGCCGCCCAACCTCATCAAGAAGATGCACGGCGAAGCGCTCGAGCGCGACGCGCTCACCGGCGCGGTGCAGGACGGCGTCCAGAAGCTGCTCGAGGAGAAGAATCTCCGCCCGGCAATGCAGCCGGAAGTCGAGCTCGACGAGGGGTATGAGCCGGGCAGGGACGCCGAGGTCCGGGTTCGGGTGGAGGCCCTTCCCGAAATCCCGACCCCCGACATCAAAGGGCTGAAGCTCGAGCGGCTGGTCGTCGAGCCGGACGAGAAAGCCCTCGACGAGCAGATCGACGGGCTGGTGAAGTCGAACAAGAGCTGGAAGGATGCTCCCAAGTCCCACAAGGCCCAAAGCGGCGAGCTGGTGGAGATGGATTTCGAGGGCAAGGTCGACGGAACGCCTTTCGAAGGCGGCAAGGGCGAGGACATGGCGGTCGAGATCGGCTCGGGACGCCTCATCCCCGGCTTCGAGGAGCAGCTCATCGGAGCCAAGACCGGCGAGACCCGCGAGGTGAAAGTCACCTTCCCGGAGAATTATCCGGTCGAGACGCTCAAGGGGAAAGACGCGGTTTTCGACGTCATTGTCAAAAAGGTGAAGGTCGCCGGCGAGGCCAAGGCGGACGACGAATTCGCCAGGTCGCTCGGCCTCGAGAGCATGGAGCAGCTGCGCGGGATCCTTCGCCAGCAGCAGGAGCAGGAGCTGGGTGGGCTCACCCGGACGCACATGAAGCGCAAGCTTCTCGACCAGCTTTCGGAGCGGTCGACCTTCGAGGTTCCTCAGTCGATGGTCGAGGCCGAGTTCCAGAACATCATGCACCAGCTTCACCAGGAAGCGAGCAAGGAGCCGGACCCGAAAGCGGCGCTCGAGGAGATCGAGCAGGAGAAGGAGGATTACCGGCGGATCGCCGAGCGCCGGGTGAGGCTTGGCCTTCTGCTGTCGGAGATCGGTGGAGCGAACAACGTCCAGATCAGCGATTCGGAGATGAACCAGCTGATCGCCCAGGCCGCCGGGCAGTACCAGGGCAAGGACCGCGAGCGGTTCCTCCAGTACATCCAGCAGGAGCCTGCCGCGGCTGCCCAGCTCCGTGCGCCCCTCTACGAGGACAAGGTCGTCGACTTCCTCTTCTCCAAGGCGGAGGTCACCGAGCGCAAGGCGAGCCAGAAGGAGCTGGAGGCGGATTTGGAGTCCGAGGAAGGGCATGTGCATGGCCCGGGTTGCGGTCATGACGTCGGCGAGAAAGCGAAGCCCGCCAAGGCCAAGGCCAAGGCTGAAGGCAAGACGGGCCAGTCCAGGAAGCCGGTGAAGACCAAGGCAAAGCTGGTCGAAGACAAGCCGGCCAAGCCCAAGCCTGCAAAGCCGAAGAAGTCGGAACCGCACAATGAGGCCAAGGCCGAAAAGGTCGCCGCAAAGGCCGACAAGAAGCCGGCGGCGAAGAAGGCTCCGGCAAGGAAACCTGCTAAAGGTGGGAAATAGGCGAAGCCAGCACCGGGGGGAGAATGGCCAGATCCGCTGAACCGAGCG
>DATKAY010000106.1:0-2400 GCA_035514495.1 Sphingomicrobium sp. | reverse complement strand
AGTGACGAACACCATTGTGACCACGGCCGCCGCGACAGCGCGTTGAAGAGCGGCCGGTCGTGCAATCTGAGCCGTCATCGGCACAATCTCTTACGCTGAGCTAATATCCGCAATGGGTGGAAAGCAGACGTTGCGCCACCTCGTGTTTTGGCTTTTCAGCGGGCCAGTGAGACCACCCGACCCGTCTGCCTTTCGCTTACCTGCGGTTAACAATCCATTCGTGGTCGTACTCGACTTCGTCAGCAATCGGACGACCGAAGGAGTCCGTGCTTGGCCGGAATCGAAACCGTTGCTCGATCAGGCGGCAGGTCAGCGTATCGAGCTCAAGAATGCCGCTCGAACGTAAGACCCGGCAGCGGCTGGCTCGCCCGTTAACCTCGACCCTGAAGATTACGCCGACCAGTCCGCCGATCCCCGCATTTCCGAGGCGTTTGGGATAGTCGGACGGGAAGATATCACCGCCAATTTGTTCGAGTTCCGTCCCCCCGCCGTCGCCGCCACCGCCGGATCCGGTCCCAACCCCGCCGGTCCCTCTACCGGACCCGCTGCCGACGGCCGGACCAGTTCCCGTTCCGCCGCCGGGTGCGGGTACGGGCGCGGCACGGATAGGGACGATGGCGACGACTGCCGGACTTTCGCTCGCGTGGGCGGTTCCTGGCGAGCCTCCCAAGGGCGTCGGAGCGGTCTTGAGAGCACTTTGTTGCTGCGCTTCCGGCTTGCGCTGGGGACCCGTTCCGGGGCCTTGGGACGTGGAGGCTGCGCCATTGGAGGTTTCAGCAACGCGACGTCGATCAGCTGCTGGGTCGTTGCCTTCAAATGTCCGCTTTCCACCCAAACCGGACATTAGATTTGTCGCTGCTGCTGGGCCTAGGAATGATACTTTGCGTTGAGCCGACTGAGCGCCGTACTTCGATTCCGTACTGACGCCGGAGGCCCCAGAGAAAAGCCCTGAGCTGCGCGCAAATTCCCGCTAGTGAAAGCCTTCTCTAAGTACCGGTCACGGTAAGAAAGGCGCAGAACTGCGCCATTTCCTGGACATTTTCTCTTATATTCCAATAACTTAAGACTGCGTGGCGGAGCGGGAGGGATTCGAACCCTCGATGCGGCTTTAACCGCATACTCACTTTCCAGGCGAGCGCCTTCGACCACTCGGCCACCGCTCCGCCCGCAGCCCGATGGCTGCATCACCAGAACACCTGGAAGAACGCCATGTAGGAGCCGCCACCATGGCGGGCAACCTTGCCGCGATTGGCTCCATGCCACTAAGGCGCATGGTGATGCGATCCTTCGGACAACCCCCCTCGGCCGACGATATCGAAGCGATCGCCCGCTCGACCCTCGAGCGCCTGCCCGAGCCTTTCGCGAGCAGCTTGGGCGACATCGTCCTTCTCGTCCGCGATTTCGCCGACGAGGAGACGCTGGCGCAGATGGGGATCGAGGATCCGTTCGAGCTCACCGGTCTTTACGAGGGCATTCCGCTCACCGAGCAAAGCGTCGAGCAGTCCGGGACCCTGCCCGAGCGGGTCCTGCTCTTCCGCCGGCCGATCCTCGACGAATGGGCCGATGGCGAGGAAAGCCTCGAGCATCTGGTCGCGCATGTTCTGATCCACGAGGTCGGCCACCATTTCGGCCTCTCCGATGACGATATCCACGCGCTAGAGGACAGCGTCGAGTGAAGCCGCTCCTGCGGTTCGACAGCGTGACCTGCCGTCGCGGCGGGCGGCTCCTGTTCGAAGACGTGGACCTCCAGCTCGGGCCAAGCGAGGCGCTGCAGGTCACCGGTCCGAACGGAAGCGGCAAGTCGAGCCTGATCCGCCTCGCTGCAGGCCTGCTTGGGCCCGAGCGCGGGACGATCGAGCGGGCGCCGCTCGCACTCGCCGACGACAGCCTGGCGCTCGACCGAGAGCTTGCGCTCGAAGACGCGCTGCGATTCTGGGGCGGCGACGTCCCGGCGGGACTATCGGCGCTCGGCCTGACCGCGCTTGCCGAAGTGCCGGTGCGGCTTCTTTCCGCGGGCCAGGCGAAGCGCTCAGCGCTGGCGAGGGTGGCGGCGTCGGGAGCCGCGTTATGGCTGCTCGACGAGCCGTCGAACGGGCTCGATTCGCAATCCGCCGGGCTTCTCGCCGATTGCCTCGACCGGCATCGCGCCAAAGGCGGCGCGGTGCTCGCCGCCTCGCATTCACCGCTTCCGGGAGAATGGGCGACAGTGGAGCTCGGGCGGTGATTGCCGGCCTCGTCTTTCGGGAAGCGCGGCGCGGCTTTTCCGGCCCGGCCTGGCTTCCGGCGGCCTTCTTCCTTCTCATCGCGATGCTCGTGCCCTTCGCGATCGGCCCCGACCCGAGGCTGTTGGAGCGGGTCGCTGCCGGCGCGCTGTGGATCGCCACCCTGACCGCCGCGCTC
>DATKAY010000105.1:0-3617 GCA_035514495.1 Sphingomicrobium sp. | reverse complement strand
CTCGGCGCGATGGCCCGCTGGGTCGCCCAGACCGGCCAGCGAGTCGTGGTCCTGTTCGAAGGCCGCGACACGGCGGGCAAAGGCGGGTCGATCGACATGATCTCCCAGGTTCTCAACCCGCGTCAGTGCCATGTCGTCGCTTTGTCCTCCCCAAGCGACCGGGAGCGCAGCCAGTGGTATTTCCAGCGCTATATTCCGCACATGCCGGCGCGCGGCGAAATCGTCCTGTTCGACCGAAGCTGGTACAATCGCGCCGGGGTGGAGCCGGTGATGGGCTTTTGTACCGACCAGGAGGCCCAGGTCTTCCTTCGAGCCGTCCCGGAGTTCGAGCGCCATTTGGTCGACGACGGCATCTGGCTGTTCAAATACTGGCTGTGCTGCGACCAGGAGCAGCAGGAGGAAAGGTTCGCCAACCGGCTGAACAACCCGCTCAAACGCTGGAAGCTGTCGCCGATCGATGTCGCTGCCCGAAGCAAGTACGAGGAGTATACCGAGGCGCGCGAGCGGATGCTGGCCGCCACCCATACGCAGTTCGCGCCCTGGACCCTGGTCGATTACAACGACCAGGCGCTTGGGCGGCTGACGATGCTCAGGGATTTGATGGACCGAGTCCCCGATGTCGAGTTGCCGCTCGAGGAGATCGACTGGCCGGAGCTTCCCAAGCCCCTGGCGAAGGAGCGCTACGGGGTTATTCGGCCGCTCTCGCCCTATCCGCCGGCGGTGGAGCTTGAGGGGTCGGGCAAGGCCGAATAGGCCTGTAACCTTGCGAACTGCCGCGAAAAGCGTAGCCTAAGCCAACTTCATCGGCTTTGGGGGAAGCGAAGTGAAGGCAGTCCGACTCTTCCTGCAGCTCGTCATCTATTATCTGGTCGTCGGCGGGGCGATCTTCCTGACGCTGACCTTGTTTCCCTACTTGCAGGACTATCTGCCGGTCGGCGGCGTCGAAACCCTGATCACTCAGGAAGCGCGCGGGCCGTTCGAAGGAGTCCCGGTCCACGCGCAGAACGTCGACAGTCTCGGCGAGAGCATCATCTGGCTGGGGATCGCGCTGGCCGGCGCGCTGCTCACCTCGATTCCGGTCAGCATGGTCTACATGGGCATCCGCCACGGCGACGAATATGACCAGTCGCTGATCAGCACCGTCCTGATCCTCCCTTTGGTCGTCACCGGCATCGTCGTCATCGTCCAGAACTCGCTTGCCCTGGCCTTTTCGCTTGCCGGAATAGCCGGCGCGGTCCGGTTCAAGAATTCGCTCAAGAGCTCGGGCGACGCCTTGTTCATCCTCGCGGCGATCGGCATCGGCCTGTCCGCCGGCATCGGCGCGGTCGAATTGTCGGCGGTGATGTCGGTCGTGTTCAACTTCGCCTTCCTGGCGCTGTGGGTCACCGAATATGGCGAGCGGCCGGGAATGAAGCGCTACATGAGCGACTATGACGGCAACGACCCGGCGGGCCCGGCCCCATTACCCCCGGCGGGCGCTGCTCCCTTACCCCCGCAACAGCCGCCGCCGCCCGCCGCCTGACATCACTCGATGCAGGTCCTCAGCAGCTTGCGCTCGATCGTGCGAGGGTCGGCGATATCGGCGAAAAAGTCGTCGATATAGGCCGCCGCGCGAGCCCTGGTGCGCTCGTCAAGATGGGGAATTTGCGAGAAAGTCCCGAGCAGATGCGACCGCCTTGCGGCGAATTGCGCCGCGACTGTCGGAACCGCCGGATTGTGCAGGCAATAACCGCCATAGTGCCGGACCCGGACGTTGCGAACCGGGATGATGTCGGGCGGCACCGCATAGGGCGCCGAAACCAGGCCGGAGAAGTCGAAATCATAGGGCACCGGGATGAGCGGCCCTGACGAGGCGCCGATCAGCCGCGCGTTGTGGCAGCATCGGTCGCCGGGCGGACCGGCCCTGGTCGACCAGTCGAGATTGCCGATCATGTACTGGAACAATGCGACCCGCGCCGCATCGGCGGCGCTGAGCCGGCCGGTGGCAATGCGCTGGCCGACGGAGGGCTTGCCCATGCCGTTGCGAGCAGCAACGTCGTCGATGTCCTCGATGAAGAAGCCGAGCCTCGAGACGACCGGCCGACCGTTCTCGTCGACATAGTCGATGTTGGCGAGGCGGGCCCGATAGCTTGCCGGAGTGAGCTGGTTGTAGAGCTTGTAGGCCGCATATTCGAGAAGCACGTGCTGCTGGAAAGACTCCGCTGAGCGGCAGTGGGTGACGAGCTTGAGCCGCCGCTGCCCTTCGAACAGCGAGCCGGGAGGCGGCGGCTGGACGAACTCGACGCGCATCGGGGCGAACTGGCAGACGTCGCGCTTGAGCCGGGTAAGGCCGCGCGGGGACAGCCGGACGGCGTGAGTTTCGGCGGCCGGCGAGCGGAGCGTGAGAACAGCGTCGCGAGCGCCTCTTTCGCCGCGCGAGACGGCGGGGATCGGGCCGCTCAGCGTCAGGCTGACCGGCTCCTCGGAGGCGAACAAAGGCGTCGGCGGGGCAATGGCCGCGGCCACCGCTGGAACGAGCAGCAGCGCCAGCGCAATTGCGATCGAGCGGATGTTCGTCATTGGCTTGCCTCCGTTGCCGGGCGGTCAAGCGAGTGCGGGACGAGCTTGCCGCCGATGATTTCCAGAAAGCTCAGCTGCCCGCCGTAATGGCGGGAAATGCCGGTATCGATCCGGACCAGCCGGCCGCCGCGATCGACGGCGATTCCGGGCAGGTTGGGCGTATGGCCGACGACGAGGTGGCGGGCGCCGTAGCTGTTGAGAACAAGGTCCAGCTCCTCGTCGATCGACACACGGGCCGCGGCCGGGGCGGGAGCCTCGCCGGAGAGGATTTCCTGCCCGTTCTCGGCCGTCCCCGGCGCCGGGTCGCGATCGACATTGCCGCGATACCAGAGCGGGCCGAGCGGGTCGCTGATGATCGAATCGAGCGCCTGCTCGCGCTTGGTCAGCGCGGCGGCGACCCGGCGGTTGATCTCCTCGAGCGGCAAGGCGGCATGTTCGGCACTCAGCCCGCCGTGGACGAACAGAATGTCGCCGATTTTCGCGACCGCCGGGTTGGAAATCGTCCAGCGGCCAAGCTCGCCGGTCGGGCTCCAGGCTTGCTGGTGCTCGATCATTCCGAGTGGCGTCGCGGCGATAAACTTTTCGCGGATTTGCTCGGCCGTCAGCTCGGGAGTTTTCGCTCGATAGTGGCTCTCGATCCGCTCGCGGTTGAGCTTGAAAAACGAGTCGCGGCGCTGCTCCGATTTGCGGTCGGCGAAGGCCGCATATTCGCCCGGGTGAACGTAGCGCAGATCGCCGATCACGTTCATCGCCTCGTGGTTGCCGACCAGCACGACGACCTTGCCTCCCGATCGCCGCGCCTCGCGCTGGAGCGCGCGCAAATGCCTGATGATTTTGCGCGAGTGGGGGCCGCGGTCGGTGATGTCGCCGAGCTGCACGAATATTGTCCGGCCGCCGGCCCAGCGGTTGCTTGCATCGACCAGCCCGGCGGCGCGGGCGATGGCGATCCAGGCGTCCCAGTCGCCGTGAAGATCGCCGACCGCGACGATCCGCTGCGGGACAACGGGAATCCCCGCAACGGGCGCGGCAAACAAGGCGGCGGCGAGCGCTGCAAGCAC
>DATKAY010000104.1:0-6355 GCA_035514495.1 Sphingomicrobium sp. | reverse complement strand
GCGAACGGTCGGGAATCGAGATCGACTATTGCCCGACCTGCCGCGGAATCTGGCTCGACCGCGGCGAGCTCGACAAGATCATCGAGTGCAATGCCCAGGCCGCGTCTGCACCTTTGTCCCAGCAAGGCGTAGGGCCCGGACAGCCGCAACAGCGCCAGGACGAAGGCTATCGCTCAAAACTGCACAAGCGGCGCAAGTCCTTCCTGGAAGAGCTGTTCGACTGAGCTTCACCTGACGATCCTATCGCCCGGCCGCAAGCCAGCCGGTGAGGACGTAGAACAGGATCACGAGCGGACCGGTGAGCAGCAGCGCCACGACCAGCGCCAGGCGGATGACGAGAACGTCGACCCCGGTATAGTCGGAGATTCCCGCGCCGACGCCCATGATCTTGGCGTCGCGTCGATTGATCAGGAAACGGTTGGCCAATGGATCCTCCGGTTCAGGCGATGAGCGAGGTGGCGCTGCTGACGAACAGCATCGCAGTGACAAGTGCACCGGCAAAAGCGGTTGCGGTCTCGAAGGCAGGAGCGAAAGTGGCGAACATTGGTATCGTCCCTTTTTTCAGTTCAGCCCACCATTGGGCCGATGCCACTATCAATGCAGGAAGCGTGCCAATTATATTTTCTATAATGAAATCAGTACGGAAAGAAGCCAGCCGCCGCAAAAGTGCAGGAATTACGACCAGTGGTTGGTGCTAATTCCCAACTCAGTCGCGATATCCCAGTCGCTCCGCCCAAGGCAGGAGCACCGGCAGGAAGCGGTTCCAGTGGTTTCGCAGGCAATTTGAAGCTTTGGTTTGCCGCGGGCAGTGCGGGTTCGTACCTAGGATGAATGGCAGAGGCGGGTGAGGCGGGAACGGCGGGGAAAGCAAGCCTGTCGAGCCTTGTCCGTTTTCTCCCGATGTTGTGGCCCAAGGGTGAGCGCGAGCTCAAGGCGCGGGTCGTCACCGCCCTCCTGCTGGTCCTCCTCGGCAAGGCCTTCGTGCTGGCGATGCCCTTTGCCTACAAGGCCGTCATCGACCGGATGAGCGCCGGCGCGACCGAGCTGTTCGCCTTGGTCGCAGCGCTGGTGCTTGCCTATGCGGGCGCTCGCTTCGCCGCAGTACTCACCGATAATTTGCGCAACGCCTTGTTCGAGAAGGTCGGCCAGGACGCCGCCCGGCGGCTCGCCGGCCAGCTGTTCCGGCACATCCATTCGCTTTCGCTTCGCTTCCATCTCGAGCGACGGACCGGTTCGCTCACCAAGATCGTCGAGCGGGGGACCAAGAGCATCGACATGATGCTTTACTTCCTGCTGTTCAACATTGCCCCGACGGTGATCGAGCTGACCGCGATCTGCGTCATTTTCTGGATCAAGTTCGGACCGGGGCTGGTCGCCGCCACATTGATCGTGGTCGCGATCTACATCGCCTTCACCCGGTGGGTCACCGACTGGCGCGCACGGCTTCAGCGGGAGATGAACGAGATCGACAACCGGACGATCGGCCGGGCGGTCGACTCGCTGCTGAACTACGAGACGGTGAAATATTTCGGCGCGGAAGAGCGCGAGGCCCGCCGCTACGACGAGGCCGTCGGGCAATTCGCCCGGGCCACGGTCCGCAACGAAACCTCGCTCGCCTGGCTCAACCTCGGCCAGTCGCTGATCACCAATTCGATGATGGCCGGAGCGATGATCTTCACCGTCTGGGGCTGGAGCCAGGGCCGGTTCACGCCTGGCGACGTGGTTCTCGTCAACGCGCTGCTGATGCAGTTGTTCAGGCCGCTCGACATGCTCGGATGGGTCTATCGCACCGTCCGGCAGGGGCTGGTCGACATGGAGGCAATGTTCGCGCTGATCGACACCCCGGCCGAAGTCACCGACGCTCCGGACGCCAGGCCGCTTAAGGTGACCGGCGGGCGAGTCCGGTTCGACGACGTGCATTTCGGTTACCAGCCCGGGCGCGAGATACTCAAGGGGCTGAGCTTCGAGGTCCCGCCGGGGACCCGGCTTGCGATCGTTGGCCCGTCGGGCGCCGGCAAGTCCACCGTCGCCCGGCTTCTCTATCGATTCTACGATCCGACCGGCGGGCGCATACTGATCGACGGCCAGGATATTTCGAAGCTGACTCAGAAAAGCCTTCGCGAAGCCATCGGTATCGTCCCGCAGGACACGGTGCTGTTCAACGACACGATCGGCTATAATATCGGCTACGGAGCCGAGGATGCGACCCTGCCCGAAATCGAAGAGGCGGCGAAGGGGGCGGCGATCGACCGGCTCGTTTCGGTGCTTCCCGACGGATATGGTTCGATGGTCGGGGAGCGCGGCCTCAAGCTGTCGGGCGGCGAAAAGCAAAGGGTGGCGATCGCCCGGACCTTGCTGAAGAACCCGCCGATCCTGATCCTCGATGAAGCGACCAGCGCGCTCGACAGCAAGACCGAGCAGGCGATCCAGGCGACTCTCGACCGGGTTGCCGAGGCTCGAACGACGATCATGATCGCGCACCGATTGTCGAGTGTCGTCGACGCCGACAAGATCATCGTGCTCGACCGCGGGCAAGTGGCCGAGCAGGGAACGCACGACGAGCTGCTGGCCAGCGGCGGGCTTTACGCCGAACTATGGACTCGCCAGGCGCTGGAACGCTCGGCCGAGGAGGCGGCGCAGGCGGCAGAATGACCGGTGACCCGACAGATTTGCTGAAACGAGTCTTCGGCTTCGACTCGTTTAGAGGCGCGCAGGAGCAGGTCGTCGCGCGGGTGATGAACGGGGAGCATTGCCTGGCGGTGATGCCGACCGGCTCCGGCAAGTCGCTGTGCTACCAGCTACCGGCGCTCGCCCGCGATGGCACTGCGCTCGTCATCTCGCCGCTGATCGCGCTGATGCACGACCAGATCCGCTCGGCCGATGCGACCGGCATTAAAGCCGCGTCGCTGACATCGGCAGACAGCGACCGCGAGCGAACCATCGAGCGCCTCCGCTCGGGCGATCTCGACCTGCTCTACGTGGCCCCGGAGCGGGCGACGACGGAGGCGTTCGGTCGGGTTATCGCCGATGTTCCGCTTGCGCTGATTGCCATCGACGAGGCGCATTGCGTCAGCGAATGGGGGCACGACTTCCGTCCCGATTACCGGCTGCTTCGCTCGCTGCTCGATTCCCGGACCGACATCCCGCGCCTGGCGCTGACCGCGACCGCCGACAAGCGAACCCGGGCCGATGTTTTAGCGCAGCTCGGGATCCCTAAGGACGGGCTAGTCATCGCCAGCTTCGATCGTCCCAACATCCGCTATCACGTGCAGCCGCGCGACGGCGTCGGAGCCCAGCTCAAGACACTGGCCAGGCGCCAGCCGGGGGCCGGAATCGTCTATGCACCGAGCCGGGACAAGGCCGGCCGGATCGCCGAGCAGCTGTCGGCTGCCGGGCGGGCAGCGCTGCCTTATCATGCCGGGCTGGAGCCGCAGGTGCGGGCGCGCAACCAGGCGGCGTTCGTCGGTTCCGAAGACATGGTGATGGCGGCGACCGTCGCCTTCGGAATGGGCATCGACAAGCCCGACGTGCGGTTCGTCGCGCATTCCGCGATCCCCAAATCGATCGAGGCTTTTTACCAGGAGACGGGCCGCGCCGGGCGCGACGGCGACCCCGCGGAGGCCTGGCTGTTCTGGGCGGCCGAGGATTTCGCGCTTGCAAGGCGCCGGATCGAGACCGAGGTCGAGCCCGAACGCCGCCAGGGCGAGCGCGAGCGGCTGAACGCGCTCGCCGCTTTCGTCGAGACGGCGGGATGCCGGCGCTCGATCCTGCTCCGTCATTTCGGCGAAGACCCGCCGGCCTCCTGCGGCAATTGCGACAATTGCCTGAGCCCGCCCGAGACCGTCGAAGCCACCGAGGTCGCGCGCAAGCTTCTGTCGGCTGCCTTCCGCACCGAAATGCGCTTCGGGGTCGGCCATCTCGTCGACGTGCTGGCCGGTAAGGACAATGAAAAGGTGCGAAGCTTCGGACATCATCGATTGTCGGTTTTCGGAATTCTCTCGGCCGAGGAGCTTGCGCTCGTCCGGCCGGTGGCCCGGGCGCTGATCGCCCGCGACGCGCTTCGCGCCGACGCATACGGCGGGCTGTCGTTCGGCCCGGGAGCACGGCCTATCCTGAAAGGCGAGGAGGCGCTGGTCATCACCGTCCCGCCGCCGGGCAGGCGCCGCTCGCGCCGGCGTTCCGATGACGGTCCGGCCGACCCGGTGTTCGAGGCGCTCCGCGAGGCACGGCGAAGGATCGCCGCCGAGACGAAAGTGCCGCCCTACGTGGTCTTCCACGATTCGACCCTTCGCGAGATCGCTTCCGTTCAACCGAGCTCGCTCGAGGAACTCGCCCGGATCCAGGGCGTGGGCGAGACCAAGCTTCGGCGCTATGGAGCGGCAATGCTCGAAGCGCTTTCGGGCACGGCAGGAGACACGCAATGATCCGCAAGCTTGACGAGACAGTGATGGTCAGCGGGCAGATCCAGCCGGCCGATGTCGCCGGGCTGAAGGACCAGGGTGTGTCGATGATCGTCTGCAACCGCCCGGACGAGGAGGAGCCCGGCCAGCCGAGCGCCGCCAAGATCGAGCGGGCGGCGAAACAGTCGGAAATTCAGTTCCGCCACATACCGATCTCTCGCGGGATCGACCCGTCGGACGCCCAGGGCATGAAGGAAGCGATCGAGGCGGCTGACGGCAAGCTCCTCGCCTATTGCCGGACCGGGAACCGGTCGGCGCTGGTCTGGGCCGTTGCCCGGCGCGGCCAGGGAGCAAGCGTCGAGGAGCTGGAGAAAGCGGCGGCGCAAGCGGGCGTCGACCTGGCGCCGGTGGCGCACCTGCTCTAGCGGTCTTCCTGTTCGAGCAGCCGGGCCGCTTCGTCGCGGTCCTCGTCGAGCACCATCAGCCGAACCGGCAGCATCGACCCGAATCCAAGGCCGCTCATCTCGGCGCCGAACAGCACGGCCTCGACCCCTTCCGACTGGAGCCTGAGGCGAGCCAAATCGGCCTCGACCCTGGTCGAAAAGCGCGCGAGCTCGACGAGCTCGCTCACCAGGGCACCACGTCGCCCGCCGCGGTCTCTTCCGGCCGGGGCGGCCGCCCCAATATGGTGTTGCGGTGCGGGAAGCGGCCGAACCGCTTGACGATGTCGTAATGCAGCCTTGCGTAGTGCAGCATCTTCTCGTTGCCGAGCGACGTGTACAAAAGCAGCGCCCGCTGCTGGTCGTCGAGATCCTCGCTGTGCTGGAACGGCATGTAGAGGAAGGCGCGCTCCTGTCGCTCGAGCTTGTCGTCGAGGCCGGCATCGACCGCCCCTTTGGCAATCGCAAGAGCGAGGGGGTCGGTCGAAAACTGGTCGGCGTGGCCGCGAAACATGTTGCGCGGGAACTGGTCGAACAGGACCACCGCGGCGAGCGCGGTCAGCGGATGATCGAGAAAAGAGCGGGCCGGGAGCGAGCGCTTTTCCTCCCACAAATCGAGGAAACGCTCGCGGATTTGCTCGTCCAGTTCGGGCGAGCCGCCCCACCATTGTTCCTCGTCGAGCCCGAACCAGAATTTGAGAATCCCGGCGCGCCAGTCCTCGCCGGACGATGGGCGATCCTCGCTCACGCCGAGGCGGTCCCGCCTACCGTGAGGCCGTCGATCAGCAGCGTCGGCTGGCCGACTCCGGCGGGAACCGACTGGCCGCCCTTCCCGCACACGCCAATCCCCTCGTCGAGCGCAAGGTCGTTGCCGATGCCCTTGATCCTCGTAAGCACGCTGGGCCCATCGCCGATCAGGGTCGCGCCCTTGACCGGCTCGGCGATCCTGCCGTCGCGGATCCGGTAGGCTTCGGTGCAGGAAAAGACGAACTTGCCGTTGGTGATGTCGACCTGGCCGCCCCCGAAGCTCTTTGCGTAAATCCCGTTCTTCACCCGTTCGACCAGCTCGCCCGGATCGTCGCTGCCGCCAAGCATGAACGTGTTGGTCATTCGCGGCATCGGCGCGTGGGCGAAGCTTTCGCGGCGGCCGCTTCCCGTCGGCTCCATCCCCATCAGACGAGCGTTCAGCCGGTCCTGTAGATAGCCCTTCAATATGCCGTCCTCGATCAGGACGTTGCGCCGGGTCGGGGTGCCTTCGTCGTCGATGGTGAGCGAGCCGCGGCGCTGCTCGATGGCTCCGTCGTCGACGACGGTGACTCCGGGGGCTGCAACCTGGCTTCCGATCCGCCCGCTGAACGCGGAGGTGCCCTTGCGGTTGAAATCGCCTTCCAGCCCGTGGCCGACGGCTTCGTGAAGCAGGACTCCGCACCATCCGGGGCCGAGCACGACCGGCATTTCGCCCGCCGGAGCGGCGACCGAGCCAAGGTTCGTCAACGCCTGGGCGAGCGCCTCGTC
>DATKAY010000103.1:0-5691 GCA_035514495.1 Sphingomicrobium sp. | reverse complement strand
TGACCCCGAGCAGCACCTGGCTCTTCTCGCCCTCCTTGGCCTGCCCGACCAGCTCGGCGATCGCGCGGGGCTGGTCGCCGGCCGGCTCGTAGTCGGAGCTCAGGACGAAGCTTTTGCCGCCCTCGGCCTTGTCCGGCCGCTGGGGGCGATGCGGAGTGAAGCTCGCCTTGCTTTCGGGCTCTTCGAGACTGGTTCGGATTTGAATCGTCATCCATCCCGCATATGGTGAAGCGGCGGAACGGGCGCAACGCGCCCGCAACAGGGGAGGCAGCCAGCCATGATCCGTTCGATACTTCTTCTCGGCCTCGCCCTCCCGCTGGCCTCCTGCGGGCCCGGCCCGACCGTCAGCGAGGAGAATGCAAGCGTCGAGGAAGTCGCCGACAAGGTGCGCGAGGCGTCGAAGGACCAGGGGCTGATCCGCCCCGGCAAATGGGTGTCGGCGGTCACCATCGAGGAAATATCCATTCCCGGCATGCCTGCAGATGCCGCCGAGCAGATGAAGGGAATGCTGACCCGGACCCGTTCGGCCGAGAGCTGCCTGACCCCCGAGGATGCGCAGCAGCCCCGAGCCACCTTCTTCGCCGGCAACGACCAGTGCCGTTACGACCGCTTCGAGATGCGCGGCGGCAAGATCGATGCGCTGATGCGGTGCCAGCAGGACGGCGCCACCCAGGTCATGGAAATGACCGGCACCTATTCGCCGACCAGCTATCGAATGCAGATGAGCTCGAAGACCGAGGCCGGACCGGGCGGCGAACCGATGACGATGCAGATGCGGGTCGAGGCCGAGCGGATCGGCAAATGCGACGAGGCGAGCTGACGAAGGAGCTTAAAAAGGAGGGGGCTATGCGTGGATTAATGGTTGGAGCGGCAGTTGCCGCGCTTGGACTGGCGGGCTGTTCGGAGGAAGCGCCGGAACCTCAAGCCTCGGAGGCGAAAGCCGCGACTCTGACGCCGGGCCTGTACGAGGCGGCCTGGACCGTCACCGAGATTCGCTCGACCGACAAGACCGACCCAAAGACATCGCAGACCGTCGGCGCGACCGGCACCGTCGAGGCCTGCATCGAGGAAGGCCCGGCGATCGACCTCGCGCTGTTCGCGGAAGGGACCGACCAATGCTCTCCGTCCAACAGCTACACGCGGAAAGGCCGGATCAATATCCAGATGCAGTGCAAGCGCGCCGAGGAGGCCGGCCCGGTGATGCAGACGGCCACCGGCACCTACACGGACGAAGAATTCCAGGGCGAGATCAGCACCTCGACCTATTTTACCGGCTTCGGCGACTATTCGATGATGCGCACCGTCAAGGGGCGGCGGATCGGCGCTTGCCCGGAAAGTGCGGCGGAAGAAGCTCAGGCGGAGTCCTGAGCGGCGCTGAAGCGTTGGCGCTTCGATGATGAGTCCCATCCGCTCGCTCGCGCGCCTGGTCGCTGTGGCTGCCCTCGGGCTCGCCGGCTGCACCACCATCCGGCTGCCGCCGCCCCCAATTGCCCAGGCCGGGATCGCCTTCGGCCGATCCGGAGAAGTCGGCGCCTTTGCCGAAGGGCTCGCCGATCCGTCCAGCGGCCGCCAGGTCACGCCCGACGACCCGGTTCGAATCGCCTCGATCAGCAAGACGGTCGTTGCCATCGGCGTGATGAAGCTGGTCGAGCAAGGCCGGCTCGACCTTAACTCCGACGTCTCGGCCTGGCTCGGCTGGAGCCTTCGCAACCCTGCCTTCCCCGACCGGCCAATCACGCTTCGCCAGCTGTTGTCGCACACCAGCTCGATCCGCGACCATGACGACCAATATGCGATCCCGCTCGGCGGGACCGTCCGGCAGGTCATGGCCCAGCCGACGTCCTGGACCTTTGGCCACGGCCCAGGCGAGAATTACTTCAGCTATTCGAACATGAACTTCCCGATCATCGCCTCGGTGATCGAGCGGGTGACCGGCGAGCGTTTCGACATCTGGATGCGCGCCAATATCCTCGACCCGATGAAGATCGACGCCTGCTTCAACTGGCCGACCTGCAGCGATTGGGCGATCGCACGGGCGGTCCAGCTGACAAGCCCAAACGGCGCTCCGATCCGGGACGACCTCGACGGCCGCCGGCCCGACTGCCCGGTCTATGTAACCGAGGGGCAGTGCGACCTGTCGCGCTGGAGTCCCGGCGAGAACGGCGCCCTGTTCGCGCCCCAGGGAGGGCTGAGGATTTCGGCGCGCGGCCTCGCTCGCGTCGGGAGATTGCTGCTTGGCGGCGGGACCCTGGATGGCGTGGCTATCCTCACCCCCGCCTCCGTCGAGACCCTGCTGGCGCCCGTGTGGCGCTATGACGGAAACAACGGAGACAGCGACGGCGGCTTCTACTGCACCTATGGCCTCGCGACCCACAGGATCCCGACTGCGGTCAGGGGCTGCGACGACAATCCGATTGACGACGGGCCGATTGACGACGGGCCGATTGGCGACGGGATCGTCCGCGTCGGCCATGCCGGCGATGCCTACGGCCTTCGCTCCGGCCTGTGGCTCGACCGAGCGAGCGGCACAGGCGTCGCCTATTTCCTGACCGGCCTCGGCGAGAATCCGCCGCGCGGGCGAAGCGCTTTTGCGGCCGCCGAGCAGCTCGCCTTCAGCCGCGCTCTCTCCCTGCTTCGCAACTGATCAGAAGCGGAACGCGATTCCCGAATACACAGTCACGTCGCTCGTGTGGCGGTTGAGCCCGAAATCGACACCCGCATCGACCTGCAAATCGTTCGAAAGCAGATAGGCGGCCGACGGGCCGATCGCATATTGGCGCACCCTCCCGGCCGGATCCCAGTCCCATTGCCCCCACAGGTCGAGCGCGAAGCTGAGCCGCGAAGAAAGCGGGGCCGCGAGGCTCACGGCCTGCGCGATCGCCAGATGGTGGCCCGAGCCCTCGCTGTCGGCGAGAAGATTGACCTCGGGGCTGAGCGTCAGCGATAGCGCCGAGCGCGGGACTGCCCATTCCATCGGGACAAGGATCCCGCCCTCGACCTTGCCGTTGCCGATCGAGCGTCTCGCGGTCGGGATCTTCACGAACGGGTTAACCGCGAGCTGGACGGGGGCATCGTCGCTCGTCAGCCGGTATTTCAAGCGCAGGACGAGATCGCCGACTCCCGAAGCGCGCTTGCCGCCACCCCCTTCGCGCTCGCGCACTCGGGTATAGGGCGTCAGGCCGAGCTGGATGTGGAGCCGGTCGCTGACTCCATAGACGATTGCGGTTTCGCCGAGGGTTACCTCGTCGGTGCGAACTCCCCCCGACCGGTCGCGAACGAGGGCGACCAGGCCGGTTTCGACCTGCACCATCCCCGCCGGGACCGTACAGCTGCTGGTCGCCAGTCCCGGCCGGTCGGCGCAGATCGGCTCGTCGTCGGCGGCCGCTGCCGGCGATGCAATCAGCAATGTCGCCGATGCGATGACGATGCGTTCGGGCCTCACGGGCGCATCCTGACATCGCTTGCAACCCTGGGCAAATGGCGTGAACCTTTTTCCCGGCGCGCGTTATGAAGATTGCACGATGCGACGAGCGACTCTTCTTCTGCTTTTCCTGGCGGCGGCCTGCGGCGGCGAGCGCACCGCGCCGGAGCCTCGCAAGGCGGCCGTCCAGACCGCCGAGCTCACCGGCCTTTACGAAGGCCCGCGGACTGGCAGCGAGCAGTCGCGATTGTGCATGATTGCGCAGCCCTCCGGCAGCATCTCCTTCGGGATCGTCGCCTGGGGGCCGGACGGCGGCGTTTGCAGCGGAGCCGGTAAGGCGGTGAGGAAAGGTGACAGGGTCGAGCTGGCGATGGCGGGCGACGAGCCATGCGTGATCGCTGCAACAGCCGAAGCTACCCGGCTAACACTCCCCGAAAGCGTGCCCGACGGCTGCGCTTATTATTGCAGCCCGGGCTCATCCTTCGCCGGCGCGACCTTCGAGAAGACCGGCGGCACCGCCAAGGACGCGCTTCGGGCCCCCGATTTGGTCGGCGACCCGCTTTGCGGCTGAGCCGTCAGGCGGTTCGCCCGTTGCAGGGCGAGCTCGCGCCGCGCCCATCGGCGCCCCATTTGCGAAAGCCGCTGCTGTCGACGTGGAATCTCGCGCCGCTGTAGAAGCCGAGCCCCGCGCTATACTGGGGGCCGCGCTGGGCATGGGCAGCGCAAAGCCGGCTGATCATGACGTCCCGGTCCATGTCGCCCACCGGCGTCAGGTCGACCGCGAAGAACCTCGCGTGAGCCGATGCAGGAGCGCCGTTGGAACAGCCGTTCAGCCGGGCGTTGCGGAACACCGACAGGGCCTCGACCTCACCGATCGCGGCGCGCACCTCGTTCTTCACGAAAGCGAGCGTGCCGACGATATTGTCCCACTGCCCGTCCGGCGCCACTTCGAAGCGCTCGGCGTCGCACTGGCGCCATGACGACGAGGTGCGGACGAGCTGCCAGACCGGAAGCACTTTGTTCACGCCCTTTTCGGCCAGGAAGGACCGAAAGGCGTTCACGTCCTGCCGGTTCTCCGCCGCCTTGGCGAGCCAGGCGTAATAATCCGCCTTCGACTGGCCGGGCGCGGCGCTCTGGGCGCTCGCCGGAACTGCCGCGAAAGCCGCAAGCGCAGCGCCGGCTGCAATGAATATCCGCTTGAAAATATTTATTCCCCAGTTTGTTTTCGTATTGTTTTTGTGCCGGCCAGCGCGCTCACGCTGTCAGCCAACATGCTGGATTTATACGCAGTTTTCCGTGAACCTGCCCTTAATTGACGGTCTCGGCGCGCCTGCCCGGCGCTTTTTCGGACCATTCAAGCGACCCGCTTATCCTCATCGCGCCGTCGCGCATAGCGGCACCCGACTCACGCCCGCTGCCGTCCCCGAGCCGTCCGCAGCTGTTGCCGCCGTGCTGCAACGCCGCAAATCCACAGGAAAAATGATTGAAAATGCATTTATCCGCTTGCGTTCAGCAGTGGATGAGGCACTATAGGTTGTAGCGACAGAGGGGGGAGCACTCTATCACTGGTATCGGACGCCGGAATCCTGTATTCCGGCGACGGGATGGTTCGTCCCCGATTTCCACAGGCCGGTGGCGTAGCCAAACCCCTTCGAAAGGCTGCAAATGGACTCGCCTTGGATCGGTGCGGCGGGTAGAACGATTCGGGAACAAACGCTCCCACAAGGGGCTCAGTCAGGACGAGGTGGCGGAATGGATTTCACGACCGGAAACGAAGTTCCAGGCGACGATTCGACGACCACCGCCGCGCCGTCGAGCAAGAGCATCACTCCACCCGCCTTCCCGGTAACGACCGACCCGTCGCGCGACGATCTTTTGACCGAGTTCGGCAAGGAGACTCTCAAGGACCGCTACCTGCTTCCGGGCGAAAGCGGCCAGGACCTCTTCGCCCGGGTGGCAAGCGCCTATGCCGACGATGCCGAACATGCGCAGCGCATCTACGACTATATCTCGCGGCTGTGGTTCATGCCGGCGACCCCGGTCCTGTCGAACGGCGGAACCGGCCGCGGCCTGCCGATCAGCTGCTATCTCAACTCGGTGTCCGACAGCCTCGAGGGCATCGTCGGCACCTGGAACGAGAATGTCTGGCTCGCTTCGCGAGGCGGCGGCATCGGCACCTATTGGGGCCATGTCCGAGGCATAGGCGAGCCGGTCGGCCTCAACGGCAAGACCAGCGGGATCATCCCGTTCGTCCGGGTGATGGATTCGCT
>DATKAY010000102.1:0-7413 GCA_035514495.1 Sphingomicrobium sp. | reverse complement strand
TTGAAGAAGGCCGGATGGAAAGCCGAGGATGTCGACTTGTGGGAGGTCAACGAGGCCTTCGCCTGCGTCGCCATGTTCGCGATGAAGGATCTTGGCATCCCGCACGCCAAGATCAACGTCCACGGCGGCGCCACCGCGCTCGGCCACCCGATTGGCGCCAGCGGCACGCGCATCCTCGTAACGCTTATCAACGCACTCAAGCAGACCGGCGGCAAACGCGGGATTGCCTCTTTGTGCATCGGCGGCGGCGAAGCGACGGCAGTCGCGGTCGAGCTGGTCTGACCTGGACCTTTCGGACCGGGCGCGCAGCGACTAGGAGCGCGTCCCCAGACGTGCTAGGTCGGCGCCTTCCAAGGGGGAGTGATCAAGATGAAAAAATTATGTCTCTTTGCAGGAGTCGCCTTGCTTGCGGCCTGCGGCGATCAGGATGCGACCGCGCCCGCCGCCGACGACGTCAATCTCGCAGCGGCCGGGGCGGAAGAAACTGCCGCGATGTCGCTCAACGAAACGAGCTGGACCTTCACGATGGACGGCAAGGATATCCAGGAATCGATCGACGCCAGCGGCAATTACATCGCCAATTCGGGCGACGAGCATATCGACCACGGCACCTATGTGATGGTCGACGGCAAGCATTGCTTCACCAGCGCGATGACCGACGAAGGCCAGGAGTGCTGGACGACGCCCTCGACCATCGCAGTCGGCGAGAGCATCGAGCTCACCAGCGACAAGGGCAAGACGTTGACCGTCACCCGGCAGGAATATGTGCCGATGGAGATGCCGTCCTGATCAGCCGATCATCGGCCAGGACCAGAATGAAGCGGCCGGGCTTTTGCGCGGCCGTTTTCATTTGAAGCTGGAGCTTGGCCAATCGAGCTAGTCTGCCGCCTCGCCGACGCCCCAGATGTCGGACATCCGGATAAAGCCCTGCCGCTTGCCGATTGCGAACCGGCACCAGCCCTGGCGGCACTTGTCGATTCGTCCCACCACTCCGGCTTCGGCGCGATAGCGAATTGAGCTGTCGGCAACCGGGCGGGCGTGGATCGGCCGCGGCTCGCCATCCCTCACCATCGCGGTCTGGCGGTCGCTGAGCAATGTCGCCAGCATCCAGCCCTGCTGCCCGTCCGGGTCCTGGATCAGCCGCCAATGCTCGTATTTCTTGACGACCCGCACCGGCAGGTCGCGGCGCTGGTAGAGCCAGATGCCCGGATAGGTCCGGGCGGGGCCGGTGCGCATCATCGCCTTCCCGCTGGAAATCGACGCCCAATAGGGCGGCTGCTTGTCCTGCGCGGCGGCCGGAGCGGCCGTGGCAAGGACCAAAAGTGCAACAAGCGCGCCCTTTACCCGCATCACGCTCCCGTCAGGATTCGATCCACCAGCTGGCCGACCGTCGGGACGAAGCCGTTGGAGTAGAACGGGTCGGTCTTGAAGCGAAAGGCCGAGTGGCCGGCGAACATCAAATTCTGGTCCACCGGCCCGCCATGGGCGATGTCCTGCAAGGTCTTTTGGATGCAGAAGCTTCGCGGGTCGGCGAGGCGCCCGGTCGTGTTCTTCTCAGTGTCCGCCCAGGAGGAGAAGGCGCATTGCGAGAGGCAGCCCATGCATTCCGCCTGGTCCACTCGAATCCGCTTCTGCTCGTCGGGGGCAACGAAGATCAATGTGTCGTCCGGGGTCTTCAGGGCCTCGGTATAGCCCGCCGCAAACCATTCGCGCGCATGCTGCAGATCGCCCCTGGTGACCCAGTAATTCTTCTTGCGGCCGATGCCGACGTCGAGCTCGAACGCATGGTCGCCGACCGCTTCCTTGGTGAAGGCGATCTGCCGCTCCGACCGGGCTTCGAGGTTGCGAAGGAAGTCGTTGCGGACCGCCGAGGAATAGAAACCCGTCGGCGAGAAGCGGTGGAGCAGGATGTCTCCCTCCTCCAGCGTCATCAGCCGCGCCTTCCACCCGGGGGGAATCGGGCTTTCCTGGGTCAGCAGCGGCCGCGTTCCGAACTGGAAGACGATCTGGCCCAGCTCGGGATTGTCGATCCAGTCCTCCCACTCGTCGAGGCGCCAGACCCCGCCGGCCATGACGATCGGGACGCTGTCGGGAATGCCCTCGGCGCGCATCATCTCGCGCAATTCCTTCACCCGCGGATAGGGCGGCTGCGGCTGGCGGGGATCCTCGGCATTGGACAGGCCGTTATGGCCGCCGGCGAGCCAGGGATCTTCATAGACCACCGCGGCAAGCCATTCGGAGGCCTTGTGATAGGCGCGCTTCCAAAGCGCCCTGAAGGCTCGGCCCGAGCTGATGATCGGCAGGTAATTGACCCCGTAGGACGCCGCGATCTCACTCAGCTTGTAGGGCATTCCGGCGCCGCAGGTGACTCCCGAGACCAGCCCTTTGGTCTGCTCCAGGACTCCGTGGAGAATGCGCTGCGCTCCGCCCATTTCCCACAGCACGTTGATGTTGATCGCGCCTTTCCCGCCGGCGATGTCGTGGGCGCGCTGCACCTGGGCGACCGCTCCGTCGATCGCGAACTGGATAAGCTCCTCATGCCGCTCGCGCCGGGTCAGGCCCTTGTAGACCTGCGGGATGATTCGTCCCTCGGGGTCGTAGCTGTCGGCATTGACCGCCGAGACGGTGCCAATGCCGCCCGCCGCCGCCCAGGCGCCGGAGCTTGCATGATTGGTCGCAGACACGCCCTTGCCGCCCTCGACGAGCGGCCAGACCTCGCGGCCAGCATATTGGATGGGCTTCAAGCCCTTGAACACGGGTGATCCTCCCACTTTCGAACGCCTATAAGGGCAAGCCCCGGCGATTGCTTCAAAAAATCTCGCCCTATGGGAGAAACGCAAACACCATCGAGCGTTTCCCTCCCGCCGTCAGCCTGGTCCAGGCGCATAGTCCATCCCGATATCCACCGCCGGCGCCGACTGGGTGATCCGGCCGACCGAAACATAGTCGATCCCGGTCTCGGCGATGGCCCGAACCGTCTCGAGCGTAACGCCACCGGAGGCTTCCAGCGGCACCCGCCCGGCGACCAGCGCCACCGCCCGCCGAAGCGTCGGCACGTCCATATTGTCGAGCAGCAGCCGGTCGGCGCCCGCGGCAATCGCCTCCTCGATCTGGTCGAGGCAATCCACCTCGACCTGCACCTGCATCCCGCTCCGGGCTTGTTTGGCGGCAGTGACCGCCTGGGCGACCGAGCCGGCAACGGCGACGTGATTGTCCTTGATCAGCACTCCATCGTCGAGCCGCATCCGGTGGTTGCGAGCGCCGCCCATCCGGGACGCATATTTCTCGAGCATTCTCAGCCCCGGGAGAGTCTTGCGGGTGTCGAGCAGGACAGCGCCGGTCCCGTCGATCTCATCGACGAAGCGGCGGGTCAGCGTGGCGATCCCGGAAAGATGCTGGAGCGTGTTGAGCGCCGATCGCTCCGCCGCCAGCATCGCCCGGGCGTTTCCTGACAATCGCATCACGACCGACCCGGCCTCGACCTTGTCCCCGTCGCTGGCCTGCGCCTCTGCTTCGACCTTTGCGTCCAGCGCCCGGAAAAAGGCCTCGGCAACGCTTAGCCCCGCAACGACCATCGGCTCGCGCGCGACGAGCTTTGCGGTGAAGCGCGAGTGTGCGGCGATCGTCGCCCGGGAGGTGACGTCGCCGCCCTCGCCCAGATCCTCGTCGAGAACGCGCCCGACGAACTCGTCGATATCGAAGCCCGGCATCATCGCGCCGCCCTAAGCGAGGCAGGGCGCCCGCGCTAGTGGGCCGCGCTAGTGGGCCGGCTCGCCCTCGAGGGTCCCGGCAATGCGCCAATGGTCCCCCTCGCGCTCGAACTTCTGCGCGTCCTGGGCGATGAACGCGGACCCGCCCCAACTCTCGACGGTGACGGTAACCGAACCCCCCTCGATGTCGATCAGGTTGAAGCTCTGGTCCTGCTCGCGAAGCCGGGTCGAGGTTGCGGTTCCCGCCTGGATTACGAGCGCCGGGCCGGCGCGAGTCACCAGGTCACGGGCATTGTGCACCGACGCCTGGTGATTATGCCCGGCAAGAAGCAGGTCGACCCCGGCCTCGCCGATCGCGTCGAGCGCCAGCTCGCTTCGTCCGGCCGGCGGAGCGAGGCTGCCGCCGACCGGAAGCGCGAACAACGGATGGTGAGTGACGAGAATGCGGGTCGCGCCGGGGTCGGTCCGGTCGAAGGTTTCGCCGATGAACTTCATCTGCTCATGGCTGATCCGGCCGCCCGAAAGAGCGAGCGACCGCGCCGTGTTGATCCCCAGCAAAGTCGCCCCCGGGATTTCGTGAAGCGGGCACAAAGTGTCGTCGATGGTGCGCATGTAGCGGGTCAGCGGCGACAGGAAGCGCCGGAACGCGTCGTAAAGCGGGATATCGTGATTGCCCGGGACGGCGAGCACGTCATGGCCCGCCTCGCGAAGCTCCTCGAGAAAGCGGCAGGCCTGCTGGAACTGGTCGGTCCGCGCCCGCTGGGTGAAATCGCCGCTGATCACGACGATGTCGGGCTCGGCCAGGTCCACTCGACCCTTGACCGCTTCGACCAGCTCCGGCTCGTGAGCGCCGAAATGCAGGTCGGAAAGATGGATCAGGCGTGCCATGCACCACCAACACCACGGTACCAAACTTGTTTCAGCGCGTGTTTTTGTGAAGGGCGGTCTTTCATGAAACCATTGCTCGACGGGTTCATACAATGACGATTGACCGCACCGAAGCGAACACCGGCACCAAACCCGTCGGCGATCGGCTTGCCTTCGACGAAACTGCGCTCGAGCGATGGATGGAAGCCAATGTTTCGGGCTTCAGCGGGCCCATCAAGGTCAGCCAGTTCAAGGGCGGCCAGTCGAACCCGACCTATCGTATCGACAGCCCGAGCGGCGCCTGGGTCGTTCGTCGAAAGCCGCCGGGCAGGCTCCTTCCCGGAGCCCATGCGGTGGATCGCGAATATCGCGTTCTCGAGGCGCTCGGACACCAGGGATTCCCGGTCCCGAAGGTCAAAGGCCTGTGCGAGGACGAGAGCGTCATCGGCACCGCCTTTTTCGTGATGGACATGATCGAGGGCCGGATTTTCTGGGAAGCGCAGCTTCCCGGCCTGTCGAGGGACGATCGCTCGGCCGCCTTCGACTCGATGAACTCGACCATCGCCCGGCTCCACAATTTCGACGCCGAAGCGATCGGTCTTGGCGGCTATGGAAGGCCCGGCGGCTTCGTCGAGCGCCAGGTCGCCCGCTGGTCGAAGCAATATCTGGGCGACGCAGAGGCCGGACGGATCGAGGCGATGGACCGGCTGGTGGACTGGCTCGGCAAGCATCTTCCGGCCGACAGCGGCCACTCGAGCATCGTCCACGGCGATTATCGCTGCGACAATATGATCTTCGATTCCGCCAGTCCGGAAGTTCGGGCGGTGCTCGACTGGGAATTGTCCACCCTGGGCGACCCCGCCTCGGACTTCACCTACCATCTGCTGATGTACCGGATGCCGACCGACCTGTTTGCGGGCCTTGCCGGAATGGACCTCGATTCGCTCGGAATCCCGTCGGAGGAGGATTACGTGGCCGCTTACTGCCGCCGGACCGGCCGGGAAAGCCTTGAAAACCGGGATTATCTGGTGGTTTTCAACCTGTTCCGGCTGGCCGCGATCCTGCACGGAATCCGTGGCCGGATCGCTCGCGGGACCGCTTCCTCGCCCCATGCGGTCGAAACCGCGGCCAAGCTCGAGCCGCTTGCCGAGCTTGCCTGGAAACAGGCCCAACAGGCCCGGCTGTAGCCAAAGCCCGGCCAGCCGCCGGCTCGAACTGTCGCGCTATCGTCTCGGGCCGCCGATGGAACCTTAACAATCCGGAACGGCCGCCGGTCACCGTCCACTGGTTGAATATGAGACGAATTGTTCACGCCATCCATCGGCGCGGCTCTTCGGGCCGGGCCGCACTATCCAGACAGATCCGGCGAGCAGGCAAGTTCAAGCCGAGCCGCCGCCACACCCGCGCCGCGCTCCTGGCGACGGTGCCGGCATCGGCGCTGCTCGGCTTCGCCGGGGTCCAGTCGATGACTCCGGTCCCGGCCGCCGCGGCGGTCATCTCGATGCCGATCGCTCCCGAGGCCGCGCTTCCAGAGCCGCTTGCCGCCCATGCGCCCGAAGCGCCGGTCAAGGCCGTTCAGGCGAGCTATTACGGCAAGGAATTTGTCGGCAAGCCGACGGCAAGCGGCGAAAGGTTCAACCCCGAGGCCCTTACCGCGGCCCACCGGACCCTGAAGTTCGGGAGCATCGTGAAGGTCACCAACGCCGCGACCGGCAAAAGCGTCGAGGTGCGGATCAACGACCGAGGGCCGTTTCACGGCAACCGGGAGATCGACCTGTCGACGGCGGCAGCCCGAAAGATCGGAATGCTCCCATCGGGGACCGCGAAAGTCATTCTGGAGGTGACCAAGCGAGGCTAGCCCGAACTGTGGCAGCGCCCGCTAGCGCGCGATTCCGCCGACCCAGTCGTCGGCTCCGCCCTTCTCGGCGGGATTCAACGTGGCTTTCCCGCCTCGCCTCGCCTCGAATTCGAGAAGCTCGACATCCCATTTGCGGATCGGTCGTTCGAATTCGAGCCCGCACTCCTCGCCGCTCGTCCAGATCACCTTCGCATAGACGTCGAGGTCGCTCACCTGGAGAAACAGCTCCGTTCCCTTGGTCGGGGTATTCTCGGCCCGAAGCATGGCTCCGGTGCGGGAGATGTTGAACAGCAGGGCGCGGTGCCGCTCACTCATCGTGACCAGCAAAGCCGGCTGCGCGGCGACCACGCGCTTTTCCAGGCGACGACCGCCCCCTTGCTGTTTTCCAAAGGCCATCCAGCACGCTACTCCTGTCCACGCGCCTAAATCCACGGCAGGCCTGCCTGCCGTTCGCTCGACCTGTTCGTCATACCAATGCATGGCCCGAGCGCTGCGCCCTCAGCCTAGGAAAGGCTTGTTAACTCTTCCCTAACTCCGCGACAGAAAACCGCTCGCGCCGAGCAGCCGATCCCAATTTGGGACTAGCTGAATGGCTCTTGCGGACGGCGATCAATTCCTGCGCCTGCGAAAAAGCCCTCCCCGATTGCTCGGGGAGGGCTCTTCGTCGCCGTTGTGAAAGGCTTAATTGCCGCCGTTGGCGCCGTTCACCGGGAAACCGCGCTTCCTGAGCAGCGCGTTGACGTCCGGATCGCGGCCGCGGAACTGCCGATAGGCTTCCGCCCGATCGGTCTCGTTGCCGGTCTCCAGCAAATAGCGGCGGAAGCGGTCCGCCACGTCGCGGTTGAACGGATCGCCCGTCTCCTCGAAGGCCGCCCAGGTGTCGGCGTCCATCGTCTCCGACCACAGATAGGAATAATAGCCGGCCGAATAGGCGTCGGACGAGAACAGGTGATTGAACTGCGGCAGCCGGTGCCGGAG
>DATKAY010000101.1:0-27990 GCA_035514495.1 Sphingomicrobium sp. | reverse complement strand
CTCGTAAATCGTGTCGCCGGCGATCTCGCCGGGACCGGCGGCGATCCGCTCGAGCAGCCGCCGGTCGAGAATGAAATTCTGCCCGAGCGCCTTGCTTGCCTGGAGGCCGTGTCTCGCGATGACCTCGCGAAGTGGCTCTGGAGGCTCGCTCACGCCGCCGCGGAGCGGCGGGCCGAGCAGCTCGCTGCCAATTTCAGCGCCGCCGCCATCGGCCTCGGGTCGGCGCGGTCTTCTCCGGCGATGTCGAAGGCGGTGCCATGGTCCGGCGCGGTTCGAACGATCGGAAGCCCGAGCGTGATGTTCACCGCGTCGGTGAAGTGAAGGGCCTTGACCGGAATCAGCGCCTGGTCGTGGTACATGCACAAGGCCGCGTCATAGCGGGCCCGGGCGGTTTCGTGGAACAAAGTGTCGGCCGGATGCGGGCCGCTGACACGCCAGCCTTCGGCTCGAAGGGCGGCGATTGCGGGCTCGATCACTTCGATTTCGCAGCGTCCGAGCAAACCGCCTTCGCCCGCATGGGGGTTCAAGCCGGTGATCGCGAGCCGCGGCTCGGCGATCCCGAAACTGCGTCGCAGTCCGCGAAGAGTCGTCCGGCCGCGCGATTCGATCAGGCTTGAAGTCAGCTGGTCCGGCACGTCGCTCAACGGGATGTGCGTGGTCACCGGGACGGTTCGCAAGGTTGGCCCGGCGAGCATCATCACGACATTGCCCGAGGCGATCCCGCAGCGCTCGGCGACGAACTCGGTCTGGCCCGGATGGCTGAATCCGATTGCGTAGAGCTGCTCCTTGGAGACCGGGCCGGTGACCACGCCCCTCGCCGAGCCCGACCTTGCCAGCCCGACCGCGATCTCGAGCGCGTCGAGCGAGCAATGGGCTCCAGCGACGCTGGGATGGCCGGGACGGTCGGCCTCGGGCGAAGCGATCTGGATGAGCGGGAGGCCGAAGTCGAAAGCGGAATCGGCCTCGCGCGGGTCGTCGATGGTCGCGATCGGGCCGTCCCACACCGCGTGTATCGAGCGGGCGTCGCCGATGGCGACGAACGGCGGCAGGTCGAATTCGGCGCGGTTGTCCCAGCATTTGGCGACGACCTCCGGACCGATGCCCGCCGGGTCGCCCAGCGAAACCGAAAGCGGAGGGAGCGGGGCGCCGATCATCGGCGCCCCCTTAGCGAAAGGGCTGGCCTTGGCGAAAGGTCTGGCCTGCGCGAAAGACTTAGCGGAATTCGATCACCGCGTCGCGACGAAGGTCGCGAAGGTAGCGCCGGGCCCTCAAATTCACTCGCTCCTCGTTGAGCTGCGCATAGACCTGGTCGTAGGTCGGGGCGGTCGGATCGACCTCGTCGCGGCCGCACAGCACGAGAGTCCGAACGCCTTCCTCGAGAGAGCCGAACGGCGGAGTCGCCTGCCCGACCTGCATCGGAAGCATGATCTCCTGGAGGGCGGGGGGAAGGTCGCGAATTTTGATGTCGTCGCTGGAGACGACCTCGCCGTTGAAGTCATTGGCGATTTTTTCCGCGCCGCCGCAGCCCCCGATATTCTGGCTGGCCAAAGCGAAGCGCGCGACAATCGGCTCCGCCTGCTGCCGGCTGGTCCCGGGCGCAAAGCCGATCGTCACCTGCTTGAGGCTGAGGATCGCATTGCGGGGATCGGCTCCGAGCACGGTCCGAACGTCCTGGACCGCGATGATCGACGCTCCGCCCGGAACCGGCACGACCCTGGCCTCGCCGACCTGCATCGAGGCGAGCGCCGCGGCGAGCGCCTCGTTGCGCAGCTGCGGCGGCCGGATCCAGCCGAGATCGCCGCCCACGGCGGCTGTCGAGGCTTCCGAATACTGGCGGGCATAGGCCGCAAACGACGCGCCGTTCTTCAGCCCCTCGACGATCTGGCTTGACGCCTCGAGCGCCTTGGAAACGTCGCCGCCGGGCGCCGAAATGTAGATTTCGCCGACCTTGTACTCGCGAGTCCCCTTGGAGGCATTCAGACGGTCGAGCACCGCATTGACCTCTTCGTCGCCGACGTTGACGAAGCTCGCGATCCGCTTCTGCTGGAGCCGGCTCCAGGCAATTTCGCCGTGGATCTGGCGCCGGATCGTCCTGATCGAAGAGTTGTGGCCGCGAAGATATTCGGCGAGCTGATCGGGAGTCTGGCCATTGTCCTTCGCGACCCTTTCGATGGTCCGGTCGATGTCGCGCTCGGTGACGTTGATCTTGTCGGCCTTCGCCGCCTGGATCTGGAGCGTTTCGTCGATGAGGTTGCGAAGGACCTGCTGGCGAAGCTCGTCGAGCTGGTCTGCGGGAATTTGCCCGCCGCTCGCCATGAGCAGAAGCGCGAGCCTCTGGTCGATGTCGGTCTGGGTGATGACCTCGCCGTTGATGATCGCCGTCGCCTTGACGACCGCCGGGAGCTCGGTCCCGAACAATTGCGGGTTTTCGGGAAGGTTGAGCGGCCGGCTTGCGGGAGCGGCCGGGCTCTGTGCGGGCGCGCCGCTCTGGGCGCCGCTCTGGGCGACCGCTGCGGTCGCCGCGCAGATCGCCAAAGACGCCATGCCGAACCGGGTGTGACCCCGAAGAAATCTAGAAACTGCCACCACAAAATTATCCTTGTTGCCCAAACAAATCCGCGAGATTGCCATAGCTCGCCCTGCTGAACGCAAGCTTAGCGACCAAGCCCCTTCAATGCTATCTGAAGAGCGAAGGTCGTGCCCTTGCGAAATTCCCCCAGCCGCTCGAAATCACGCCTCCAGGTCACTCCAAGCTCCAGGCATTCGTCCTCATAGGCGAATCCGAGGCGATTTCGAACCGGTTCCCAGCCATCGGCGAGGGAAAAGGGGTCCTCGTCCTTGCTGGTGAGATCGACCACCGTCGCTCCGAACACCGACCAGTAGCGAGCGAGCTGGATTCGTCCTGCAAAACGCAATTCCTCGCGGTCGCGAAGGTCCTCGACCGTCGGGTCGATATCGCGGTTGAGCCGCAAATAGCCCGCCTGGATATAGGTTCGGTTGGTGCCAACAGTAAGATCGACCTCGTTCCTGCGGACTGCTAAATTGTCCTTGTCCAGCCGAAACCGGTGCGTGACGTCGAGAAAGCGGCCGTAGCTGACCCTCGTTCGGCCGACGATATCGGATAGCCGATCGGTCAGCCCGGTCCCTTCGGGGAAAATGCCGGGCCTGCGGTTGAGCCTGTAGCTCTGGCCGACGGTCGAGCTGATCACCAGATTGGGGCGCTGGTAGAGCCAGTCGAGCCCGTAGGTGACCCTCGATGAATCCTCCCACCGGTCGTATCCGGGGAAGCGGTTCAGGGCGAACAGATTGCTGTCTTCGAGATCGACCGACCGCGCGTCCTCGTTCGGGATCCGCAAATTCTGGGTCGGCGGAGTGGCGACCAGCTGGACTCTCGGGACGACCCGCTGGATTCCCCCGAACAGCGGGCCGATCAGCGGCCATTGAACGTCGGCCGCAAGGGCCAGGATGCCGCGCGTGTGCCAGCCGTTGGTGCCCCGGTAGATCGGCACCGCGGTCTCGCCCGCCTCGTCGGTATGATAGACATCGCCGCGCGCATAGCCGGTCAGCGTGATCTGCTGCCCGAAGCGGGTCAGCCGCCTCAGGTCCCAGCGGGCGCTCGCAAAGGCGCGGCGGGTATCCTGGCCCTCGGGCCGGACGATCGCCAGGCTGTTGGCCTGGAGCTGGATCCTTCCGGGCAGGAAGCGCGGCTCGATATTGAAGCGCGCGTCGATTACCGGAAGGGCGATCGGGATCTGCTCCTGGACATCGTCGATCCGAAGCCCCTGGAAGGCCCAGCCGGCGATCGAGATGTAGGAATCCGGGTCGATCCGCTCGGCTTTGACGAAATTGCGGAGCCGGTCGTCGCGGGTGATGTCGTAGCGGCGAGTGACCGTCTTGTCCGATGCCAGCCGGAGGAATCCGGTCACGCTCCACGACGGGTCGAGCTGCGCTTTTCCATTCGCTTCGAAATAGCCGCGAAGCTGCCGGTTCTCGTCGGGCGACGGGGTCAAATCGGCCTGTTCGACATTGCTGTAGGCGAGGAAGCCGCCGATTTGGAACGCGCCGAGGCTGTTGAGCTCGCGGTAGCGCGCTTCCAGTGCCGGCAGGGTGCCGGTGTAGAGATGCGGGATCACGGCGAGGTCGCGGTTGGGAGCGATCCGCCAGTAATAGGGGAAAGCGATTTCAAAGCCGTTCCGGCGCGAGATCTTGAGGTCGGGGGCAAGCCAGCCGGTCGCCCCCTGGCCGTCGCTTGCGACGCTGAACACCGGAAGCAGTGGAAGGGTGATTCCGAACAGCTGCAAACGACCGCCCCTGAACCGCACGCGCCCGCTGTCCGGGTCGTAAATCACCCGGGCAGCGGTGATCATCCAGCTCGGCCGTTTCGGGCAGCCGTCCGCGGTGGTGACCGGGCAGGGGGAATAGGCAGCATTCTCGAGCGTCAGCACATCGCCCTGGCGAGTGCCGCGGTCGGCCGCCACGCGCCCGCCGCTTTCGAGCACGACGAGAAGATTCTCGATGGTTCCGTCGCGCAAAGTGTCGGACAGCTCGACATTTTCGCCGACCAGCCGGTCGCCTTCCGGGTTGACGACCACCACATCGCCCTGGGCGCTCACGATTCCGGTCCTTCGGTTCCAGACGATCCGTTCGGCGGCGAGGTAATTGCCGTCCCTCGACATCCGCACCTGGCCGGTCGCGGTGATCGTCTCGCTGTCGCTGTCATAGACGACCTGGTCGGCGGTGAACTCGACGACCGGATCGGAATCGACGGCGGGAGGAGGCTGGAGAGGTTGGGTCGCCTGGACGGAAGCCGCGGCGGCAGGCGCCGCCAGCAGCGGAAGCGCTGTCCAGCACATCAGCCGCCACCCGACCCGTCCGACCCGTTGATTGCGCAAACGCCCGACTACTGCCCGCATCCCACTTTCGCTTTCGCTGGTCGGCCTATCGCAGCTTGGCCTTCGCCCCGCAATTGCCTTGCCCGGCAACCGGCCCGCCGCCGCGGCGTTTCGCCTCTCCGGCGTTGGAGCGGGTTTTGCCATAACGGCCAACCCGCCCTAAAGCCGCCGCAACCTCAAAAGCTTCCAGGACATACGACGTGACGATCAAGATTGAATTCGCCGATTCCCGCCCATCCGGAGATTTCGCGCTAATTGTCCCGTCCTCGGGGACAAAGCGCCCCGCGATCGACCTGCTCGGCGACAAGGACAGAATCGAAAAGGCGCTCAAGCGCCAGCGGTTCGACGGCGAATCGGGCGCCGTCGCCGATTTGTACATCGACGATGACGGCTCGTCCCGACGGCTTCTGGTGATCGGCACGGGGACCGAAAACTCGGCGCCGGAACGCGCGGAAAAGCTCGGCGGAACCGCCGTCGCCCAGCTTATCACCTCGGGCGAGACGCAGGCGGTGATCGACGTCGGCGGCCTTGATTTCGACGATGATTCAACCGCGCGCGCCGCGCTTGCCGCCGCCCTTCGCGCCTGGCGCTACGACCGCTACCGGACCAAGCTGAAGGAAAAGCACAAGCCGAGCCTGAAGACGGTCACCATCGTCGGTGGCGGCAAAGGCGCGGCCGAGCGCTGGAAGGGGCGTTGGGAGCCGGTTTACGAGGGCGTCGACTTCACTCGCGGGCTGGTGACCGAGCCGGCGAACGTCATTTACCCCGAAAGCTTCGTCGATCGCTGCCGCGACCTCTCCAAGCTCGGGGTGGAAATCGACGTGCTCGACGGCGAGCAGATGAAAAAGCTCGGAATGGGCGCTCTGCTCGGAGTCGGGCAGGGCTCGGTCCGCGATTCGCGAATGCTGATCCTGCGCTGGAACGGCGGCAAGCAGGGCGAGGCCCCGACCGCCTTCGTCGGCAAGGGCGTGACCTTCGACACCGGCGGGATCTCGATCAAGCCGGCCCGAGGCATGGAAGCGATGAAATGGGACATGGGCGGAGCGGGCGCGGTGGTCGGAGCGATCAAGGCGCTGGCGCTTCGCAAGGCGAAAGCCAATGTCATCGGCCTTTGCGGCCTCGTTGAGAACATGCCGTCGGGCAACGCCCAGCGCCCGGGCGACGTGGTGACGACGATGTCCGGCCAGACCGTCGAGGTCATCAACACCGACGCGGAAGGCCGTCTCGTCCTTGCCGACGCGCTCACCTACGTCCAGCGCAACTACAAGCCCAAGACAATGGTCGATCTCGCCACGCTCACCGGGGCGATCCTCATCGCGCTCGGCAAGGAGTTCGGGGGGCTGTTCACTCCCGACGACGAACTGGCGGCCAAGCTGCTGGCGGCCGCCGAGCATAGCGGCGACAAATTGTGGCGGATGCCGCTCGCCGATCCGTTCGACAAGCTGATCGATTCGCAGATCGCCGACATGAAGAATGTCGGCCCGCGCGAGGGCGGCTCGATCACCGCCGCGCAGTTCATCAAGCGCTTCGTCGAGGACGGAGTGAAATGGGCGCATCTCGACATCGCCGGGATGGTCTGGGCCGACAAGGCGGGAACCACCTTCGGCAAGGGCGCGACCGGCTTTGGAGTGCGCCTCATCGACCAGTTCGTGGCCGATAATCTGGAAGGCTAGGGCTCCGGGTGCGGGTCGATTTCTATCAGCTCGGCGCAGCGCCGGTGGAGCAGGTCGTCGCAAGCCTGAGCGAGAAGCTTCTTCGCACCGGGGAGCGGCTGCTGGTGGTTTTAGATGACGAAGCCGAGCTGGCGCGGCTCGACCGGATGTTGTGGGACATGGGCGAAACCACCTTCCTCCCGCACGGGGTCGCCGGCGGCCCCGAGGATTCGCGGCAGCCGATCCTGCTGTCGAAAAGCCCCGATTCGGCCAACCGCGCCCGGAACCTGCTGATTGCCGACGGGCATTGGCGGGATTCGGCGCTCGCCTTCAACCGGGCCTTTTATTTGTTCGACGCAGAGACGCTCGAAGAAGCGCGCGGCGCCTGGCGGGCGCTCGCCGGCCGCGACGAGGTCGAGCGCCATTATTTCAGCCACGAAGACGGCCGCTGGACCGAAAAAGCGGCGGACAGCCAGCCGGCGTAGGTACTACGAATACCGGCGCGCCGCCCCGCCGCTTGCGCCGCCTCGGCTCGTCGTAAATCCGGCGCTTTGCGTTTACCCTCGTCTCGCGAAGCCGCGTCGGGCGCGCCAAGCTTCGATCCAGGCCGGCGTGCCGAATGACTGTTCGACCTCCCCCGTCGGCGCGCCGGCCAGCCCGCATGCTGTATTGACACACTAACACAGTATGATAGAGTCGCTCCCAAAAAGAGGGAGCGCTTTCATGTATAGTCAGGGTGAATTGGACGAGGCGGTTGCCGCAGGCGCGATCAGCGTCGATTCAGCGGCAGCCTTGCGCAATTTCGTCGAGATGCAGCGGTCGCAACCCTCGGTCGACGAGGAGCAGTTCCGGTTCATCACCGGGTTCAACGACATCTTCGTCTCGATCGCGGCGGTGATCCTGCTGGTCGCAATGGCCTGGATCGGCCAGTCGATCGGCGCTTCCCTGGGCCTTGCGGTCGAAGGGGATGGGCCCTCGTTCCTGGCGCCGGCAGCGGTCGCGGCGACGAGCTGGGGCCTTGCCCTGTTCTTCACTGCCAGGCGGCGAATGGCGCTTCCCTCGATCCTCCTCCTTCTCGCTTTCGTCGGGGCGGTCTTCGTGACCGCGGGATTCGCCTTCGTCCTGGCTCTCGGGCCCGATCGGCTCGACCAGAGTCCAGCGCTCGTCGGGATGATTGCCGCCGGATCGGGCGCCCTCGCGGCGGCCGCGGCCTGGCTCCACTGGAAGAGATTCAGGGTTCCGATCACCGTCGCGGCCGGTGCCGCCGCCATCGCCGCAATCGCCATCGGCCTTCTGGTCGCCGCTCTGGGCGAGCGCGTGGAAAGTGCCCAGAACCTCATCCTCGGCTTCGTCCTGCTTCTCGGAATCGGTGTTTTCCTGGTTGCGATGCGGTGGGATTCGTCGGATCCGGCGCGGCTTACCCGCCGCTCGGACGTCGCCTTCTGGCTCCACCTGCTTGCAGCGCCGATGATCGTCCACCCGGTCTTCACTCTGCTGGGGCTGAACGACGGCCATGCGACCATCGGCGAGGGTCTAGTGGTCGTGCTCCTCTACATCTCCATCGGCCTCGCGGCCCTTGCCATCGACCGCCGGGCGCTGCTGGTTTCGGCGCTCGCCTATGTGCTGTTCGCGTTGAACGAGCTGTTCAAGCAATTCGGAGCCATCGAGCTCAACGTCGCTCTTACCGCGCTCGTCATCGGCTCCTCGCTGCTGCTCCTGTCGGCCTTCTGGCACCAGGCGCGCGAAATGGTGGTGACGCCCTTGCCGGACAGCCTTCGGGCCAAGCTCCCGGTGGTCGGCCGGGCGGCGCCGGCTAGCCAACCAGCCGCATGAGACGGCGCTCGAGCGGGGCCATCACTCCGGCAAGGTCGTGGCCCCGCTTGAGCACCATTCCCTGCTCCCCGACCAAAGCGTAGAGGCCCTGCTTCATGCGCAGCGCGGGCCGCTTTTCTATCCGGATCTCGGGCCGCTCCGAATGGCGGCGAAAGGCGGCGAATACGGCGTGTTCGGGGTGATGGCCGAGCGCATAGTCGCGCCAATGGCCGGCCGCCACCATTCGCCCGTAAAGGTTCATGATTCGCTTGAGCTCAAGCCGGTCGAAGCTGGTGATCGGGCGCCGGTCCCTCGGGTGGGGGAACGGAGCGATGACGCTCAAGCGCGCTTGCTCCTGTCCTCGGCCGTTCCCTGCGACCGGCGCGCCTGGAGCTCGTCTCGAAGCGCCTGGAGCTCGCGCTCCAGCTCGCAGAGCCGAGCCAGCGTCGGGTCGGCGATTTCGCTGCACGGCGTCCCGTAGGGAAGAAACGCCTTCGGCTCGGCCGTGGTCACGTCGACCGGGACCGGCTTGGCCGGGATGCCGATGACCGTCGCGCCCGGCGCGACCGCCCTGGTGACGACCGCATTGGCTCCGACTCGGGCGCCCTCGCCGATGGCGACCGGCCCGAGGATCTGCGCTCCGGAACCGATCACGACTCGGTCGCCCAAAGTGGGGTGTCGCTTGCCGGTTCCGCCTTCATGCGGGTTGGTGCCGCCCAAAGTGACGCTCTGGTAGATGGTGACATCGTCACCGATCTCGGCCGTCTCGCCGATGACGGTGAAGCCGTGATCGATGAAGAAGCGCTTGCCGATCCTCGCCCCCGGGTGAATGTCGATGGCGGTCAGGAAGCGCGCGAAATGATTGACGAGGCGGGCGAGGAAATAGAGACGCCCGCCATAGAGCCAGTGAGCGACCCGGTGCAGCGCAAGCGCCCAGGCGCCCGGATAGATGAGGACTTCCCAGCGCGACCGGGCAGCCGGATCCCGCGCTTTGACCGAGTCCAGATAGTTGATCAGGCCAGGAAACAAACGCCAGTCCTTCCTTTGGCCGGCCAATCTATGGGCGCCCCACCCCTTTTGCCAGAGGGGCAAGTGCAACAGGCGCCCTGATTGCCAGAGGGGTGGACGCTTTTCAATCGGTCGGCTTCGTTATAGGCAGGGCATTGATTGGAATGATCGATAAGATGACCGTCCACCTGCCGACCCTCAAGCAGCTTCAATATCTGGTCTCGCTTCGCCAGCACGGCCATTTCGGCAAGGCCGCCGAGGCCTGTTTCGTCACTCAATCGACTCTCTCGGCCGGCCTTCGCGAGCTCGAATCCCTGCTTGGGGTCACGCTCGTCGAGCGGACTCGCCGGATGGTCCGGTTCACCGCGCTCGGCGAGAAGGTGGCCGACAAGGCGAACCGGGCGATCCGCGAGGCCGAGGAGCTTGCCGAGCTCGCCCAGGCGGAGGGCAAGCCGCTTCATGGCGAGCTCAGGCTCGGGGTCATCCCGACGATCGCCCCATTCCTGCTGCCCGCGATGCTCCCGAGGCTGAGGAGCGAATGGCCGAGCCTCAAGCTCTACCTTCGGGAGGAGACCAGCCAGGCGGCCTGCGAGGCGCTTCACCGGGGCCAGCTCGACTGCGTCCTGCTCGCGCTTCCCTATTCGACCGGGGAGGTCGAATCGGCGCGCTTGTTCGACGACCGGCTGTTCGTCGCTTATCCGAGCGGCGAGGCGCCTCGCGGATCGAGCGTCGATGTCGGCTCGATCGACGAGAATCGAATGCTCCTCCTCGAGGACGGCCATTGCCTCAAGGACCATGCACTCGCCGCCTGCAACCGGCCCGAGCTTCGCGCCCATGCCGCGATGATGGGAACCTCGCTCCACACCCTCGTCCAGATGGTCGACAACGGCCTTGGCGTGACCTTCGTCCCGGGAATGGCGATCGAGGCCGGAATCCTGGACGGCACCCGGGTCGAGGCAAAAGTGCTTCGGTCCGATCACGGCTTTCGGCAGATTGCGCTCATCTGGCGCAGGTCGAGCCCGCGCGAGAGGGACTTTCAGCTGCTCGCCTCGGCGCTTCGGCGAATCATCCGCGAGGGCACCGACGCCGCAGCCGGCGCTTCGGCGAGGCGGCGCGAAGCCGTTCTCCAGGACGCGCTCGACTGATTTGGCCCCGCCGGGGCGGGTTTTTGGCTGAATGGCCGCGGCGCCGGGCTGGGGAGCACAAAGCGGCGCCGCGGCGAACCGTCCTTACTTTGCGTCGACCGGTTCGGCGGTGCTCACTCCCTCGCCGCTGGTCCGTTCCGTCCACTCGCCCGACTTGCGGGCAAGGTCGAAGCGGTCGGCGTTCATCACCTTGGTCCAGGCAGCGACGAAATCCTTCACGAACTTCTCCTTCGCATCGGCTGCCGCATAGACTTCAGCGACCGCCCGAAGCTGCGAATTCGAGCCGAAGACCAGATCGACCCGGGTCGCGGTCCACCGGCGCTCGTCGCTCAGGCGGTCGGTGCCGATGAAGACATGGTCGTTCTCCGGCTTCCAGGCGGTGCGCATGTCGAGCAGGTTGACGAAGAAGTCGTTGGTCAGCCGGCCCGGCCGGTCGGTGAAGACCCCGTGCTTTTCGCCGCGGAAATTGGCGCCGAGCACGCGCATGCCGCCGACCAGCACCGTCATTTCCGGGACGCTCAGCCGAAGCAGCGACGATCGGTCGATCAGCAGCTCCTCGGTCGGAACCGGGTGGTGAACGTCGGTTCGAAGATAGTTGCGGAAGCCGTCCGCATTGGGCTCGAGAACCTCGAAGCTTTCGGCGTCGGTCCAGTCCTGGCTGGCGTCGGTGCGCCCGGGAGCGAAGGGGACTTCGATATCGTGCCCGGCGTCCTTGGCGGCCTTCTCGATCGCCGCCGATCCGCCAAGCACGACCAAATCGGCGATCGACACCTTCTTGCCGCCGCTGGCGCCTGAATCGAAGTCGCTCTTGATGTCCTCGTAGAGTTGGAGGACCGGCCCAAGCTCCTCGGGCTCGTTGACTTCCCAATTGCGCTGCGGCTCGAGCCGGATTCGCCCGCCGTTGGCGCCGCCGCGATGGTCGGAGCCGCGATAGGTCGAAGCCGAGGCCCAGGCCGCCTTGACCAGTTGCGCCACGCCAAGCCCGGAATCGAGGATCCGCTTCTTCAGATCGGCGATGTCACTGTCATCGATCTGCGCATAATCGGCCTCGGGGATCGGGTCCTGCCAGATCAAATCCTCTTGCGGCACTTCCGGGCCGAGGTAGCGCGACTTGGGTCCCATGTCGCGGTGGCACAATTTGAACCAGGCGCGCGCGAAGACGTCTGCGAAATAGTCGGCATCGTCGCGGAATCGCTCGGAAATCTTGCGGAACTCCGGGTCCTCGCGGAACGCCATGTCGGCGGTGGTCATCATCGTTGGAACCCGCTTGCCCTGCGTGTGCGCGGCCGGTGCGAGATCCTCTTGGGCAACGTTCACGGGCTGCCATTGCTTGGCGCCCGCCGGGCTCTTCACGAGCTCGTACTCGTAATCGAGCAGCATCCGGAAATAGCTCATGTCCCAGTCGATGGGGGTGGGGGTCCAGGCCCCCTCCAGCCCGCTGGTGATCGTGTCGTCGGCCAGTCCGCCGCCGTGGGTGCAGGTCCAGCCCAGCCCCTGCTGGGCGATGTCCGCGCCCTCCGGCTCGGCTCCGACCTTGGAGGTGTCGCCGGCGCCGTGGCACTTGCCGAAGGTATGGCCGCCGGCGGTCAACGCGACCGTCTCCTCGTCGGTCATGCCCATGTTGTGGAAGGTCTGGCGGAGCTCCTGCGCGGACTTCAGCGGATCGGGGTTGCCGCCCGGTCCTTCGGGATTGACGTAGATCAGGCCCATCTGGACGGCCGCGAGCGGGTTCTCGAGCGCCTTTCCGGCATCATCGCCCATGCGCGCTTCGGCGCCCGCGCCGACCCACTGCTCCTCGCTTCCCCAGTAAACGTCCTTCTCGGGCTCGAAGACGTCGGCCCGGCCGCCGCCGAAGCCGAACACCGGCGCGCCCATCGATTCGAAGGCGACATTGCCGGCCATGATCATCAAATCGGCCCAGCTCAGCTTCGCCCCGTACTTCTGCTTGACCGGCCAGAGCAGCCGCCGCGCCTTGTCGAGATTGGCATTGTCCGGCCAGGAATTGAGCGGCGCGAACCGCTGCTGGCCGCTGTTGGCGCCGCCGCGCCCGTCGCCGATCCGGTAGGTGCCGGCGCTGTGCCAGGCCATCCGGATGAAGAAGGGGCCGTAATGCCCGTAATCGGCCGGCCACCAGGGCTGGCTGTCGGTCATCAGCGCCTTCAAGTCATCCTTGACCGCCTGATAGTCGAGATCGAGGAATGCCTCGGCATAGTCGAAATCTTCGTCCATCGGGTCCGAGGGATGCGGCAGGATGTCGAGCGACAATTGGTTGGGCCACCAGTCGCGGTTGGTTCGGCCCAGTAGGGTGCGGAGCGCCGCGCCTTCTTCCATCGGGGAACCGCCGAGGGGATCGCCGCCGGTTTTCGCGTCCATAATTTTTGGCCTCCATGAATGAGATTTTCAAGGAATGGCCTAGGCGCCTGCGCTTATCGAAGGAAACGAACAAAGTTGGTCAGTGAGACGGGCAAAATCGATTATTCTTATCGAGCCGGCACTCAGTCCATGTGCTTGAGGCCGATTCGCAGGTAATCATAGCCCGTTACCAGGGTCAGGCCGGCGGCTGCCCACAGGCTGGCAAGCCCGACCATGTGAACCCATTCCATTGCGGGCAGCGCGCCGCCCAGGATCAGCGCTCCGAGCGCCACCAGCTGGAGGGCCGTCTTCCACTTGGCGAGATGGCTGACCGGCATCGAGACTCGAAGCGTGGCCAGAAATTCGCGGAGCCCCGAAACGATGATTTCGCGAAGCAGGATGACCAGCGCCGGGATGATGTGCAAATCCTCGAGGATCGGCGGGTCGCCGTCGGCGCGGCGCGAGGCGACCAGCATGACGATCACCGACGCGACCATGATCTTGTCGGCGATCGGGTCGAGGAATTGGCCGAGCTTCGAGATCTGTCCCTGGGCGCGCGCCAGATAACCGTCGAAATAATCGGTGGCCCCGACCAGGCAGTAGAGGACGAAGGTGATCGCATAGTCGATCGGGGTAGGGCGCCAAAGAAGGAAGACGAGGATCGGCACCGCCAGGATCCGCGACAAGGTCAACAGGTTTGGAAGGGTCAGCATCTTTTGTCCGTTTATTGGAAGAGCGGCTGCTGCAAAAGCCCAACCCGCCAAACGTGCAACGAGCCGCACAACGCTTGCTCCTGACGGTGAAGCCGTTAAGCCAGCGCAAGCGCAATGCAGGACTCGCTGCACCTCCTGAAGACCCGGCGATTCCTGCCCCTCTTCACAACCCAGTTCCTGGGTGCGTTCAACGACAATCTGTTTCGCACCTCGATGGTGATGCTGGTCATCTACGGCATCTACCGCGACGCCGAGCAGGAAGCGGCGTTCAGCGCCATCGCCGGCGGGCTTTTCATCCTTCCCTTCTTCCTGCTTTCGGCGCTCGCCGGGCAGCTCGCCGACGCCCACGACAAGGCGAAGATCATCCGCATCGTGAAGACCGCCGAGATCTTCATCATGATGTTCGGGGCGGCCGGGCTGCTTCTTCACAACATCCCGCTGCTGCTTGCCGCACTCGCCGCAATGGGAATCCATTCGACCTTCTTCGGACCGATCAAATACGCCATTCTTCCGCAGCACATGCGGCATGACGAAGTGCTCGGCGCGACCGGGCTGGTCGAGGCCGGCACCTATATCGCGATTCTCGGCGGGACGATCTTCGGCGGGATCCTGGTCCTCCAGCGCGCCGACGGCAGCTATCATGCCGAGCTGGCAGCGCTGGGCGTGTTGCTGGTTGCCGCCATCGGCCGGGTTGCGGGGAGCTTCGTTCCGCCTGCCTTGCCCGCCGACGAGCCGGAAATCCCCGGCTATCCGCGCCGCGGAATGGACTGGCACATCCTTCGCGCCTCCATCACCCTGATCAATGGCACCCTGCACATCCCCCGGCTGTTCCTCGCGATCCTGTCGATCAGCTTCTTCTGGGCGATGGGCGCGGTTCTCGCCGCTCAATTCCCGCCTTTGGTCAAGAACGTGCTGTCCGCCGACCAGACCGTCGCGACCCTGTTCCTCGCGGTCTTCTCGGTCGGCGTGGCGGTCGGCTCGGTGGCCATCAACCGGCTTCTCGCCGGCCAGGTGTCAGCCAGGTTTGCGCCGGTGTCGGCGCTGATGATGGGCGTCTTCGTGCTCCTGCTCTACTGGCTGAGCTACAACTGGCCCCCGGCGCCCGAGCTGGTCGGGGTTCGGGAATTTTTGTCCACCCCGCTCGGCTGGGCGGTCGTGCTGGACCTGTTCGGAGTGGCAGTGGCGGGCGGAATGTTCGTCGTGCCGCTCTACGCCTTCCTGACGACGACCGTGCCGAAATCGGAGACCGCGCGTACCGTCGCCGCCAACAACATCGTCAACGCAGGCGCGATGGTCGGAGCGACGGTGATCCTCGCCGGGCTGATCTTCGTCGGGGTCTCGGTCGCCGAGACCTTGTTCATGGTCGCCCTCGCAAGCATCATCGCCGCCTGGCTTGGATGGAAGCTCCATTTGGCCTGCGATGACGGCAAGTGCCCGCCCGGAACGGAATGAGCCTGTCCGCTCAGGCGATAAGGATCGAAACGAACAGGAATCCCGCGGCGAAGGTGGTCGCGAACAGCCTTGCGTCCTCGGACAGGCCCCGGTCTTCCGACCGCAGGTGCAGCCGGGCGCGACCGAACTGCAGCGGGTCGGCGGCGGCAAGGGCGCGTGGGGTACGCATGGTGAAATGCTTAACAGCCATTTAACCATGTTCAACGGCCTTGCGGGCGACCGGCTCCCGGCGTCCCGGGATGGGACGCGGATGCGCGTCGAAGAAGAGCTGCGCTTTGAGCATTCAAACAGACATTCGCCCGGAATGTCCGTGGGTGATTGTCAAAAACGCCATGCCCCCGGCATGGCTGGTTTTTGACAATGGTGCGGACGGCGGGATTTGAACCCGCACTCCCTTTTCGAGGGAAGAGGATTTTAAGTCCCCAGCGTCTACCGTTCCGCCACGTCCGCGGCTGGAAGTGGATCGCCGGTTATAACTCCGAAGCCCCGTTCTTGAGGTTCAGCCGCTCGCGCATTTCCTTGCCCGGCTTGAAATAGGGCACGCGCTTGGCATCGACCTGCACCGATTCCCCGGTGCGCGGGTTGCGGCCGATGCGGGCGTCGCGCTGGCGAGTCGAAAAGGCCCCGAAGCCGCGAAGCTCGACCCGCCCGCCATGAGCGAGCTGATCGGTGATGGAATCGAACACGGCTCCAACTACGCTCTCGACCTCGCGCTGGGTGAGGTCGGGAAAATTGTCGCACAGCTTCTGGACCAGTTCGGAACGGATCATTGCGAGTCCCCGGTGAATTCGGCACACCCCCCTCCCCGGAGGGCTGGGCTCACGCTGTCAGGAAAGTCCCGACCGCGCAAGCCCATGACTGCCCTAGCTCTTCTTGGTCGTTTTCTTGGCCGCGGCCTTCTTTGGCTTTTTGGCCGCCGCTTCCTTTGGCTTCTTGGCCGCCGCTTCGTCTTTCGCGGCTTTCTTCGGTTCCTCGGCCCCAGCGTCGCCCTCGGCCTTGGCTGTTTCGGCCTTCGCGGCTTTCTTCGGCGCCTTGGCCTTCTTGGGCTCCTCGGCTTCGGCCTCTGCCTCTGGCCCAGCCTCTGGCTCAACCTCAACTTCGGCCTTGGCGGCCTTCTTGGGAGCCTTGGCTTTCTTGGGCTCTTCGCCTGCCTTCGGCGTCTTGGCCGTCTGGGCTTCCTTCAGGGCCTGGCCGAGGATGTCGCCAAGCGAGGCGCCGCTGTCGGACGATCCGTACTGGGCGACCGCCTGCTTCTCCTCGGAAATCTGCAACGCCTTGATCGAGAAGTTCGGCTTCTTGGACCGGTCGAAGCCGGACACCATTGCGTCGAACTTCTGGCCGACCTGGAAGCGCTCCGGCCGCTGCTCGTCGCGGTCGCGGCCAAGGTCGGTGCGCTTGACGAAGCCGCTTGGCCCGCCCTCGGTCACCTGCACCTCGAGCCCGCCGTCGCGAACGTCGAGCACCTCGATGGTGACGATGTCGCCCTTCTTCACGGCTCCGCCTGGCGAGACGGCTCCGCCGACCCCGCCACGCTCGAGCTGCTTCATCCCGAGGCTGATCCGCTCTTTCTCGACATCGACGTCGAGGACGACGGCCTTGACGGTCTCGCCCTTGTGGTGGAGGCCAAGAGCTTCCTCGCCCGAGACTCCCCAGGCGATGTCGGACATGTGGACCATCCCGTCGACGTCGCCGGACAAGCCGACGAACAGGCCGAACTCGGTGGCGTTCTTGACCTCGCCCTCGACCTGGGTGCCGACCGGATGCTGCTCGGCAAACTCGGCCCAGGGATTTGCCTGCGCCTGCTTGAGGCCGAGCGAGATTCGCCTTTTCTCCTCGTCGACCTCGAGGATTTTCACCTCGACCTCCTGGGACGTGGAGACGATCTTGCCGGGGTGGACGTTCTTCTTGGTCCAGCTCATTTCCGAGACGTGGACCAGGCCCTCGATGCCCGGCTCGAGCTCCACGAAGGCGCCATATTCGGTGATGTTCGTGACCCGGCCGGTGAATGTGCCGTCGACCGGATATTTGGCGATCGCGCCTTCCCACGGATCGGCTTCGAGCTGCTTCATGCCCAGGCTGATGCGCTGAGTCTCGCGGTTGATGCGGATGATCTGCACCTTCACCGTGTCGCCGATGTTCACGACCTCGGTCGGGTGATTGACCCGCTTGTAGGAAATATCGGTAACGTGAAGCAGGCCGTCGATCCCGCCAAGGTCGACGAAGGCGCCATAGTCGGTGATGTTCTTGACCACGCCGTCGACGACCTGGCCCTCGGTCAGCGACTGGATCAGCCCGCTTCTTTGCTCTGCCCGATGCTCTTCCAGGATCGCTCGGCGGGAAACGACGATATTGCCCCGGCGGCGGTCCATCTTGAGGATCTGGAACGGCTGCGGATTATCCATCAGCGGCCCGACGTCGCGGACCGGACGGATGTCGACCTGGCTTCCCGGAAGGAAGGCGACGGCGCCGCCGAGATCGACGGTAAAGCCGCCCTTCACGCGGCCGAAGATCATGCCTTCGACCCGGTTGCCGGCTTCATATTCCTTTTCGAGCGTGTCCCATGCGGCTTCTCGGCGAGCGCGGTCGCGCGACAGCATCGCTTCGCCCTGGGCGTTCTCGACCCGGTCGACGAAAACCTCGACTTCGTCGCCGACGGCGAGCTCGGCCTTCTGGCCCGGCGCCGCGAACTCGCGGAGCGGGACCCGGCCCTCGGACTTCAGGCCCACGTCGATCACCGCCAGATCGTTCTCGATCCCGGTGACGATTCCCTTGATGACCTTGCCCTCGAAGCTTTCGTCCTCGCCTCCGAGGCTCTCGTTCAAAAGGGCGGCGAACTCGTCGCGGCTCGGAAATGCCGTTGTGGCCATAGGTTGATTGTCTCTCTTCACATTCAAATCTGCTTGCCGCGCCTTGCCACCATGGCTCGGCTTCAACATGCGGACCTGGTTAAAAATACCGTGCCGTCCCGGGCTCATCCCGCGGGCGGCATCCTTTAAGGGGTGACCGGACAACCCATGGTGATTGAGCCGAGGCAGGCAGTCCGGGGGACTGCCGAGCAGGAGCATCGCGTCCTGCTTCACACCGGCTCGCCAGATGACGGGCTGTCCGCGGGACCTCCCGCCGGACCGCGCGCCTATATTCGACAGGGGCTTAGAGAGCAAGGAGCAGCCGGTATCTGGGCCGTGCGGGGACTGGCCCCGACAGAGAAATGGGGGCCGGCATTGCTGCCAGCCCCCACTGCGCCGAGCGTAGATCCGCCAAACCTCTTAAACCAAATTCCCGAGGAAATTCGATTCCAGAACCTTAGCTCACCAGCTCAGGCGTCGCTTCCCATCGATCCGCTTCCCCCAGGGGAGGAGCCTTGCAGCCTCTACTCCGATGCGCCGACTAAAAGCCCCGCTTTCCGTTTCGAACCTGCCCGGCCTGGCCCGAAAGCCAAAGCCGATCGATGTTCCGCGGCCCTTCTTGGGATGATCCTCGTTCGCGTCTCGCTTTGCTTCCAAACGGCCCGAAAGCCGTCTGTCTGCCGCGTCGCGCGTTCGAAAGATCATCTCTTCCGGCGCCTCTTCCCGGCTGACTACGAAAAGCTCCCGAGGGAACTCTTCACCGCCCGCCGCGGAGATCGGACCTTTGGTCACCTGCCGCACCATCTTGCCGTTGCCGGCTTTCAAGTGAGGCCGGGACCGCCGTCCCGATCACAGGTCAGACACTGGCCCGCCTTTGCGAGTCGCGCCAAGCGAAAACTCCGGATGCAGGCCTGTGGATAACGTGGATATCGGTGACAATTCCGAAACGATTTCGAATTCCCCGACCGGCCCTGCGCAAACCGGCCCTGCGCAAAAGGTTGCCGTTGTGTTCTCCCCGGCCTACCTCGCCCGGGTGCCCGACCAAGCGCCCGACCAGCCCGCCACGACCGACCCGGCCCCGTATTTGACGGGCCTGAACCCGCCGCAGCGTGAAGCCGTTCTGACCACCGAGGGCCCGGCTCTGGTCCTCGCCGGGGCGGGCACCGGCAAGACCGCCGCGCTGACCGCCCGGCTCGCCCATCTGATCGCAAGCTCAAAGGCCTGGCCGAGCCAGATCCTCGCCGTCACGTTCACCAACAAGGCCGCGCGCGAGATGAAGGAAAGGGTCGCGGCGCTGTCCGGCGGCGCCCTCGAAGGCATGCCCTGGCTCGGCACCTTCCACTCGGTCGCGGCGCGAATGCTGCGCGCCAATGCCGAGCTGGTCGGCCTGAAGTCCAACTTCACCATCCTCGACGCCGACGACCAGCTGCGCGTGATGAAGCAGCTGATCCAGGCCTCGGGGCTCGACGAGAAACGCTGGCCGGCGCGCCAGCTCGCCGGCCTGATCGACCGCTGGAAGAACCGTGGGCAAACGCCCGGCCAGGCCGATGCCGGCGAGGCGGAGAGCTTCGGTCCGGGCCGCGGGCGGGAGCTTTACGCGGCCTATCAGCAGCGGCTCAAGACCCTGAACGCCTGCGACTTCGGCGACCTTTTGCTCCACATGCTGGTCATCCTGCGCGGCCAGGCCGACGTCCTGGACCAGTATCGCGACCGCTTCCGCTACATCCTCGTCGACGAATACCAGGACACCAACAGCGCGCAGTACGAATGGCTCAAGCTCATCGCCGAGCCGCGCCGCAATTTGTGCTGCGTCGGCGACGACGACCAGTCGATCTACTCGTGGCGAGGCGCCGAGGTCGCCAACATCTTGAAGTTCGGCGAGGATTTTCCCGGGGCGAAGATCATCCGGCTCGAGCAGAACTACCGCTCGACCGGCCATATCCTTTCGGCCGCCGACGCGGTGATCGCCAATAATGCCGGCCGGCTCGGCAAGTCGCTGTGGACCGAGGCGGGCGAGGGGGAGAAGGTCCGGGTCATCGGAATCTGGGACGGTCCCGAGGAGGCCCGCAGGGTCGGCGAGGAGATCGAGGGGAGCCAGGCGCGCGGGCATCCGCTTTCAAACCACGCCATCCTGGTGCGCGCCCAGTTCCAGACCCGCGAGTTCGAGGAGCGCTTCATCGGCATCGGGCTGCCCTACCAGATCATCGGCGGCTACCGCTTCTACGAGCGCGCCGAGATCCGCGATGCGCTCGCCTATCTTCGGCTGATCCACCAGCCGGCCGACGATCTGGCGTTCGAGCGAATCGTCAACCAGCCCAAGCGCGGGCTCGGCGACAAGGCGATCGCGACCATCCACCGAGCCGCTCGAGCCCAGCAGCAGCCCCTGCTCCTCGCCGCCGCGTCTCTGCTCGATTCGGACGAGCTTCGCCCGCAGGCACGAAAGGCGCTCGGGCGCTTCATCGCCGATATCGCCCGCTGGCGCGGCCGGAGCGGCCAGTTGCCGCATGCCGAGCTCGCCCGCATTGTCCTGGAGGAGAGCGGCTATACCGCGATGCTCCAGGCCGAGCGGACCGCCGAGGCCGCCGGGCGCCTGGAAAATCTCGCCGAGCTGGCCCGGGCGATGGAGGAATACGACAACCTCTCCGGCTTCCTCGAGCATGTCAGCCTGGTGATGGACAATGACGAGGACCGCGGCCGCGACAAGGTCACCATCATGACCATGCACGCCGCCAAGGGGCTCGAGTTCGACATTGTCTATCTGCCCGGCTGGGAGGAGGGGATTTTCCCGTCGCAGCGGGCGCTCGACGAGGGCGGGCTCGCAAGCCTGGAGGAGGAAAGGCGGCTCGCCTATGTCGCGATCACCCGGGCGCGCCGCCGTTCGACCATCCTCCACGCCGCCAACCGCCGGATCTACGGCCAGTGGACGAGCAGCCTGCCGAGCCGGTTCATCGCCGAGCTTCCCGACGAGCATATCGAGCAGGAAACGACGATGAGCGGTGGCGAGAGCCTGTGGCGGGCGCAATGGAGCGAGCGCGCCGACCCCTTCGCCCATGTTGCCCGGGCCGCCACCCGAGGCCCCGGCTGGCAAAGGGCGGCATTCTCTTCACCCTCTCCCCAGCGGGGAGAGAATGCTGCTGGCCGAGGACCGTCTGGGGGACGGTCCGCCAGCAGCATGGTGAGGGGGATCAACGACCGCTACGCCCGCCCGCCGATCGAGGCGCGGGCGAGCGCCGTTAGCCTGGGAAGCGAGGCCCGCGAAGACCTGTCGCTCGGCCAACGGGTGTTCCACGACAAGTTCGGCCATGGGACGATCCACGCGATCGAGGGCAACAAGCTCGAGATCGACTTCGAGCACGCCGGTCGCAAGAAGGTGCTGGACAGCTTCGTAAGCATAAGCTGAGCCCAAATTTGGCTGGTCCTTGAGATGCAGGCCCGAACCTGCGGTCGGTCACTCCGGCCGCCCGAGAGTCCAGCTTGGCGGGTCGCTAGCCGGGAAGCTTTCGAGGCCGGCTTCGTAAACCTCGTCAACCTCCTCTGCTCGCCGGTCCGGCGCCCCGCCAAACCGCTTTCGAAGCAAGTCGGCGATCGCCGGCGCGGCGGCGAGAATGGCTGCGGTCGTGATCCAGCGCCTGGCAGTCATTCGACTCCCATATCACGAATTACGTTGCGCCGATCCAGTTCGCTTGCCGACCTCCACCAGCCGGTTCTGCCCGGTTCTGGGCTCTAGCGGCGTGAGCGTCCCATCCCGAAAAAACCGCCGCCCTGGCGGTCGTGATTGCGCGACGTGCGGTCATTGCCGCCCATGAACTTGCGCGCCAGCCAGGCCATTCCGGCGCCAATAAGCAGTTTCTTGATCATCAGCATCTCCTTCTATTTGAAAAACATCGCCCGCACCGGTCCGTTCCGTATGGCGATCGTGCGCCGCGACAGGCGGAAGCCGGTTCGCGCCCGGCTGCCCCAATGGCTTGGACGAGAAGCCAGCCATCCCAAGGCGTGGGTTGCGCGATGGGTGCTGGCAAGCGACACTGCGGGCATGACCATTGATCGCAATCGACTTCGCGAAAAGCTTCAGTCGCTCAAGGCCGAGCTGGCGAATTCGGACGCCGGGGCCGCCGCCGAGCGCGCTACGGTTGAGCTTGACCAGCAGAGCGTCGGGCGCCTCTCGAGAATGGACGCCATCCAGGTGCAGGCGATGGCGATCGCCGCCGAGCAGCGCCGCAAGGCCGAGCTGGCGCGGGTCGAGTCGGCGCTCGAGCGGCTCGACACCGACGAGTTCGGCTATTGCGAAATTTGCGGCGAAGAAATCGCGTCGGCACGGATCGAGCGTAATCCGGCCGTTACCACTTGCATTAGCTGCGCGAAGTAGCGGCGCTCATTCACTAAAACATAAGAAAATGGAACGACCTGTCGACCAGCCACAGGCCGGCAAGGATGCCGACCGCCACCAGGAAAACGAGCATCGTCCAGCGGATGATCTGCCTGAGCTGCGACCTTTTTCGGCGGCGCTCGCTCTTCTCGGCGAATGCGACTTCCCAGTCTTGCATTTGGCCCCCCGGCGTCAAAGACGCGTTACGAAACCAGGCCATACCACATTTTTAATGACTGCCGGGGCGCGACCTCGTCGGGAACGGCCCAAGTGAAGTTGTCATTTGCCCGGACAAATGCCCGGACAAGAAAGTGCTGGTGAGCCCTGCTGGATTCGAACCAGCGACCTACTGATTAAAAGTCAGTTGCTCTACCAACTGAGCTAAGGGCCCGCCAGCGCGGCACGCCCTACCGCCGCGGGCGCCCTCGGGCAAGGCGATGGGCAAGGTGGCGGGCGGTCAGTCCGCGTTCAAGGCGCCAGCCGGGGGCGATACTGGCCAGCGGCTCGATGACGAAAGAGCGCTTCGCAGCCGCGGGATGCGGGACGGTCAGTGCGCGCGAGCGCCAGCAGCCGCCGCTCCAGTCGATGATGTCGAGATCGAGCACCCTGGCGGCCCAGCGGCGGCTCGCTCGGCGGCCGAATTGGCGCTCGATATGTTTGAGCGCTGCCAGCATCTGCGGCGGCTGGAGGTCGCTTTCCACCAGCGCCACCGCATTGGCGAAATCGCGGCCGGCGCCGCCCACCGCCTTGTTCAGAACGATCGGCGAGGAGTCGAACAGGCCGAAGTCGCGGTCGAGACGGGCGATGGCCGCCTCAACCACCCGCGGCGGGCCGCCGAAGCGGCCGTGTCGCCGGTTCGAGCCGATGGCGATCGCGTAAAGCTGGTTTGCCTGTGGCACGGCGCCTCGCCTAGGGCAGGCCCATGGCATTCGCCAGCCCCGCCGATCTCTCGGCCGTCCCACGGTCCGAAGCCCCGCGCGATTGCCCGTTGTGCCCGCGGCTTGTGCGCCTTCGAAGCGAGCTTCGAGCCGAGCATCCGGACTGGTGGAACGCGCCGGTCCCGGTGTTTGGAGACCCGCAGGCCTGGCTGGCGATCATCGGCCTGGCTCCCGGCCGCCGCGGGGCGAACCGCACCGGGCGGCCGTTCACCGGCGACATGTCGGGCGAGTTCTTCTTCTCGACGCTGCTGAACTTCGGGCTCGCGCAAGGCCGCTATTCGGGCGAGGCCGACGACGGGCTGAAGCTGGTCGGGACGGTGATCGCCAACAGCGTCAAATGCCTTCCGCCCGGCAACAAGCCCTTGCCCGAGGAGGTCGCGACCTGCCGCAATTATTTGGAAGCCGCGCTTGCCGCTCTGCCCAAGGTCCGGGTCGTGGTGGCGCTGGGGCAGATCGCCCACGGCGCTGCCGCCCGGACGCTTGGCCTGTGGCCTTCCGCCAAATTCGGGCATTGCGCCGAAGCTTGCGCTCCCGACGGGCGGATCCTGCTTTCGAGCTATCACCCGTCGCGGCAGAACACCAACACCGGCAAGCTCACGAAAAAGATGTTCGAGAGCGTGTTCGAGCGGGCGGTCGAGATAGGTGGTGGGCGAGGCTAGCGAAGCTGGCTGTCCTTGCTCGCGCGGCGGTTGATGGTCGAATGGCTGACCGTCGAATCGCGCACCGACTGGCAGGCGACGCAGGTGCGAACCCCCGGCATCGCCTCGCGCCGTTTTCTTGCGATCGGCTCGCCGCAATCCTCGCATTCTCTGGCTGCCTCGCCGAGCGGGATTCGCGCTCGTGCGGCGGCGACGGCGTCCTTCACCGTGTCGTCGATCTGGTCCTGCACCGCGCCGTCGCGAGTCCATCCGCCTGCCATGGCGAAACAATGATCGAGGCTCGGGCACGGTTCCTAGATGTCCTCGGTCAGCCGCCCGTAGAGATCGGGGCGGCGGTCGCGGAAGAATCCGAAAGCGGCGCGGTGCTTCTTCGCTGCCGCAAGGTCCAGCGTAGCGAGGATCGCGCCGGTCTCCTGCGCTCCCATCTCGGCGAGGATGTCGCCGCGTTCGTCGCAGATGAAGCTCATCCCGTAGAAGCTTTGGCCGTCCTCGGTGCCGATCCGGTTGGCGGCGACGATCGGCACGACGTTGGAGACCGCATGGCCGATCATCGCCCGGCGCCACAGGCGGCTGGTGTCGAGGCCGGGGTCGTGCGGTTCGGAGCCGATCGCGGTCGGGTAGAAGAGGATGTCGGCGCCCATCAGGACCATCGAGCGAGCGGTCTCGGGATACCATTGGTCCCAGCACACTCCGATCCCCAAAGTGCTATTGTCCGGGCCCGGCCAGACCTTGAAGCCGGTATTTCCGGGCCGGAAGTAGAATTTCTCCTCATAGCCCGGCCCGTCGGGAATGTGGCTCTTGCGATAGACCCCGGCGACCTTGCCGTCGGGACCGATCATCGCCAGCGAGTTATAATAGTGCGGCCCTTCCGCCTCGAAGAAGCTGGTCGGGATCCAGATTTCCAGCTCGGCCGCCAGTTGCTGCATCGCAAGCACCGACGGATGCTCGGCGACACAACGCGCATTGGCGAACAAAGCCTCGTCCTCGACCCGGCAGAAATAGGGGCCTTCGAACAGCTCGGGGGGAAGGACGATTTGCGCTCCGCGCGCATGGGCGTCGCGCACCAAATCGGAAACGGCGCGGATGTTGGAGTCCCGGTCCTCGCTGAAGGCGAGCTGGAGCGCGGCGACGGTGAGGATGGTCATCGTGGAACCTGTTGCGAAATGCAGTGGAAGCTTCCGCCCCCGCTCAGCACATGGTCGGCGCGAAGCCCGATTGCAACGCGATCGGGAAACAGCGCCTGGACGACCTCGACCGCCGCTTGGTCGTTGGGCGCGCCATATTGCGGCACAACGACCGCGGCATTGCCGATGTAAAAGTTCATGTAGCTCGCCGGGATCAAATCCCCGTCCGCGCTTTCCAGCCGGCCGGGCGAAGGCAAGGTGACGACATCGAGCCTGGTCTGCCGAAGCCGCCGGGCGGCATCGCGATAAACACCCTCGTTGGGATCGTCCTTCGAAGGCGTCGGGATCGCCAGCCGCCCGGGCGCCACGAAGCGCGCGATATTGTCGACATGGCCGTCGGTATGGTCGTTGGCGAGGCCTTCGCCCAGCCAGATCACGCGCTCGAAGCCGAGGTCGCGGCGAAGCGCCTGCTCGACCTCGTCGCGGGACATGGAAGAGTTGCGGTTCTCGTTGAGCAGGCATTGCTCGGTCGTGACCACCGTTCCCGAACCGTCCTGGTCGATCGCTCCGCCTTCCAGGATCCAGTCGGCCCGGGCGTAAGGCAAAGCGGCGCGACCGGCGAGGCGTTGCCCGATCGTGTCGTCGCCCGGAAGGTCGTATTTCCCGCCCCAGCCGTTGAAACGGAAGCCCTGCGCCTTCCTGTCGCTGCCCGACCCAAGCACGATCGGGCCGGTGTCGCGGAGCCAGATGTCGCCGAACGGCTCGACGATGACGGTCGCGAAGGGCGCAAGTTCGCGAGCCGCCTGTCCGGCGCCTTCGTGGCTTGCGACCAGCCACAGCTCTTCGCCCTTGCCGCCTGCGTGGACCGCCTTTGCGAAATCCGCAATCTCGGCCTGGGCCGCTTTCAAATCGGCTAGCCACAGCTCCGGGTCCGAAGGAAAGCCGATCCACACCGCGTGATGCGGCGCCCATTCGGGAAGCGGCGGCCTGGTCATTCCCGGGCGCCTAGCAACCGGTTAACCCTGCGCCAAGCAGGCTCTTGTTTTAAAACGCGCTTCTGTCAATCTACATAGGTGCCGGAGTTCGAGTAGGGGAAAAGTTCAGTGAAAAATTGGTTTCTTGCCGGCGCGGCGGCTGCCGCGCTGATCGCAACGCCCGCGCATGCGCAGCCAGTGCGCAGCCTTGCCGAGGATGCGGCGGCTTTCGGAGCCCGGGAGGCGGTGTCCGCGGCGCGGCTGTCGCCCGACGGATCCAAGCTGCTCTACGTGACCCCGGGCCCCGGCCTTAAGTCTTTCGCGGTCATCTCCGACCTGCAGACCGGCAAGACGAGCATCGTGACGTCGGCCGACGGCGAGCCTGAATCGCTGAGCTGGTGCGATTATTCGGGCCCCGACCGGCTCGTCTGCCGAGTCACCGGCCAGGTCGTCCAGACCGGCGACATCATCGGTTTCCAGCGCCTGCTGGCGATGAACACCGACGGCACCGACGCCAAGCTTCTCGGCCAGCCCAGCAGTTTCTACGACGCCGGTTATCGCCAGTTCGACGGCAGCGTTCTCGACTGGAACGGCGCGATCGACGGCACCATCCTCATGCAGCGGGAGTATGTCCCGGAGGCCGGCCGGGCACAGACCCGCATCTCGCGCAAGAAGAGCGGCCTTGGAGTCGATCGGGTCGATACCCGCACCTTGCGGGTCACGCGGGTGGAACCGCCGCGCGATGCAGCCTCGGGATATATGACGGACGGTCGCGGCAATGTCCGCATCATGACGACGGTCGAAAGCAGCGCCACCGGATCGCTGACCGGCCGGGTCAAGTATTTCTACCGAACCCTGGACTCGCGCGAGTGGAAGACGCTCGTCGAATATGCCGACCGGGAAGACCAGATCAGGCCGGCCGCCGTCGATGCGGAGATCAATTCGATCTACGTCCTCAAGAAGAAGGACGGCCGAAGGGCGCTCTACGCGGTCAAGCTCGACGGAAGCTTAGGCGAGCGACTCGTTGCCGAGCATCCGCGCGTCGATATCAGCGGGGTCATGCGCAGCGGCGACGGCCAGCGGGTGATCGGCTACCGCTTCTCGGACGAGCAATCTGAGCGAGTCTATTTCGACCCAGAGTTCAAGGCCTTGTCCGAGTCGCTCTCCAAGGCCTTGCCGGACCTGCCGATCGTCAGCTTTTTCGATTCGACGATGGACGGCCGAAAGCTCCTCATTTTCGCGGGCAGCGACATGGATCCGGGAAGCTATTACCTGTTCGACCGCGACGCCAAGACCTTGAACCAGGCAATGGTCGACCGCCCGCAGCTCGAGGGCAGGACCCTTGCCCAGGTCAAGTCGGTGACGATCCCGGCGCCCGACGGGGTGCAGATCCCGGCATACCTTACTCTCCCGCCGGGGCGCGACGCGAAGGGATTGCCGGCAATCGTGCTTCCGCACGGCGGACCAAGCTCGCGCGATTACTGGGGCTTCGACTGGCTCGCCCAGTTCTTTGCGGCGCGCGGCTATGCCGTTCTCCAGCCGCAGTATCGCGGTTCGGCAGGGTATGGCGACGCCTGGCTGAACGACAATGGGTTCAAGAACTGGCGAACCTCGATCGGCGATATTTCCGCATCGGCGCGGTGGCTTGTCGCGCAGGGCATCGCCAATCCGGACCGGGTTGCGATCGTCGGCTGGTCGTACGGCGGCTATGCGGCCCTGCAGTCGGCCGTGACCGATCCGTCGCTCTACAAGGCGGTTGCCGCGATCGCGCCCGTCACCGACCTCCAGATGCTCAAGAAGGATGCGGCCGGCTTTACCAACGCCCAACTGGTCGAGAAATTCATCGGCTCCGGGCCGCATGTTGCCGAAGGCTCGCCGCTCAAGCGCGCAGCGGAAATCCAGGTGCCGGTGCTGCTGATCCACGGCGACATGGATTCGAACGTTCGCTACTGGCATTCGGAGAAGATGCGCGACGCGCTTCAAGGCGCCGGCAAGCAGGTCGAGTTCGTCGGCTACAAGGGCTACGACCATTATCTCGACGATTCGAAGGTTCGCGC
>DATKAY010000100.1:0-8700 GCA_035514495.1 Sphingomicrobium sp. | reverse complement strand
GGCTCGGAAATCTCGCCCCAACCATGGGCAAAAAAACGCAGCGGCCGGGCGGCGGTTATCCCCGGATCCTTCTGCCTGAGCGATCCGGCCGCGGCAGTGCGCGGGTTGGCGAAGATTTTGCCGCCCGCCGCCTGCTGCCTCTCGTTGAGGGCCTCGAAATCGGCCTTCGACATATAGACCTCGCCGCGCACCTCGATCACGTCCGGGGCCTTGGCGATTTTCTGCGGGACGTCCGCGATGGTCCGGACATTGGCGGTCACCTCCTCGCCGGTCGTGCCGTCGCCGCGCGTCGCGGCCAGCACCAGCTCGCCCTTTTCATACCGAAGCGAGCAGGACAGGCCGTCGATCTTCGGCTCGGCGGTCATTGCTACCGCTTCGCTGTCGGGCAGGTTGAGGAAGCGCCTCACCCGCCCGACAAACTCCTCCACCTCCTCGTCGCTGAACGCATTGTCGAGGCTGAGCATCGGCTGTGCGTGCGCAACCTTGGCCAGCCCGCCGACCGGCAGTGCACCGAGCCGCCTGGAGGGCGAATCCGGCCTGACCAGATGCGGGAATTGCGCCTCCAGCTCGCGGTTCTCGCGAACCAGCGCATCATAATCTGCGTCCGTAATCTCCGGCGCGTCTTTGGCGTGGTAAAGCCGGTCGTGGCGGGCAATCAGCCGGGCGAGCTCTTCGAGCCGCCGGGCGGCCTTGCCGCTTTTGTCAGCCATGCCCGCCGAACAATTCCTCGAGGAAGTTGACGAAGCTCGTCCAGGACCGCTCCGCCGCGAGCGCGTTGTAGCGCACGCCCTCGATTCCGATTTCATGCGCCTTGGGGTTGGTGAAGCCGTGGGCGACATTGCCATAGGCGTGGATCTGCCAGTCCGCGCCCGCTTCGGTCAGCTCCTTGCCGAGCGCGACGACGGCGTCGGGCGCGACCATCGGGTCGTCCCAGCCGTGGAAGGCCAGCACCTTCGCCTTGATCTTCCCGGGCCGGGTCGCCGGCGGGTCGAACAGCCCGTGAAAGCTCACCGCGCCGGCGATGTCGGCACCGCTTCGCGCAATGTCGAGAGCGCACATTCCGCCGAAGCAATAGCCGGCCGCCACCACCTCACCCCCCTCGACCTCCTCGAGGCCGCGCGCTTGGTCGAGAAGGGTGAGCAACCGCCGCAAAAGCGCCTCGCGATCCTCCTTCAGCCGCGCCATCTCGCCGAACATCACGTCGCGGGGAGCACCGCGGAATTTCTTCCCGTACAGGTCGGCGACGAAGGCGTTGTAGCCAAGCTCGACCAGCTGTCGGCCAAAGCCCAGCTCCAGGTCGCAAACGCCCATCACCGTCGGGATCATCAGGACCGTCGGCCGAGCCAAAGCGTCGCGGCGCCCGACAAAGACGCTTTCGAGGCTCTCGCCTTCGAATTCGAGTGGGACCGCTGTCTGCCTGCTCATGCTTTCTCCTTCGCCAGCTCGGCGAGCTTCGCAACCGTGTTCATGTTCCTCGCCGTGCCTTTGGCCGCCGCCGGGATGACCATCTTCGACCGGCCAAGCAGTGTGCCGCAATAATCGACATAGATTTCGCGCTTGCCGAGCGCCAGCCGCTCGCCGTCCTGTCGTCGGACCGCGGCAAGAGCATCCTTGGGCGGCGGCTCCGAAAGGAAGGTGGCGAGCACCCTTTTGCCCGGTGCGTCCTTGAACGGATTCGCATCCGTAACGGCGGCCATTTCCTCAGCGGTGCGGACCATCACCGGAACCGGCTTGCCCATGTGGGCCGCCAATCTTTGTTCAAGCATCTCCCGGACCTCGGCCTCGCCCTTGGCGCTCGAGAAGATCAGGTTACCGCTGGCGATGTAGGTGCTGGCCTTTTCAAACCCCAGCTCGCCGGCGATGTCCTTGAGCTCGCGCATCGGAAGCTTGCCGGTGCCGCCGACGTTCACCGCCCGAAGCAGCGCGACATAGGCGGTCACGCCGCGTCCAGAAGCCGCGACGCCTGCGCGCGCGCCTCTTCGGTGATCGATGCGCCCGACAACATTCGAGCGATCTCCTCGCGCCGCTCGTCCGCGCTCAAACGCCGCACGAGGGTCCGGGTCGACCCGTCCTCGTGCGACTTCTCGATCCGGTAGTGGTGAGTGGCCCGAGCCGCCACCTGCGGCGAGTGGGTGACGACCAGCACCTGGCTGTCCCTCGCCAGCCGAGCCAGCCGCTCGCCGATGGCGCTCGCCACCGCTCCGCCGACCCCGCGGTCGATCTCGTCGAAAATCATGGTCGCCGCGGTTCCCGCCTCGGCAAGCGCCACCTTGAGCGCGAGGATGAAGCGCGACAGCTCTCCTCCCGATGCGATCCTGGTCAGCGGCCCGAACGGCGAACCCGGATTGGTCGAGACCTCGAATTCGACCCGGTCGGTCCCACAGGGCCCCGGCTCGCCCTGCGCAACGGCGGTCCGGAAGCGCGCCGAATCGAGCTTCAGCGGCGCAAGCTCGCAAGCGACCGCCTCGTCCAGCCTGGCCGCCGCTTCGCGCCTTGCGCCGCCAAGCTCCCGAGCGAGCCGGGAATAGTCGGTCCGCGCCTGGGCGAGCTGTCGGTCGAGCGCCTCGACTCGCTCGGCTCCGGCGTCGATCTGTTTGAGCTGGGCGCTCATCTGTTGCCCGAGCTCGGCCAGCAGGTCGGGCTCGACCCGGTGCTTTCGAGCCAGGCCGCGAATATCGAAAAGGCGCGATTCGACCGAATCGAGCCGGGCCGGGTCGAAGGTCAAAGCGTCGGCCGCCCGGGCGATCTTGTCCTCGGCGTCATGAGCCTCGATCAGCGCCCGGTCGACCGCCGCAAGGGCCTCCCCGAGAAGCGGATGGTCGGCGGCGCCGCGCTCGATCTGGCGCCCCGCCTGGCGGAGCTTCGAAAGCGCGCCTTGCGAACCGCCGAGCAGATCGTCGAGCCCGGACAATGCCTCGCCGGCCTTGGCGCCCGACTGGATTGCCGAGCGCTCCTCGGCGAGGCTCGTCTCCTCCCCCGGCTGGGGGTCCAGCGCCTCGATTTGAGCCACCGCGTGAGCGAGATAACCGCGCTCCCGCTCGGCCGCGACCGCTTCGGCGCGAGCCGCCGCCAGCGAATCCTCGATTTGCCGGACTGTCGCCCAGGCCGCCTCGACCGGCCCGGTATCGAGGCCGGCGAAAGAGTCGAGCAACGCCCGGTGGCCGCGAGGATTGAGCAGGCCGCGATCATCGTGCTGGCCGTGAATCTCGATCGCGAGGGCGGCAAGGTCGCGAATGATCCCCGCCGGCACCGTCGCTGCGCCGACGAAGGCGCGGCTGCCGCCGTCGCTTTTCAGGGTCCGCCGCAGAAGGAGCGGCTCGCCAGGCTCCGGATCGAGCCCCTGGTCCTTGCAAAGCCGGTGCGCGGCATGGCTGTCGGGAAGCTCGATTTCGGCGCTCACCGAGGCGCTTTCCTCCCCCTGCCGGACGAGCGAGCTGTCGGCTCGGACTCCGAGCGCGAGGCCGAGCGCGTCGAGCAGGATCGACTTGCCCGCGCCGGTCTCACCGGTGAGGACGCCAAGGCCCGGCTCGAATTCGAGCTCAAGATTGTCGATCAGGACGACATTGCGAATCGCGAGCTGCCTCAGCATCTCGCGCCGGGCCTCATCCCTGCGGCTGCGCCTGCTGCTGCGGCCGAACCTGCTGCTGCGGTGCATGGCGCTGGATCAGCTGGTAGGCGCGGCGGTACCACTCGCTGCCGGGATAATTGGCGCCCAGCACCGCTGCCGCCTTATGGGCCTCCTCGGGGATTCCAAGGGCCAGATAGGTCTCGACCAGGCGCTCCAGCGCCTCCGGCGTATGGCTGGTGGTCTGATAATCCTCGACCACCTTGCGGAAACGCAAATTGGCGGCGAGCCACCTGCCCGACCGCTCGTAGAAACGCCCGACCTCCATCTCCTTGCCGGCCAGCTGGTCGTTGAGCAGGTCGATCTTCAGCCGAGCGTCGGATGCGTAGCGGCTTTGAGGATAGCGCCGAGCCAGTTCTCCGAATGCGTTGAGCGCCTGCTCGGTGTTGCGCTGGTCGCGAGCGACGTCGGCGACCTGCTGATAATAGCCCATCGCGATCAGGTAATGAGCGTAAGGCGCATCCTTGTTACCCGGGTGGATGGTCAGGAAGCGCCGCGCCGCGGTGATCGCCTCGGGATATTTCTTCGCGACATAGAAGCTGAACGCGCTCATCAGCTGCGCCCTTCGCGCCCAGACGGAATAGGGATGCTGCCGCTCGACTTCGGCGAACAGCTGCGCCGCCATTTCGTAATCGCCCTGCTGGAGACGGGTCTGCGCCAGCGAATAGAGGGTGTTTACGTCGCGAGCGACGTAACCGACGTCGGCGCCCTGCGTCTTGTTGCGGGCGCATCCGCTGGCGGGAAGGATAAGCGCGGCGGCAATCGCTACGGCCGCAATTCGGGTCAGGTTCGACATGCAGTCCTCATTAGCGTCGGCTGTCGGGCAGGCAAGCGTGCTGCGCGCTCAATCAGGAACCTGCGGTGAACAAATCGGGCCTGCGCTGAACAAATCAGGACGGCTGCGCCTCCGGCCCCTCGGATTCGGTCCTCACGAAACTGTCCGGCGTGACCCCGAGCCACACCAAAGTCGCCGCCGACACGTAAATCGAAGAAAGGGTGCCGACGAAGATCCCGAGGAAAATCGCGATGGTCAGGCCGAAGATGACCTCCGGGCCGATCAGAAGCAGCGCCGCAAGCGCCAGGAGAAGGGTGAGCGAGGTCGCGACCGTCCGGGCGAGGGTCTCGTTGAGCGACAGGTTGAGCAAAGGGACGATCGCCATCTTCCGGTACTTCCGCAAATTCTCGCGAATCCGGTCGTAGATGACGACCGTGTCGTTCAGTGAATAGCCGACGATGGTCAGCACCGCGGCGACCACGTTGAGATCCACCTGGAGCTGGGTCAGGGAAAAGAATCCGAGCGTCACCGCGACATCGTGGAACAGGGTGACGAGAGCGCCGATTCCAAACTGCCACTCGAACCGGAACCAGATGTAGATGGAGATCGCGATCATCGCCAGGATGATGGCCAGCGCACCGTCCCTCGCGAGCTCCTCGCTGACCTTGCCCGACACCGTCTCGACCGAGTCGATCGTCGCCCCGGGGTAGCGCTGCTCGAGCATTGTCCGGACCTGGCTCGCGACGATGTTGGAAGCCGCCTCTCCGCCCTCGGGGTGAGGAAGGCGGATCTGGTAGCTTTGCGGCCCGCCGAATTCCTGGATGTTTGGCGTTCCGACCCCGAGCTCGCCGACGTCGCTCCGGAGCCGATCGACGGTGATCGGCTGGTCGAAGCTCACCCGCACCATCTGCCCGCCGACGAAATCGACCCCGAAATTAAGTCCCCGAACGACCACCAGGGCGATGCTCGCGACCACAAGCAGGCCCAACACCAGGGCGGCCACCTTGCTCCAGCGCATGAAATCGATGTTGGTGTTGTCGGGAACGAGCTTGAGTAGCCGCATGGTCGAGGCGCCTTAAATGTGAAGGACGCGCGGGCGGGTCCGCCTGACCCATTGCGCGACCAGCATCCGGGAGAAATTCACCGCGGTGAAGACCGAGGTCACGACGCCGATCATCAGCACCACCGCGAAGCCGCGAACCGGGCCCGAGCCGAAGTAGAACATCAAAGCGGCGGCGATGACGTTGGTGATGTTGGCGTCGTAAATCGCCCGCATCGCCTCGTGATAGCCCGTTTCGAGCGAGTCGATCACCTTGCGCCCCCGTCTCTGCTCCTCGCGGATTCGCTCGTTGATGAGCACGTTGGCGTCCACCGCGGCGCCGATCGTGAGCACGAACCCGGCGATTCCCGGCAAGGTCAGCGTCGCGTTGAAGATTGCCATGACTCCAAGCACCATCAGCGCGTTGACGATGAGCGCGAGCGACGAATAGACCCCGAACCGGCCATAGGTGATGAGCATGAAGGCGATCACTGCGATCGAGCCGACGATGCTCGCGATGACGCCCTTGCGGATCGAATCCCGGCCGAGATCCGGGCCGACGGTCCGCTCCTCTATCACGTCGAGCTTCACCGGCAGCTTGCCCGAGGCGAGCGAGATGGCGAGGTCGTTGGCGCTCTCGACGGTGAAGCTGCCGCTGATCTGGGCGCGCCCGCCGAGGATCGGTTCGTTGATGTTCGGCGCCGACAGGATCTTGTCATCGAGGATGATCGCGAACGGCTTGCCGACATTTTCCTGGGTGACCCGGCCGAAGCGTCGGGCTCCGGCGGCGTTGAAGCTGATGTCGACGACCGGCTGGCCGACCTCGTCGAAGCTCTGCCTGGCGTCGACGAGCTGGTCGCCCGACACCATCACCCGCCGCTGGACCGCCATGAACCCGCTGCCGTCGGCAAGCGGCAGGACCTGGCTTCCGGCCGGAGCCCGGCCCTCCTGGACCTGCACCGGGTCGGCCGTCAGGTCGACGAGCTTGAACTCGAGCCGAGCGGTCTGGCCGATCAAATTCTTGAGAGCCTCGGGATCCTCGACCCCGGGCACCTGCACCAGGATTCGATCATTGCCCTGGGTGACGACGGTGATTTCCTTGGTCCCCTGCGGGTCGATTCGCCGGCGAACGACGTCCCGGGCGACGGTCATCGCGTTGGCAAGCGCCTCCTTGGTTCCGCTATCGGTGGGGTCCAGGACCAGCCGGTTCTGGTCGACGACCCCGACGTTCCAGTCGCGCTCGCCGGTCAGCCCGACCGGCTGGGTGACGGTCCGCATCCGCTCGACCGCCGCGTCGACCAGCGACGGGTCGGTTACGCTGAAGGAGACTCGCCCGCCGCTCGTCGAGATGTCGGCGATCGGAATCCGCGGATCGCCGCGGCGCATCTCGGTGCTGATTGTGTCCTCCATCGACTGGAGGCGCTGCTTCTGGAGGTCCTGGATGTCGGCCTCGAGCAGCAAATGGCTTCCGCCCGCCAGGTCGAGCCCGAGATTGATGGTCGATTGGGGCAGCGGCACCGCCCAATATTGCCGCACCTGCTGGGGCAGCAGGCTCGGGACCGCGAACAGGATTCCGAGCAGCACGATTGCCCAGATCGAAAAGACCTTCCAGCGCGGGAAATCGAGCATTGCCGCCTTGGCCTAGTCGTTGGCCGGCTTGGCGTTCGAAGTCAGCACCGAGCTAAGCGTCCCCTTGATGGCGCGGACCTTGACGCCCTGCGCGATCTCCACTTCGACATCCATTTCGGTGACCTTGGTCACTCGTCCGCGAAGGCCGCCGCCGGTAATCACCTCGTCGCCCTTCTTCACCGCCGCGATCATCGCGGCATGCTCCCTCGCCCGCTTCTGCTGCGGCCGGATGAGGAGAAACCAGAAAATGACGAAGATGAGGACCCAGGGAAGGAGCCCGATGAGGAAGGTCGATCCGCCGGCCGGCTCCGCCGATGCCGCGGTGACTGTCAGGAAATCCGAGTTGATCATTCGCGAATGACGACTTTCTTGTATGGATGGTCGGGGCGACTGGATTCGAACCAGCGACCTCCACACCCCCAGTGTGATGCGCTACCAGGCTGCGCTACGCCCCGACTTGCCGTTGCTTGCGACGGTGAAGCGCATCTAGGCAGCCGCACTGGCTAAGGCAAGCGCAAGCGCGGGAATGAGGCGAAGCCGCTCGGCCGGGCTTTAGAGGACGTAACGGCTGAGATCCGCATTGCGGGCGATTCCGGCGAGCTGGTCCTCGACGAAAGCGGCGTCGACGGTCAGCGTCTCGCCCCGTCGCTCCTCGGCCGAGAAGCTGACATCTTCGAGCAGCTTTTCCATCACCGTCTGGAGCCTTCGGGCGCCGATATTCTCGAGCGCGTCATTCACTTCCGCGGCGATCCGCGCAAGCGCCTCGATCGCGTCCTGCCCGAATTCGATCGTCACTCCCTCGGTGTCCAGAAGCGCCTTGTATTGCTCGGTCAGGCTGGCTCGGGTCTGCGACAGGATGCGGACGAAGTCTTCCTGGGTCAGCGCTTTCAGCTCGACCCGGATCGGAAGGCGGCCCTGGAGCTCGGGCAGCAAATCGGAGGGCTTGGCGATGTGGAAGGCGCCGCTCGCGATGAACAGGATATGGTCGGTCTTGAGCGGCCCGTATTTGGTCGCCACCGTCGTCCCCTCGATCAGCGGAAGCAGGTCGCGCTGGACTCCCTCGCGGCTGACCGATCCGCCCTGGACGTCGCTCACCGCGATCTTGTCGATCTCGTCGAGGAACACGATCCCGTTGGATTCCGCGTCGGCCAGCGCCACCTTGTTGATGTCGTCGGGGTCGAGCCTCCTGTCGGCCTCCTCGTCGGTCAGCCTCGCAAAGGCCTCCGGGACCTTGAGCTTGCGGCGCTTGGCGGGGCCCTGGCCGAGCGCCTTGCCCATCATCTCGGAGAGGTTCAGCACGCCGACCTGCCCGCCCATTCCGGGGATGTCGAACGGCATCGAGGGGGCTTCGTGAACCTCGATCTCGACCTCGGCCTTGTCGAGGCTTCCCTCGGCAAAACGCTGCTGGAAGCTGTCGCGGGTGGCGGCGCTCGAATTCTTGCCGGTCAGCGCATCGAGAAGCCGCTCCATCGCCGCCTCCTCGGCGCCGGAGCGGACGTTCTCGCGCCGTCGCTCGCGCTCCAGCCGGACCGCCTCCTCGACCAGGTCGCGGGCGATCTGCTCGACGTCGCGCCCGACATAGCCGACCTCGGTGAACTTGGTCGCCTCGACCTTGACGAACGGAGCGTCGGC
>DATKAY010000099.1:0-2753 GCA_035514495.1 Sphingomicrobium sp. | reverse complement strand
ACGCTGCCTCTGGTCATGATCCCCCGGATCATAACTTCGGCAGCGTGACCCCGCGCTGGCCCATGTATTTGCCGGCGCGGTCGGCATAGCTGACCTCGCAGGGCTCGTTGCCCTGAAGGAACAGGAACTGGCAGGCGCCTTCATTGGCATAGACCTTGGCGGGCAGCGGCGTGGTGTTGGAGAATTCCAGGGTCACATGGCCTTCCCAGCCGGGCTCGAGCGGCGTGACGTTCACGATGATCCCGCAGCGCGCGTAGGTCGATTTGCCGAGGCAGATGACCATCACGTCGCGGGGAACCCGGAAATACTCGACCGTATGGGCGAGCGCGAAGCTGTTGGGCGGGATGATGCACACGTCCGTTTCGCGATCGACGAAGCTGTTCGACGCGAAGTCCTTCGGGTCGACGGTCGCCGAATCGACGTTGGTGAAGATCTTGAAATGGTTGGAGACGCGGGCGTCATAGCCATAGGAGGACAGGCCGTAGCTGATGCAGCCTTCGCGGCGCTGCGCCTCGACGAACGGCTCGATCATTCCGTTGGCCTGCGCCTGCTCGCGAATCCATCGGTCGGAAAGAATGGGCATGGCTGTGTGCGTAACCGGCAGTTTCGGCCCCTTCAATTTGGACGGCTTTTATTTCTGTGGATGAGGGATTGCGGGCGGCGGGAGAGGATTCACAGCCTATCCACAGCCGTGCTATGTTTGTTCCCGCTTGGAAGGTGGGCCAGCAAGCTCCAGAAACACGTCATGGCAGAAATCCATCGTATCGCAGACCCGGCGCAGGCCGCCGGCACCCCAACGCTCCCCGCCAATGTCGAGGCGGAGGCGGCGCTGCTCGGCGCGCTCATGCTCGACAACCGGCTCGTCGAGGACATCGGCTTGAAACTGAAGCCGCATCATTTCCACGAAGAGCTTCACGGGCGGATCTACGATTCGATCCTCAAGCTGACCGACAAGAATATGGTCGCCAACCCCGTCACCCTTCGGCCGATGTTCGAGGCGGACGAGGCGATGAAGCAGGTCGGCGGCTCGGGCTATCTCGCAAGCCTCACCGGATCGGGCGCGGCGCTTCTCGCGGCCCGGGATTTCGCCCAGCAGATCTACGATTTGGCGCTTTTAAGGGCGCTGATCGGAGTCGGCCGCGACCTGGTCGAAAGCGCGCTCGACACCAGTGAAGAAGTCGCTCCGCTCGAGCAGATCGAGAAAGCCGAGAGCGAGCTTTACAAGGTCGCCGAGGAAGGCGGAGCGGACGGCAAGGCGAAGAGCTTCGCCGAAGCCAGCCGCGATGCGATCGAGACCGCCGAGCGGGCGCTCAACAGCGGCGGCCATTTGTCGGGAGTGACCACCGGCCTCGAAACATTGAACGCCAAGATCGGCGGCCTTCACCGGTCCGACCTGGTCATCGTCGCGGGCCGTCCGGGCATGGGCAAATCGGCGCTCGCCACGAACATGGCCTTTGCGGCCGCCCAGCGGTTCCTTCGGGACAGGGAGGACGGGATCGAGGCCGAAAAGTCGGCCGGGGCGGCGGTCGGCCTGTTCAGCCTCGAAATGTCCGCCGACCAGCTCGCGACCCGCGTTCTTGCCGAGCAGTCGGGGATCAGCTCCGAGAACTTGCGCATGGGCAAGATCAGCAAGCAGGAGTTTCGCCAGCTGGCGCGTGCCGCCGCCGAGCTCGAGGGCCTGCCGCTCTACATCGACGACACGCCCGGATTGACGATTGCCGCGCTTCGGGCCCGCGCCCGTCGCCTCAAGCGGCAGAAGGGCATTGGGATGGTCATCGTCGATTATCTCCAGCTCCTCCAGGGCACCGGCCGAAACACCCACGAGAACCGGGTCAACGAGATTTCCGAAATCAGCCGCGGCCTCAAGCAGCTCGCCAAGGAGCTCAACCTGCCGGTGATCGGCCTTTCCCAGCTCAGCCGGGCGGTCGAGCAGCGCGAGGACAAGAGACCGCAGCTTTCCGATCTTCGCGAATCGGGCTCGATCGAGCAGGACGCCGATATCGTCCTCTTCATCTTTCGAGAGGATTATTACCTCGCCGCCAAGCAGCCGGCCGACGACCATCCCGACGCCGAGGAGTGGCGGCAGGACATGGAGCGCGCCTATGGGCGGGCCGAGGTCATCGTCGCCAAGCAACGCCACGGCGCGACCGGAAAGATCCGGCTGAAGTTCGACAGCCGGATCACCAAGTTCAGCGATCCGGTGGACGAGGCTTTCCTTCCAGAGGCGCGCGGCTGAGCGTTTGCCAATCGGCAGCGATGCAATAAGGGATCGCCACCGTAACCGGAGGATCCCTGATGGCCGAGCAATATGATGTCGTCGTGCTTGGGTCGGGACCGGGCGGCTATGTCGCCGCGATCCGCGCCGCCCAGCTGGGGCTGAAGGTCGCGATCGTCGAGCGCGAGAAGCTTGGCGGCATCTGCCTCAACTGGGGCTGCATCCCGACCAAGGCGCTGCTCCGCTCGGCCGAAATCTTCCACCAGATCAAGAATGCTGAGGCCTACGGGCTGTCGGCGGGCGACCCGGGGTTCGACCTTCAAAAGGTGGTCAAGCGCAGCCGCGATGTCGCCGACCAGCTCAACAAGGGCGTCACCGGCCTGATGAAGAAGAACAAGATCGCGGTTCACATGGGCGAGGGGAAGCTCACCGGCAAAGGCAAGATTGCGGTGGCCGCCGACGGCAAGTCGACCCAGCTCCAGTACAAGCATTTGATCGTCGCCACCGGCGCCCGGGCCCGCGAGCTTGGGTTCGCCAA
>DATKAY010000098.1:0-5079 GCA_035514495.1 Sphingomicrobium sp. | reverse complement strand
TTCTGGTCGTCGCCGACCGGCACGTGGGTGGCCCGGTACAGGAGAATGTCCGCCGCCTGGAGCACCGGATAGGTGTAGAGCCCGACCGACGCTCCTTCGCGGTTCTTCCCCGACTTCTCCTTGAACTGGGTCATTCGGCTGAGCCATCCGACCCGAGCGGTGCACTGGAGGAGCCAGGCAAGCTCCGAATGCGCGGGAACCGCGCTTTGCGCGAACACAATGGATTTGGCCGGGTCGATTCCGCTGGCGATCAGGGCTGCCGCCATTTCCCGTGTGTTCGAGGCAAGCCGGTCGGGCTCGACGGCGGCGGTGAGCGCGTGGAGGTCGGCGAGAAAGAACAGGCATTGCGCCTCGTCCTGCATCCTCACCCAGCGCAGGATCGCCCCGAGGAGATTGCCTAGGTGAAGCCCGCCGCTGGGCTGGATTCCGGAAACCACGCGCGCTTGGTCGCTCATTGATTCACTTTCTTCCGGCGCAGGAGAATCAGCAAGTCTTCGCGGTCCATTGCGCCGCTGAACCAGGCGATCACGAAATAGACGGCCGCCCCGGCGGCGACGACCGCCGTGATCGCCACCAGCCTTTGTCCGGCCGAGCCGTCGAAGGAGCCGGCGAAGGCGGATTGCACGAACAGGATTGCAGCGGCCATCACTCCAGCGGCCAAAAGCTGCTTGACCAGCCGCACGACCAGCCAGGATTCGAACCGGAAAAAGCCCCGCCGGACGAGGATCGCATAGAGCGCGATCGCATTGATCCACGCCGCGCCCGCGGTCGTCGCGGCCAGCGCGGCGATTCCGATGGCCGGCACGAGGACGAAATTGGCGGAAACCCCGACGGCAAGCGAGCCGATTGTCACCCACAAAGGAGTCCACATGTCCTTGCGGGCGAAGAATCCCGGCGCGAGCACCTTGATCATCACATAGGCGGGAAGGCCGGCGACGAGAATCGACAGGACCAGAGCGGAAATTGCCGCGTCCGCAGCGGTGAATCGCCCGCCTTCGAACAGCACCGTCATGATCGGCCCGGAGGCGACCGACAATGCGACCGCGGCGGGGATCGCCAGAAGCATCGCAAGCTCGGTCGCTCGCCCCTGGATATTGGCAGCCTGGCGGTCCTCGCCGGCGCCGATCCGTCGGCTGATCGCGGGCAGGATCGCGGTCCCCAACGCCGATCCGACCAGCGCCAGCGGCAGCTGGTTCAGCCGGTCGGCCTGGCTCAGATAGACGAGGCTGCCCTCGGGCAGGGTCGTCGCGAAATAGGCGTAGAAGAGCTGGCTGAGATAATAGCCGCCGGCCCCCAGGGTCGCTGGAAGGATCAGGACGAACAGCTCCTTGACCCGCGGAGTCATCCTGGGCGGCAGCAGCTTGAGAGTAAGGCCCGCCCGTTTGGTCGCGAGGATCAGGAGGGCGAGTTGGACCACGCCCCCGGCGATGACTGCCCAGGCCAGAGCGTAGGCGCTTTGCTGGCCGCCGGACGGAACGACGAGCAAAGCGGTAATCAGCGCGACGTTGAGCAGCGCCGGCGCGAAAGCGGCCGCCGCGAAGCGGGTCAGCGAGTTGAGGACCCCGCTGAACAGCGAAACCATCGAGATGAAAATCAGATAGGGGAAGGTGATCCGGGTCAGATCGACCGCGAGGCCGAATTTTTCCGGATCGTCCCGCCAGCCCGCCGCGATGACCGCGACGAAGGCCGGCATCGCGATCATGAAGAGGATCGTGACCAGGATCAAAAGCGGCAGGAAGACCGCCTGGACTTCCTCGGCGAAGCGCCTGGCTTCCGCCATTCCGCCTTCGCCGTCCAGCCGACGGGCGAACAAAGGGACGAAGCCCTGGCTGAACGCGCCCTCGCCGAACAGGCGCCTGAACAAATTGGGAATCAGGAAGGCGAGGGTGAAGGCATCGGCGGCCATGCCCGCACCCATGATCCGGGCGAAAATCATTTCCCGGACGAATCCGAGAATCCGGCTGACCAGGGTCAGTCCGCCGATTGTGCCGCCGGCTTTAATGAGGTTCATGGGATGAGGTTCATGGGACCAGCTTCATGGGCTCAAGTCCGCCGGCAAGGCCTGGCCGTCAGGCCTGCTCGGGGCCTTTCTCGGCCGGGGCTTCAGCTTCTGGATCGGCGATTGCACCCTCTTCACCCTGCTGCTGTGCCGCCTGCGCCTGGGCCAGATAGGCGGCGGTAAAGTCGATCGGCTCGAGCAGCAGCGGCGGAAAGCCCATGTTCTGGACCGATTCGCAGACGATCTGACGAGCGAAGGGAAAGAGCAGCCTGGGCGCCTCGACCAGGAGGAAGGGGGGAATTGCCTCGTCCGGGAAATTGCGCAGCCCGAACAGGCCGGCAAAGCTCAAATCGACGAGGAAATGGACGCCGTTTTGCGACTGCGCCTTGACCTCGATCTTGAGCATCACCTCGTGCACTTCTTCCGAGACCCGCTCGACATTGAGGTTGAAGCTGACGTCGAGCGCCGCCTGATCCTGCCATTGGAAGACCTGGGGAGCGCTCGGGCTCTCGACCGACAGGTCCTTGATGTACTGGGCCAGGGTAGCGGCCTCCGGCCCGTTGCTTTCGTCGGAACCATTGCCAACGGGTTTGGATTCCTCTTCAGCCATCTTGTTTTGCCTCAATTGGGGTGGTTGCGGAGCCGGAAGCAGCCGGGCGCGTTTCGGACATGGCGCCTAGCAGTCGCTCAAAAGGCGTGCAATGGCGCCAAAGCGGCTGACGGGGCTTTGAATCTGGACCGGCAGCGCATTATGTTCGTTTGTACCTGAAGCTGGATCGAAATACTTGACCGTCATCATCATCCTGGCCCTCGTGGCGCTCTTCATCGGCCTTCGGCTCTACAGCGTTCTTGGCGAGCGCACCGGGCACGAGCAGCAGCCGATCCTCAAGCCGGCCGATCCCGAAGCCCGGGTCGAGCCGCCGGCGCCGCCGTCGCCGCTCGCTCCGCAGCAGGGGGCCGATTCCGGCGAGCTTGCCTTTTTGCCGACCGCCGGTCCGGGCGTCCGGGCGATACTTGCCGCCGATAGCCATTTCGACGTCGCCCGCTTCCTCGAGGGAGCCAAGGCCGCGTACAGGATGATCCTGGAGGCCTATTGGCAAGGCGATCTTGAGACTCTTCGACCGTTCGTCGACGATAACGTCTACAAGGCTTTCGAATCCTCGGTCGAGCAAAGGACCGCCGAAGGGCTGGTCCTCGACAACCGGCTGATCACCATCGAGCAGGCGGTGATCGCCGCGGCGTCGCTCGAGCAGACAATCGCCTTCGTCACGGTGCGTTTCGAAGCGGATATCGCCGCAATCACCCGCAACAAGGACAAGGAGGTGGTTGCCGGGTCGATGAGCGATGCCGTCCAGACCCGCGACCTGTGGACCTTCCGGCGGGACCTCGCGTCGAGCGATCCCAACTGGATCCTCGTCGAAACCGACGAGGAAGAGTGAGCAGCTTCGCAAGAGGGCTTGCTTTTGCTTCCCTCGCCTTGCTGTCGGCTTGCGTGAGCAGGCCCGCCCTGCCGCCGCAACCGGCGCAACCGGCGCGGCCGGCGCCGGTCCAGCCGCTGCCGCTGCCCGAGCCGCCCAAGCCGGCCACCGCCATCGAGGCCGGGATCGCGCTTGCGCCCCCCGCAATCCTCAACGAAGCCGACGCCGCCCAGGCACTGGCGGCTTTTCGGGTCAGCTGCCGCTCGGTGACCCGACGCGCCGATGTATCCGGGCTGACCAGCCCGGCCGACTGGGTGCATGTCTGCACCCGCGCCGCTTTGGTCCAGCCCGGCTTTGCTTCCGCCTTTTTCCAGAGCGAGTTCGACTGGGTTCGGGTCGGCGACGGCAAGGCTTTCGCGACCGGATATTACGAGCCCGAGATCGCCGCCTCGCCGGTGCCAAGCCCCGGCTATGCCGCGCCCGTCCACGCCACTCCGCGCGACCTCATTCGATGCCAGCTTCCCGACGGCCGGACCGGGCGCGGGCGGATCGATGCTTCGGGCCGCTGCGTCTATTATTTCACCCGGGCCGAAATCGAGGGTGGCGCGCTTGCCGGCAGGGGGCTGGAAATCGCCTGGGCGGCCGATCCCGCGGAATTGTTCTTCCTTCACATCCAGGGCTCGGGCCGGTTGCGCTATCCCGACGGAACGATCGTGCGGATCGGCTATAACAACCAGAACGGGCGCGAATATGTGGCGATCGGGCGGCTTCTTCGCGAACGCGGCATTCTCCCGCGCGGCGGCACCTCGATGCAGGCGATCCTGGCCTGGATGCGCGAGAATCCGGAGCAGGCGCGAGCGCTGATGCAGGAAAATCCGTCGTATATTTTCTTCAAGGTGCTGACCGGCCCCGGGCCGCTCGGGGCGCTCGGGCTTCCGGTTACGCCAAACGCCACAATTGCCACCGACCCGAAATTCATCCCGCTGGGTGCGCCGGTGTGGCTCGGGCTCGACCGGCCGGAGGCCTGGGGGCTGTGGGTAGCCCAGGATACCGGCGGCGCAATCAAGGGCGCCAACCGGGTGGACACCTTCTGGGGCGCCGGAGACGAGGCGCGCCGGATCGCCGGGGGCATGGCCGCCAACGGCCAGGCGCTCGTGCTCATCCCGAAAGGCGCGGCGGCGCGTGCGCTCGCTCGACCCTGACGAACAGGCCTTGTGGGCGCGGGTCGCGGCGACGATTCGCCCGCTGTCGCGCGATCCCCGGGCACCCGCGGCAAGCGCCGTTCCCCCAAACAACTCGCCGAGACTCGAGCGGCGGCCAGTCCCGCCTGCTTCGCCACCGGCACCGCCGCGGCCTCAACGGCCTGGAGGAACGCTGGATTCGGGTTGGGACCGGCGACTCAAGTCCGGCTCGGTCGAGCCCGACCGGGTGATCGACCTCCACGGCTTCAATCTCGATCGCGCCTGGAACGCCATCGATCTCGGCCTTGAGCGGGCGATCGACTCGAACGAGCGAATCCTGCTCCTCATCACCGGCCATGCCCGGCCTGGCGCCCCTCCGGTCGAAAGGGGCAAGATCAGAGCCGCCGTTCACGACTGGCTCGCCGCTTCGCGGCACGCGGGCAGGATCGCCGCGGTACGGGGCGCCCACCGGCGCCACGGC
>DATKAY010000097.1:0-2262 GCA_035514495.1 Sphingomicrobium sp. | reverse complement strand
CTGGCTGGTCGTCACCTCGTCGCCGCGAGTTTCCAGCTGGCGCTGGATCGAGGTGACCAGCCGTTCGAGCCGCTCGGCGGGGATGTCGCGCTTTCGGCAGGCAATGGCGACCGAGCGTTCGAGCTTGGCCCGGTCGAACGGCTCGCGCTCGCCGCCTTTCTTGACGATGGTCAGGTCACGAAGCTGGACCCGCTCGAAGGTCGTGAAGCGCGCTCCGCAGGCTTCGCACTGGCGGCGGCGGCGGATCGCCGCCCCGTCTTCCGACGGGCGGCTGTCCTTCACCTGGCTCGCTTCGTGCGCGCAGAACGGGCAGCGCATCGATTATCCCTCGTAGATCGGGAAGCGGGCGCACATTTCCCCGACACGCCGAGCGACGGACTGCTCGACCTGGGCATCGCCGGCCTCGCCGTTCTTGCGCAGCCCTTCAACCACCTGGGCGATCATCTCCCCGATTTCCCGGAACTCCGCTTCGCCGAAACCGCGAGTGGTCCCGGCCGGGGTCCCGAGGCGAATGCCGGAGGTGACGAAGGGCTTTTCCGGATCGAACGGGATTCCGTTCTTGTTGCAGGTGATCCAGGCGCGATCGAGCGCCTTTTCGGCATGTTTGCCCTTGGCCTGCTTGGGTCTCAAATCGACCAGCATCAGATGATTGTCGGTACCGCCCGAAACAATGTCGAGGCCGCAATCCTGCAACGAACTTGCAAGAGCGCGAGCGTTGGCGACGACACTGGCCGCATAGGTCTTGAACTGCGGTTGCAGGGCTTCGTGAAAGGCGACGGCCTTCGCCGCGATGACATGCATCAGCGGTCCACCCTGCAGGCCCGGAAACACTGCCGAGTTCATCTTCCTGGCGATGTCCTCGTCATTGGCGAGGATCAGGCCCCCGCGCGGCCCGCGAAGCGATTTGTGGGTGGTCGTCGTCGTGACATGCGCGTGCGGTACCGGGTTCGGGTGAACGCCCCCGGCGACTAACCCGGCGAAATGGGCCATGTCGACCATCAGCCAGGCGCCGACCTCATCCGCGATCCGCCGGAAATTTTCGAAGTCCCAGATTCGGGAATAAGCGGTGCCGCCGGCGATGATCAGCTTCGGTCTCTCGCGCCGGGCGATATCGGCGACCTCGTCCATATCGATGAGATGGTCGTCGCGCCGCACCCCGTAGGCGACCGGGTTGAACCACTTTCCCGACAGGTTGACGGGCGAGCCGTGGGTAAGGTGGCCGCCGGCATTGAGGTCCAGGCCCATGAATTTATCGCCGGGCTGAAGCAAAGCGAGGAACACCGCCTGATTCATCTGGCTGCCGCTATTGGGCTGGACGTTGGCGAAATTCGCGCCGAACAATTGCTTTGCGCGCTCGATCGCCAGGGTTTCGGCGATGTCGACATATTCACAGCCGCCGTAATAGCGCTTGCCCGGATAGCCCTCGGCATATTTGTTGGTGAGCACCGAGCCCTGTGCCTCGAGCACCGCCTTGGAAACGATATTCTCCGAGGCGATCAGCTCGATCTTGTCGCGCTGCCGCCCAAGTTCCTTTTCGATGGCCTCGGCGATCTCGGGGTCCGCTTGGGCGAGAGTGTCGGTGAAAAAGCCCTTGGGCTGGACGTCGTTCAAATTGGCGGCGACAGGGTCTGTACTCATAGCCAACATGGCCTCGATGGTGACGAAAAAGCGGTCTGGCAGTGAGCGAGTGAGGCGGAATAGCTGTCGCCTATTTGGCGAACGAGCGAGCGCGCCAGGGCGCTTTTGCGTTCCACCCGAAGGGCATGGTCCTGCCGGCGCATCGCTTTGTCGAAGCGCTCAACCGGGGGCCTACAGGCCCGCTCTTCGCGCTTCTCCTCGCGCTGCATCCGGCAGGAGCCATGTCGTGGCTCACGCTGGCTATGGGTACAGACCCTCACCATCAGTCGCTTTCCTGCAAGGCTTGAGAGAGTTGGTCGACGCGGCGCTGGTGGCGGCCGGCGGCGAAGTCGGTGCCGAGGAATTCGGTGACGCAGGCGCGGGCCATGTCGGCGCCGATCAGCCGGGCCCCGAGCGCCAGCACGTTGGCGTCGTTATGCTCGCGGGCCAGCCGGGCGGAGAGAGGCTCGTCGACCCGGGCGCAGCGGCATTTCGGGTTGCGGTTGACGGCGATCGAAATGCCGATGCCCGATCCGCAGACCGCGATTCCGCGCTCCGCCTCGCCCGAAGCGACCGCCTTGGCGAGGCGCGCCCCGAATTCGGGATAATCAACGCTGTCGGGGCCGTTGGTCCCACAATCGATGA
>DATKAY010000096.1:0-10410 GCA_035514495.1 Sphingomicrobium sp. | reverse complement strand
GCCGCTCCGCTCGACATGACCGGCTCGACCGAGGTCGGCTTCTCGGAATACGGACTGGAAATCGGCTTGCCGATCTGGGGCAGCGACGATGCCTCGGGCAAGGGCAAGGGCAAGGACCCCAAGAGCTGGCTGGGCTCACGCCTGTACCTCTACGGCGGCTATTCCCGCTTCGATCTCGACTATGACATGTCCGCCAATGCCATGGGCACGTTGTTCAGCTCCACCTACAGCTACGCTCAGGAGCGGCGCCAGGACATTTCGGAAGATTACTGGCGGATCGGCGGTCGGTTCAGGAACTCCTTTGCGCTCGGAGCGATGTCCGACGTCTACGTCGATACGCGGGCGGGCTTCTATTACCGCGACACCGACCTGCGCTCGTTCGAGCGCAACTGGAGCAGTTTCGGGCCGTCGTCCGACAGGGACTTCACTTTGGAGTTCAACGACAGCGACAACGACCTTGGTTATGAAGGTCGGCTCGAGGCAGGTGTCGGCCTTAACCTGACGAGCGGGGTCCGGGCGGAATTGGGCGGATGGGCCGACTATCGGTCGGCGGTCGGCAGCGTCTTCAACCCCTGGTCCGGCGATCAGGTCTTTTTCGACGGCCTGACGACCGGCCTGACGAAGGACGATCTGTTCAGCTATGGCGCCAGCCTGAGATTCCAGGTGGACCTCGGCAGTTCTCCGCCGCCGCCGCCCTAGGGGCGCCAGGCCCTTGCTCGACAGCGCCGCTGCGAGGGTCGGCGGTTTGCGTGAGCGTGCCTTGGCTCGAAATTTACAGAAGCCAGAATAGCAGCCCGGCCGCCGCGCCGCCTCCGACCACCGCCATCGGCCCCAGCCGGAAGCGGAAGACCGCAACCAGCGCCGCCAGGGTCAGCAGCAGCGCGGACAGGTTGACGCTTTCGAGGATTGGCATGTCGAGGCGCAGCGGCCCCGCGCGAACATCGACGACCTCGGCGAACATCGTGTGCAGCGAAAACCACACCGCCAGGTTCAGAACCACTCCGACGACCGCGGCGGTGATGGCGGTCATCGCCGATGACAAAGCGGTATTGCCCCGCATGGTTTCGGCGAACGGCGCTCCTAAGAAAATCCAAAGGAAGCACGGGACGAAGGTCACCCAGGTGGTCAGGACCGCTGCCAAAGTCCCGGCCATCAGCGGGTCGAGGCCGCCCGGCTCGCGAGCCGCGCCCAAAAAGCCGACGAACTGGGTCACCATGATGAGCGGGCCGGGGGTCGTCTCCGCCATTCCGAGGCCATCGAGCATCTCGCCGGGCCGAAGCCAGCCGTAATTCTCGACCGCCTCCTGGGCGACATAGGCAAGCACCGCATAGGCGCCGCCGAAGGTCACGACCGCCATCTTCGAAAAGAATGTCGCGATGTCCGCATAGACGCTGTCCGGCATCGCCATCACCAGCGCGGCTACCGGCGCCAGCCACAGGAACAGCAAGACCGCCGATATGCGAAGGCTCCAGCCAAGGCTCGGGCGCGCATGGTCGGGAATATGCTCGCCGAGCGCCGTGTCCCGGTCTGCAACCGGAGTTTCTCCCGGGATTTCGTGCCCGCCGCCGGCCTGGAAGGCGGCAAGCCTGGTCTTCCCGCCGAAAAAGCCGATGGCCGCGGCGGCGATGATGATGAACGGGAACGGAATTGCGAAGAAGAAGATGGCGACGAATGCCGCGGCGGCGATCAGCCCCATTGCCCGGTTCTTGAGCGCCTTGCCGCCGATCCGGCGAACCGCCTGGAAAACCACCGCCAGCACCGCTGCTTTGAGCCCGACGAACATCGCCTCGATCGGCCCCAGGTTCCCGTAAAGGGCGTAGAGCCAGGACAGCACCATGATCGCGACGAAGCCGGGCAGCACGAACAAGGCCCCGGCGACGATCCCGCCTTTGGTCTTGTGGAGCAGCCAGCCGATATAGGTCGCCAGCTGCTGCGCCTCCGGCCCGGGCAGGAGCATGCAATAGTTGAGCGCATGGAGGAACCGCTCCTCGCCGATCCACTTCTTCTCCTCGACGAGGATTCGGTGCATCACCGCGATCTGGCCGGCCGGCCCTCCAAAGCTCAGCGCCGCGACCCGCGCCCAGACCTTTACCGCCTCGCTGAATGGAATGTTATGGGACTGAGCTGCGGACATCCCGCCGCAATTATCAGCGATCGGCCCGAATGTCCGCTTATGTGGAAAGCGGACATTAGCTCGTTGCCTTCACTCGGGCGCAGATTCTGGCGTTGAGGGGGCGGCAGGCCGAAGCCCTACGGTCGCTCGACCAGTCGGTCGATCAGGCTGGCGCCTGCTCTATGGCGGCAATCTTCGCGATTACCCCGCCTTCGATTCACTGCCGGCGCAAGAACTCCAAAAGATCCAAGCAAAGCTCAACGCTCAACTCGCTCGCGAATGCGCCGAAATCGAGCGCTTCTGCCCTTCCTGCCGCTAGCGGCTTGTCCATGCCGAAAGGAACGACCGAAGCAATGCGCCAAATGTCCGCAATGGGTCGAATACGGACACTAGCTAATGATCCCAAAGCTCTGCGGGCCTGTCAGCCGGAGCCACTCGGAGGCCCAGGTGGCCTCGGCGCCATCGGAACCTGTTCGGGGTCAATCGGTCCGAGCTCGGCGCGCTCGCGCGCCACATAATTGAGGATGTAGGCGCGGGCCCTCTGGAACTCCGGCAGGTCCTTGAGCAACGCGAGCGGAGGGTCGTGCAGCAGTTCTGGCGTGATTATCGGCGGGCTCGACAACCACCCGCCGCGAACCGCGTCGGTAAGTGCTTTCGCCGCTTCGGCATGACGGCCCTGGACCGCGCGGATGCGCGCCAGCCGGACCAGGGAGCCCGGTCCGCGGTCCATCGGGTCGTTCAGCCTTTCCGCGAGTTTCTGATCGGCGAGCGCAATCAGCGCATCGGCCTCGGCCGCCTCGCCGGTCCTCCGGAGGGCCATTGCGACATAGGGCGCCGTCAGGAGGAACTGGTTGGCGTGTTCGATCCGCTCGGCCAGTTTCTCCGGTGAACCGGCGCCTTCCTTGTACAGCCGGATGAGGTCCCGATCGCGTCGATGATGCACAAGGTTGCGGCATATGAGTTGAGTCATCGGCGCGGAGGCCCAGAAATCTGCCGGTGCCATCGGCAGCTTGTCGATGAAGGGAAGGGCGCGAGGATCGTTGCTCCACATGAAAAGCGCGAAGGGAGGAAGCGGCGCGACCCGGAAGGCAAGCTCATGCTTCTGCAATTGAATCAGGGGTCCGCCGAGGAGCAATCCGAGCAGGCCTCGTTCCTCCGGCGGGGCAGCTTTATACGCGTTAAGTCCTACCCTAGCCGCCTCCGAAAGGTCCCTCCGCGATTCCAGCACCGTCATGCGCGCAAGGCCATTCAAGGCGATGGACCCGCTCTGTTTCAGCCGCTCAAGCTCCCGTTCGACCTCAGCATCGTGTTTCAGGAGCATGAGCAGCTGGAGCCGGCGGATGACGACATCGGACGAAAGCGGCTCGATCTTCGCCGCCCGGTCGTACAACTTCAACGCCGCATCGGTGCGGCCCTTCCCCTGCTCGACCCGCGCGAGCCAGCTCAGGATGGCGGCATTGTTGGGGTCTAGCGCCACCGCTCGGCGGATCGCCGCTTCGGCCTCGGGGCCGGGCGGAAGCACGTATCCGAGTGCGGCGTGGCCGATCGCCAAATTGGGAGCGAGAGCGATTGCTCGCCGCGCATTGCGTCCGGGCTCGTGACGCTGGTCTGGCCGTATCTCCCGCGCTGGGGGAATGGTATGACGGAGGGCGAGGGCGAGCGTCGCATATGCCGGGGCGTAATTGGGATCGAGCTCGATCGCGCGCCTCAGCAGCTTTGTTGCCGTAGGCATGTTGGGCACATCGATCTTGTGCACGATCGCGCGGGCGTCGTTGTACAACGCATAGACTTCTGGTGTCGTCGAAATGTGCTCGGCCATCGTCCCTCCGCCTCGGGCGAGCCGGCCGCGAATGCGGCCCTCGATTTCCCTCGCGATTTCCGCCTGGAGCGCAAAGACGTCCTGTAGCTGCCGGTCGAAGGATTCACTCCACACTTGGGCGCCGTCCTCGGTGCGGACGAGATTGACGCTGAAGCGAAGCGAGTCTCCCGCGTGGCGGATGCTTCCGTCGAGAAGATAGTCGACCCCGAACCGCGACCGGTACTGCCGCGGATCGAGCTCTTCCCGTGCCATCACCTGGGCGGACTGCCGCCCGATGACAGTCAGCTGCGGATTGCGCGAGAGCGCCTGGCGCGTGTCTTCCCAGATTCCGTCGACGAGGTTTTCGTCACCAGCCGTAAGGCTCGCGAACGGCAGCACCGCGACGGTCGGCCGCCCGTCACCTTCGCCTGTCAGGCGCGGCAGAAGCAGTACTGCCCCGGCGATCAACAGCAGGATTGCGGCGACGGCGGCCAAAATAGATCGCCGGTCAACTCGGAGGCTGCGGGCTGCTGCCGCCTGCGCCGACTTTGGCTGTTCGCCGGAGCTGGAGAAGGAAAGACTTTCGACAAGCTTTGCCCACCCCTTGTGCTTCCGGTGGCCTCGCCAGCCGCTAAGGTCGGCGCACTGGATCTGGTTGAAGGGAAGCGGCGGAAGCGTGTCGTCGAGCCGCGCCTGGACGAGCTTGCCTTCAGTCCGCGCGAAATCGGCTTCGGCGCGCACCCACTGCGATTGGGAGGCTTCTTTCGACCACAGCACCACGACTGCGGATGCGCCGCGCAGCCTCTGCTCGATGATTTCGCTATAGGAGCGGTGAGCGGGGAGCTGGTCGTCGCGCCACGCGTCGAACCCGGCCGCCTTGAGGCCGCTCTCGACACGCTTGGCGACCGCCTCGTTGGCGCGCGCATAGCTGATAAAGACCTCGGACATGTGGGACCCCGAAGCAGCTCTCGGCTGAGACATATCACAGCAGATGCTAATGTCCGCTTTGGGTCGAGAACGGACGCTAGGCTAATGTCCGCAATGGGCGGAAAAGCGGACGTTACGACTGTGCCCATGCGCCTTGGGTCAGTTTACGCCCGGCGTGATCGCAAGGTCGGCAGCGTCACCGAGTGGTGAGCGTCTGCTAGCCGCGCATGCCCATCGGCTGCTCCTTCCAGATGCTTGCCTCCGTCGCCGGACGGCTGCCGACGCGCTCGAACCACGCCTGGAGAGACCTGCACTCGTCGGGGATCGCCTGGCCCATGTCGCAGAGCTGGTCGATGTAGCAATAGAGGCAGATGTCGGCGACGGTGAAGCGGTCGCCAGCCAGCCACTCGTGCTCGATGAGGTTGTCCATCCACCGCATCGCGTCTTGCGCCTTGTTCTTGAGGCCCTCGGCGGCCTCCGGAATGCAGCGGAAGCGCGTGCGGAACAGTTCCAGCGCGTCGCTGTAGTAAAAGCCCTGCACCATCGGCAGGCAGATGTTGAGCTCGGCGCGGCGCCACCACATTCGGGTGACGGCACGTTCCTCGGGAGTCCTGCCGATCAGCGGCGGCTCGGGGTGAAGGTCTTCGAGCAGCTCGCAGATCGCCGGCACCTCGGAGAGGATCGTGCCGTCGCTGAGCTCGATCGCTGGCGTCTGCCCGGCCGGGTTTAGCGCGAGATAGCCAGGCTCGCGATTCTCCGCGCCCAGGATGTTGACCTCGGTGCGGGGCAGGTCGAGTCCCTTTTCAAGGATAAAGAAGCGCAAGGTGCGAGGGTTCATTCCGAAGCTGTCGAAGACCCGCACCGGCTGCGAGTTGCCTCCCTTCACCTCTTTGTCCTTCGGCTTGTCGAGAACGGCCTCGGATTGCGGCTCTGGGGAATTGGCCATGGCAATCTCCTGCAATGAGTAAGCGCTCGCGCGAAGAGGTCCGGAATCCGAGCGCCGACCGCGAGTCGCCGGCAGTAAAATACCATCAACCGCCCGCGGGCCCAACGGCTTGAACGGGCGGTCACGAAGGCGACATCGGCCGCGCACAGTCTCGTCGACGACCGCGTCATCCTGTGGAGATTGCACACGCACTGTTTATGGGGAGCCGCCAAATGTCCGCAATGGGCGGAAAGCGGACATTAAGGGCTGTCCCAATTTCGTGCATCCGCCGGGCTCTGCTACCTTTCTGCACTCGACAATCTGGTCGGGAGAGCCTCGTGCTAAAGTGCAAATCGAATGTCGTTGTCGCAGCCGTGCTCGGGTTGGCCGCTGTGAGCAGCGGGGCTCAGGCACAAGAAGGCGTTACCGCTCTCGTCAACGCCAATCTGATCGACGGGCGCGGCAATGCTCCCCTAGCGGACCAGACAATCTTGATTGCCGACGGTCGGATCAGCGCCGTTTTCCCCTCAGGTAACCGCCCATTGCCAAAAGGGACGCGGATCATAGACTTGACTGGCCAAACCGTTCTCCCAGGTCTCATCGAGGGCCATCTGCACCTCAGCCCCAATCCAGAGGCGGCGGCAGGGCTGCGCGAGATGCTGCGGGCCGGGATCACTACCGTTCGCGATGTGGGTGGTGATGCGCGTGTAATGCAGGAGCTGACGTCGCAGGCGGCAGCCGCACCGAACACGATGCCCGACCTTGTCTACTCCGCATTTCTCTACGGGCCACAGTTCCTCGCTGATCCACGACCCGCGGCCCAGTCGCAAGGAGTGGAGCCAGGGACGGCAGCTTGGTCCCGCATGGTAACTCAGGACAGCGACATCGCGGCGGCTGTGGCCGAGGCAAAAGCGACAGGCGCAACCGGTTTGAAGTTGTATGCCTCAATTGGTCCCGACCTGTTGCGGCGGATAGTCGAAGAAGCAGACAGACAGGGCATGAAGACATGGGTTCACTCCGCTGTCTTCCCTGCGGCAGTTCATCATGTGGTGGCGGCGCAGCCGGACCAGATCATTCATGCGAAGGGGTTCATCACGGCTGGCGCGACGGATTTGCCGGACAATTTCGCCGAAGGCACGGGCAAATGGATCGCGGCACAAGATTTCAGGGGCACCGATCCGAACGCTCCCCGATTCAGAGCGCTGTTCGCCTCGATGGTGGACGCCGGCGCGATCCTTGAGCCGGCACTGCTGGCAGACATCGATCTGCCTGAGCGGCGCCTTGCGCCTCCGCCAGCGGCTTTGGCGACCGGCAGCGACGCTCGCCGCCAGTCGCGGCCCGTTTGGTTGCAGCACATGGCGAAGTGGGCGTGCGGGTTGACCGGAGTCGCCTACAAGGCAGGAGTGACCATTTCCGCTGGCACGGACACGTTCGGAAACCAGCCGTTCCTGGCACGTGAACTTTCGCGACTGGTCGAATGCGGTCTGTCACCGCTCGACGCAATACGTGCGGCGACCTACAACAATGCCAAGGCCATGGGGCTTGAGAAATCCATTGGCTCTATCGAAGAAGGAAAACGCGCAGACCTCCTCGTGCTCGCAGCGGATCCAGCTTCAGACATTAGCCGCATCAACGACGTTCGGATGGTAATGAAGAACGGTAGGGTCGTTAATATCGCAGACTGACCGTCGTGCAGGACTATCACTGAGCTGTGGTGGAGTTCCTGAATTCCTAATGTCCGCAATGGGTCGAAAACGGACATTGGCCGCTCGACGATTTTGCTGTCCTACACACTGCCTCCCGGCGCATAGGCTCGGCGATGAACCGCTCCTTTTCCGTTGCCTTAGATCGGCGCCCGGCGCGAGGCTTTGCGCGCCCAGCCGCGATGCGTTTGGCCCCGATTTCATGGGGCGGCTCCTCGCGCGCGCGCGCGTTGACCGGTGAACTTGGCGAACTTGCGCGCCCTTTCGCGCCGGCATCCAAGCCTTGGCCGGCCGCCGGACGCCCGGTCGCCAGGGCTTTAAGACTGCCCTTGGGTGCACTAGCTGGGAGGCAAGGGAGTTAGAGCCAATGTCCAGCCATGCAGATCGCCTCGCCGCCCTTCGCGAGCAGTTGAAATCCGATCGCCTCGACGGCTTCGTGGTGCCGCTCACCGACGAGCATATGAGCGAATATGTCGGAAGCTATGCGCAAAGGCTCGCCTGGCTGACCGGTTTCGAGGGATCGACCGGCTCGGCGGTGGTGCTTCCCCAAGAGGCCGCGATCTTCGTCGACGGCCGCTACACGCTGCAGGTTAAAAGCCAGGTCGACGGCAAGGACTGGAGCTACCAATCGATCCCCGAGACCAGCGTCACCGACTGGCTGAAGGAGCATGCTTCGCAAGGCGCGCGGATCGGCTACGATCCCTGGCTGCACACCCGCGTCTGGGTGAAAAGGGCGAAGGAAACACTGGCCGGCCGCGGCGCCGAGCTGGTGCCGGTCGGCGAAAACCCGATCGACAAGATCTGGCGCGACCGGCCGGCCGCTTCGAACGCCAAGCTGGTCGTCCACCCCGAGGACTATGCCGGCAAGGGCGCGGCGCAAAAGCGCACCGACATCGCCGAATGGCTTGAAAAACACGAAGCCGACGCCGCGGTCCTTTCGGCGCTCGACTCGATCGCCTGGGCGTTCAATGTTCGCGGGGCCGATGTCAGCCGAACGCCGGTCGCTCTCGCTTATGCGATCGTCCATTCCGACGGCACCGCCGATCTGTTCGTGGCGAGCGAAAAAATCGGCCCGGAGGTTCGCCAGCATCTCGGCAACGGGGTGCGCCTCCACGAGCGCCAGGAGTTCGAGCAGGAGCTTTCCAAGCTTGGGGGCAAGACCGTCGCGGTCGATCCCGAGCGGGCGGTCGCGGCGATTTTCGACGCGCTCGACAAGGCGGGCGCCAAAATCGTCGAGCTTCGCGACCCGACGGTGCTTCCAAAGGCCCTGAAAAACGAGGCGGAGATTGCCGGCCACAGGAACGCGCAAAGGCGCGATGGCGTGGCGGTGGCGCGCTTCCTGCATTGGCTCGACGAGGAGGTGCCGGGCGGCGAAATCGACGAGCTGAGCGCCTCCGACAAGCTCGAATCTTTTCGCCGCGAATACCTTGAGCTTCGCGACCTGTCGTTCGACTCGATTTCCGGCGCCGGGCCGAACGGCGCCATCGTCCACTACCGGTCGAGCGAGAAGACCAATCGCAAGCTCGAGCCCGGCACGCTCTATTTGATCGATTCCGGCGGCCAGTATGTCGACGGCACCACCGACATCACCCGGACCATTCCGATCGGCGAGCCTACGCAAGAGATGCGGGACCGCTTCACCCGGGTCCTGAAGGGCCATATCGGGGTCGCTACCGCAATTTTCCCGAAGGGGACTCGCGGCGCCCAGATCGACAGCTTCGCGCGCCGGCCCTTGTGGGAAGCGGGGCTCGATTATGCCCATGGCACCGGTCACGGGGTCGGAAGCTTCCTGGGCGTCCACGAAGGCCCGCAGCGGATCGCTCCCGTAACCAGCGCCCAGTCCGGGATCGACGAGCCGCTTGCGCCCGGTATGATCCTTTCCAACGAGCCGGGCTATTACAAGGCGGGCGAATACGGAATCCGGATCGAGAATCTGGTGCTGGTCGTCGAAAAGGAGGTCGAGGGCGCGGAAAAGGAGATGCTCGGCTTCGAGAGCCTGACCTTCGTTCCTATCGACCGCCGGCTGATCGTTGTGGAAATGCTGAGCGATACCGAGCTGGCCTGGCTCAACAATTATCACGCCCAGGTGCTCGAGAAGATCGGGCCACAGCTCGAAGGCTCCGACCGCAAGTGGCTGGAGAAGGCCTGCGCCCCGCTCTAGCCGCGTTTCGGCCGGGTTTCGGGCTTGAGTTCGCGGGCCTGCGCCTTGCGTCGCTTGAGGTTCTCCCGGAGCGCTTGAGCGAGCCGTTCCTCGCGCGACTTGTCCTTGTCCGCCATGCACTTATCTTGGTGCAGCCAGGCCCCGGAGGCAAGCCGGGTTGACGCAAGTGACCCGCTTGGCCATAGCGCCGCCTCTTCTCCGAAAAGTGCTGCCGTAGCTCAGTGGTAGAGCGCATCCTTGGTAAGGCTGAGGTCGTGAGTTCAATCCTCACCGGCAGCACCATTCCCACGCACAGGATTGCCGGGGGCAATCCGAGCATGGGAATCAAGCACAGGATTGCCCGACCCTCTCGCCGCGACTTTCCGCCCTTGCCAAGCCCGCCGGGATGCGGTTGGGGGCGCTGATGCGCTTCTTTTCGGACAATGCGGCAGCCGCCCACCCGAAGGTGATCGAGGCGATCACCCGCTCGAACCGCCTGGACACCGCCTATGACGGCGACGAGTGGAGCCGGCAGCTCGATGCCGCCTTTTCCGACCTGTTCGAAACGCAAGTTCGGGCCTTGTGGGTAACCACCGGCACCGCCGCCAACAGCCTGGCGCTTGCAGCTTTGTGCCCGCCGCATGGCGCGATCCTCTGCCACCGGGACGCGCATATCGAGAATGACGAGGCCGGGGCGCCCGCTTTCTACACCCATGGCGCCAAGCTGATGCTTCTCGACGGCCCCGGCGCGAAAGTCGCTCCGCAAGCGGTCGCAGCGGCCTGCGACCAAGTCCGGGCCGACGT
>DATKAY010000095.1:0-22376 GCA_035514495.1 Sphingomicrobium sp. | reverse complement strand
ACTCTCGAGCCGAAGATTCGTGAGGCGCTCGGCAATTAGGGCGTGACGGAAGGGGGTGGGACCTTGCGTATCCGGAGGCTGAAGCTCAGCGGGTTCAAGAGCTTCGTCGAACCCGCGGAGCTGAGGATCGAGCCGGGCCTGACGGGCGTGGTCGGGCCGAACGGCTGCGGCAAGTCGAACCTCCTCGAGGCAATCCGCTGGGTAATGGGCGAGGGCAGCCCGAAATCGCTTCGCGGCGACGGGATGGAAGACGTGATCTTCGCCGGCACCGCGACCCGCGCCGCCCGGGACTTTGCCGAGGTCTCCATCCTCATCGAGCGCGACGGGGGTGACGAAGGCGGCGCCGGCGAGGGCGAAGTGACCCGGAGGATCGAGCGCGGCGCCGGCTCCGCTTACCGGATCGACGGCCGCGATGTCCGAGCCAAGGACGTGTCGCTGCTGTTCGCCGATGCCGCGACGGGCGCTCACTCGCCGGCGCTGGTTAGCCAGGGCAAGGTCGGGTCGATCATCGCTTCGAAGCCGACCGAGCGCCGGCTGCTGCTCGAGGAAGCGGCGGGCATCTCGGGCCTCCATGCGCGCCGCAAGGATGCCGAGCAGAAGTTGAGGGCCGCCGAGGCCAATCTGGCGCGATTGTCGGAAATTCTCGGCGACCAGGAGCAGCGCGCCGCCACCCTGAGGCGGCAGGCGCGGGCGGCCGAGCGCTACCGCCAGCTGACCGACAAAATCCGGGTCGTCGAGGCGCGCCTCGTCCATGCCCGCTGGATGGAGGCCGATGCCGCCGCCGAGCAGTCGAGCCGCGATGCCGCTTTAGCCGAGCAGGAAGTCGAGCGGCTTGGCGAGCAGGTGGAATCGACCAGGGCCGCGCAGCAGCAAGCCGAAGCCTTGCTTGCCGAGCGCCGCAAGGCCGCCGCCGACGCCCGGACGCGCGGCGGCGAGATTGCGCACAAGCTGGCAACCGCGCGCGCCAGGCGGGACACCGTCGAGCGGCGCATGGCCGAGCTCGAACGGCTCGAGGCCGCGAGCGAGGCGGACATCGGCCGCGAGGAAGCGCTCAAGGCTGACGCGGCGGCAGCGATCGAGCAGCTCGAGCAGGAACGCAGTTCGATAGAGCGGCGGCTGTCGGACGAGGAGGGGCATTCGGCCCGGCTGGCCAAGGAGCTCGGCGAGCTCGAGGCCGGGTCGCGCGAATGCGAAGCTGCGCTCGCCGATTTGCTTGCCCGGCACGCCGCGATGCGCGCCGAGCGGAGGGTCGCGCAAGCGTCGCTGGAGGCGGCTCAAGCGCATTGCGCCCGGGTCGAGGCCGAGCGCGGCAAGCTCAAGCAGCAGCTCGACGAGCTTGGCGACGGGTCGCAAAGCGCCCGCGCCCGCGACGAGGCGGCGGTTCGGGCGAGCGCCGCCGAAAGCGCGCGGGCCGCGGCCGAGAAAAGCCTCGGGCAAGCCGAACGGCAGCGCTCGGCGGCGGCCGATGCCCGCGATTCCGCCGAAAGCGAGGTCGCGAGCGCCCGGGCGGCACTGTCGGCGGCGCGCGCCGAGCATGACGCGCTTTCCCGGGCACTCCAGCAGGGCTCCGGCTCGGCCGTTTCCAGGCTGAGTGCCGAGCCGGGTTACGAACAGGCGCTCGCAGCCGCGCTTGGCGATGACGTGGATGCCGAAATCGGAAGCGAAGGCGGCCGGCGGTGGCAGGGGAGCGCTCCCGAGGATGGCGACCCGCCGCTCGGATCGGGCCTCGATCGGCTTGCGGATCACGTGAAAGCGCCGCCCGAACTGGAGCGAAGGCTTCGGCAGGTCGCGGTGACGGACGCGGATTCGGGCCAGCCGCTTGCGGTGGGGCAGCGGCTCGTCACCCTGGACGGGCGGATGCGGCGCTGGGACGGGTTCGTCGCCGAAGGCGCCGGAGCGGCCGCCGCCGAGCGGCTGATCCGAGCCAACCGGCTGGCGCAGCTGGCTCGAAACCTTCCGGCGCTCGAATCGCAGCTTGCCGAGAGCGAAGCGAAGCGCTTGGCCGCCGCCGCCCGGCTCGAAGAGCTTCGAAGCGAGGGCGAGAAGGCGCGCGGCGAGATCGCCGCCGCTGAAAAGGAAATCCGGGAGGCGGAGCGGGCCGGCGACAGCGCCTCTGCGGCAATGGAGCGAATCGAGGCCCAAAGGAGCGCTCTCGAGCAGCGCTTTGCCGATCTCGATCCGCTGACCGAGGCGGGTGCCGAGGCGGTGGCCGCGGCCCAGGCGGCGCTTGTCGCGCTTGCCGACCCGGCGACGCTCGACACGCAGGTGGAGCGCGCGCGCGAAACGGCGGCGAGCGCCGGCAAGGCGGTCGCCGACAAGCGAGCCGAGGCTGCGACCCGGGCCCGCGAGACCGCGGCTGCGCGGGAGCGGCATTCCGCCGCCGAGCGCGAGCAATTGGAATGGCGGCGCCGACAGAAGGACGCCGAGGCGCGGCTCGACGAGGCCCGCGAGCGCAAGGAACAGCAGCGGCAGGAGCGCGAGGCGCTTTTGGAGGAACCCCAGGCGCTGGATCTGGAGGTCGCCGCGCTCGAGCAGGAAAGCGCCGGAAGCGAGGCGAGGCTTGCGCAGGCCTCGGCCCTGGAGCGCGAGGCGGAGGAGGGGCGGACGACAGCCGCCGCCGCCGTCACCGCTGCATCCGAATCCTCGGCCACGGCTCGCGAGCAGCGGGCGGCGGCTAAAGCGCGGGCCGAAGCGCAGGAGGCGCGCGCTTCCGAATATGCGCGGATCTGCGTCGAAAAGTTCGAGTGCATCCCGCAACGCCTTCCCGAGCGGATGGGATTCGACCCCGCCGAGATCCGCGACCCCGAAGCGGAATCGGCGATGCTCGAGAAGCTTGCCGCCGACCGCGACCGGATCGGCCCGGTCAATCTCGTCGCCGAGCAGGAGCTTGCCGAGATCGACGAGGACCGCAGCCGGGGCGCCGCCGAAGCCGAGGAACTGGGCCAGGCGATCCACCGTCTGCGCGGCTCGATCGGAAGCCTCAATCGCGAAGGCCGGGTCCGGCTGCTCGAGGCGTTCAGCCAAGTGAACGACCATTTCCGAAGCCTCTTCACGACCCTGTTCGAAGGCGGCCAGGCCCATCTGGCTTTGGTCGAAAGCGACGATCCGCTGGAGGCCGGGCTCGAAATCATGGCCCAGCCTCCGGGCAAGCGCCTGTCGACCCTGACCCTGCTTTCCGGCGGCGAGCAGGCGCTGACCGCGATCGCCCTGATCTTCGCTTTGTTCCTGACCAACCCGGCGCCGATCTGCGTGCTCGACGAGGTCGATGCGCCGCTCGACGATGCCAATGTCGAGCGCTTCTGCGACCTTCTCGACAGGATGATCCGCGAGACCGACACCCGCTATCTGATCGTCACCCATAATGCGGTGACGATGAGCCGGATGCACCGGCTCTATGGAGTGACGATGATCGAAAAGGGAGTCAGCCGCCTCGTTTCTGTCGACCTTGGAGGTGCAGAGACGCTACTGGCGGCGGAGTGAGCGCCGCTTTCTTTCCACCCTATCCGCCGCGCGGGCCCGGACCGGTGGCGCCCTGGCGCGGCTTTTTCGGCGAGCGCGGGCGAACCGCCGTCTACGGCTGGTCGGAGCAGGCTTTTCGCCGCTGGCACATCACCCGCGATGTGTTCGGCCACAGGATTCACATCCCGCTCCACCCGGATTGCGTCCAGCGCGTGCTCCTCGACAATTCGGCGAATTACCACAAGCCGGGCCTCGTCAAGCGGATCCTGATGCCGACCATCGGCAACGGCCTTCTGACCTCCGACGGCGAATTGTGGCGAAGCCAGCGCAAGATCGTCGCGGCGAGCTTCAGCCCGCCGGCGGTGGATTCGCTGGTGCCGGTTTTCGCGGCCGTCGCGTTTCAGGCCTCGAAAGGCTGGGCCGAGGGCCGGCGCGACATGGCGGCCGAGGCGACCGGCGCGACGATGCGGGTCATTTCGGCGGCCCTGTTCAGCGGCGATCCGCGGCTGACCAGCAGCGAGGCGACGGCGCAGATAACCGCGGCGCTGGAATCGGTGACCGAGGCCAGGTTCCAGGTCCTGGTCGGATTGCCGCTCATCCCGTTTACCGTTCGCGGACTTCGCGGACGAGCGGCCCAGCGCTACCTTCGGCGCGTGCTGGGCGAGGTCGTGCGCGAGCGGCTCGAAGGCGATTCGCCCGAGGATTTCACCGCCCAGATGGCGCGCTCGCTGCTCGATCGATTCCCCCGCGACGAGGCGATCGAGCTTGCGATCGACAATGCGATCACCTTCTACCTTGCGGGCCACGAGACCACCGCCAACGCGATCGCCTGGACCTTGTTCGTCCTAGGCAACCTTCCCGATCTCCAGGATGAAGCCGCCAGCGAAGCGAAGGCCGCAATCGCCGGCGGAGTCGGTCCGGACCTTCCCGACCGGCTGCCGCTGCTTCGGGCGATCGTCGAGGAGACGCTCCGGCTGTATCCCCCGGCGCCGCGCTTCGACCGCGAGGCGGTGGAGCCGGACCGGCTCGGCGAAGCGGCGATCGGGCCGGGCGACATCGTGTCGATCTGGCCCTGGCTGATCCACCGCCACGAGAAATTATGGGACGAGCCCGATCTTTTCGATCACCGGCGCTTTCTCGGCGAGGACCGCAAGCACCGGCACCGTTTCCAGTACATCCCGTTCGGCGGCGGCCCGAGGACCTGCGTGGGCGGCCGATTCGCGATGGTCGAGGCGCTGACGATCCTCGCGCACTGGCTTGCCGACTGGCGGTTCGCCCCTACGCCCGGACACCAGGTGGAGGTCTCCGGGATGGTCACTTTGCGGCCGAAGGGCGGATTGCCGCTCATTCTTTCCCGCGCTTAGGACAGAGCGGACCCCGGCGCACATCGGGAATAACACGCTATTGCGAATAACTAGCAATAGCGATAGAGGCGGCTTCAAAGGGGACCACCATGAAGCTGCGATTCTGTTCACTTGCTGCAATTCTGCTCGCTGGCACGGCGCCGGCGGCAGCGGCGGCCGTTTCGGATTCCGCCGGGGCGAGCGCTGCCGAAGCTGCCGAGGCGGCAGAGGCGGCCGAGGCCCAACCGATCATCGTCGAGGGCAAGCGCCCGGAATATGGCGCCCGCTCGACCAGCACGGCGACGCGAACCAACACCGACATCAAGGATGTCCCGCAGGCGATGACGGTGATCTCGGAAAGCCAGATCGAGGACCAGCAGCTGCGCTCGATCGCCGACATCCTCTATTTCGTGCCCGGCGCCACTCCCGGCACCGGCGAGAGCAACCGCGACCAGTTCACGCTGCGTGGAAACAACACCACGGCGGACCTGTTCATCGACGGAATCCGGGACGACGTTCAGTATTTCCGAGACCTTTACAACGTCGAGCGGGTCGAGGTGCTTCGCGGCCCCAATGCAATGATCTTCGGCCGCGGCGGCGGGGGCGGAATCGTCAACCGCGTGACCAAGCGCTCGACACTGACTCAATTCGGGGAGTTTTCGGGCTCGCTCGACAGCGAAGGGGGGATTCGCTTCACCGGCGATGTCGACCAGCCCTTGGGTTCCGGCGCGGGCCTTCGGGTCAACGGGATGTACGAGGATGGGGCAAGCTTCCGCGACCATGTCGAGCTCGAGCGCTGGGGAGTTAATCCGACTGTCGCGCTGGTCGCCGGCCCGGCAACGCGGATCGATCTCAGCTTCGAGCATCTGCACGATCGGCGGACCACCGACCGCGGAATCCCGTCGCAAGGCGGAAGGCCGCTGCAAGGCTTCGACAGCATTTTCTTCGGCGATCCCGAGCTCAGCTTCGCAAGGGCCAATGTCGATCTCGCCACTGTCGGGCTTCAGCATGATCTCGGCCACGGGCTGACATTTCGCAACCGGACTTTGGTCGGAGATTACGACAAATTCTACCAGAATGTGTACCCGAACAGCTCGGTGCTGCCGCCGGATATGACCAACCCGGAGCCTGGCGTCCGCCTAGGCGCCTACAACAGCAGCACGGAGCGCCAAAACCTGTTCAACCAGACCGATTTGGTCTGGGAGAACCGGCTGGGAGGCGTCGACCAGACTTTCCTGTTCGGGTTCGAGCTGGGGCGGCAGAAGTCGCGCAACCTGCGCCTGAGCGGGACCATCGCCGGCGGCAACCGGGTGCCGCTGAGCGACCCGACGGTCGATGTCGGTGTCGTCTTCGCACCCAAGCCGAGCGATGCCAACAATCGGGTCCGGGCGACCATCGCGGCGGTCTATGTGCAGGACCAGATCCGCTTCTCGCCGATGTTCGAGATCGTCGCCGGGCTTCGCCTGGACAGCTTCAAGCTGGAGGTGGACGATCTGCGCGGCGCCGGCGCGCGCTTCGAGCGGACCGACGAGCTGGTTTCGCCCCGCCTCGGCCTGATCTTCAAGCCGCAGCCGGACCTGTCGCTCTACGCCAGCTACGCGAGGTCCTATTTGCCGCAATCGGGCGACCAGTTCGCCGGCCTCAGTCCGACGAGCGAGGCGCTCAAGCCGGAGCGGTTCGACAATTACGAGCTGGGCGCCAAATGGGAAGTGATTTCGGGCCTTCTCGCGACCGCCGCGATCTACCAGCTCGACCGGACCAACACGACCGCCCGCGACCCGGCCGACCCGAGCCGCATTGTGCTTACCGGCGCTCAGCGGAGCCGCGGCCTGGAGCTTGGGCTGGAGCGAAGGATCAGCCATCGCTGGCAGATTTCCGCCGGCTATGCGTTGCAGAAAGCGAAGATCACCGAGACGACCAGCGCCGCTCCTAAGGGGCGCGAGGTGCCGTTGGTGCCGAGGCACAGTTTCTCGCTGTGGAACCGCTACGATTTTTCGAAGCGGCTGGGGCTGGGGCTCGGAGTGATCGCTTCGAGCAAGTCGTTCGCCTCGATCAGCAACAACGTCGTCCTGCCCGGCTATGCCCGGTTCGACGCGGCGGCCTTTTTCGGCGTTGCGCGCGGGGTGGAGTTGCAGCTCAACGTCCAGAACCTGTTCGGAGCGGAGTATTTCCCGACCGCGCATAACGACAATAATATCGCGCCCGGCGCTCCGCGCACCGCGATCGCGACCTTGAGGCTCGGGATCTAGAAATCCACCTTGTCGTAATGCGGCGGCGGGATGATGACTTCCATCCGCTCGCCGAGCAGCGGCCGGAAGCAGGGCCTCGACTTCATCACCGCATACCAGTCCCGCGTCTGCTGGTGGCCGCGCCAGTCGAGCGCCCCGAGATAGTCGATCACCGACAAATGCGCGGCGGCGGTGAAGTCGGCGAGGCTGAGGCCCGGCCCGGCGAGCCAGCGACGGTGGTCGAGGAGATAATCGAGATAGTCGAGATGGCCGTTGGCGACCCGCATGGAATTGCGAAGCACGCGCGTGTCGGGGCTTTCCCGGCTGACCAGCCGCTTGCGCATCCGCTCGTTCATCTGCGGCTCGACGACCTCGCGGTAGAGCTTCTCGTCGAACCATTCGACCAGCCGGCGGATCTCGGCTCGAAGCACCGCATTGCCGTGGATCATCGGCATCTTCTCGACCGTCTCGTCGAGATATTCGACGATCGGCTGACTTCCGATGAGAGCGATCCCGGCTTCCGGATCAACCATCACCGGGGTTTCGCCGGCCGGGTTCAAATCAACGAACTCGTCGCGCCGCTCCCACGGATTCTCGCGCAGCAGCTCGTGTGCGATGCCTTTCTCCGCCAGGACCAGGCGGACCTTGCGCGAAAAGGGACAAAGGGGGAATTGGTACAGCTGCCACATCGGAGCAGTAAAGCTTTAGCGCCGCCAAGCCGCGCGTCTAGCCAAGGTGTGCGCCTAGAGGATGTCGAGAGCCTTTGCGTAGCGAGCGGCTTTTTCCGAGTAGTGCGCCGCCGATAGCCGGATCGCTGCTTTTTCCGGATCGGTAAGGGGGCGAACGACCCGGGCCGGCACCCCGACGATCAGGCTTCCCGCCTCGAAGTTTTTGCCCTCGGTGATCAGTGCCCCCGCTCCGACCAGGCATTCGCGGCCGAGGACGGCGCCATTGAGAATCCGGGCGCCCATCCCGATCAGGCAGTCATCGGCAATCGTGCAGCCGTGGACGATCGCCTGATGGCCGATGGTCACCCTTGCCCCGATGGTAAGCGGGACGTCCGGGTCCGAATGGCCGACGGCGCCGTCCTGGATATTGCTTTCCTCGCCGAGGATTATCGGCGTGTTGTCGGCCCTGATGACGGCACCGAACCAGACGCTCGCCCGGGCGCCGAGACGAACGTTGCCGATCAAATCGGCCGAGGGCGCGGCCCAGGCGCTCTCGTCGAGCGTCGGGCTGAGATCGCCGATCCGGTAAAGCGGCATGAGAGCCTAGCTGGCCCCCCATTCGGCCAGGATTTCCTTGGTGTCGGGCCGCTCGATCCGAACTCGATCGATTCGTGCCGAGACGAGGCAATCGGGCGGCTGGTCCGAGCCGCGCGAGACGCAGACGATGGGCTTCTGGCCGGGCAGCGGCCTGATCCGTCCGGCGAGCACCAGGTTGAAACCCTGGCTGCTGAGCGGTTCGTCGGCACGCAGCGTCTTCACCGTTTCATAGGGACGCATTCCCCGGCGGCGGGTGCGCGGATCGCTTTCCGTGAAGAATTGAACGATTCCGACCTTGGGCGAGGCAGGCGGCGGCGCCTGGCTTTCCTGCTCGTCGTCCACCGGTTCGGGAGTATCTTTCTTCTCGTCCGCCGGCTTGTCGGTCTCCGGCGCGGCCTGGGCGCGGTCCGGCCTCACGGCGGCGGCAGCGGGGCAGACGGGCTCGAGCAGCCACGGCCTCGGGATCCAGAATCCCTCGGCGGCCTCGACGTCCTCGCCGGCGAACTGACTGACGATCGGGTCGTCCGAAGAAATGGTCGGCGTTACCAGAACCCGAAGCGTCCGGTCCTTCTGGTCGAACGTCCATCCGAAGATTGTCTCGGTCAGATCCGGTGCCGGCCCGCGGCAGCCGAATCGAATGCGAAGCTCGAACCGCGAGCCGGCGAGCGAGCGCTGCTCGGCGCTGTCGTCGGTTCCGGCTGCGGTTGCACTTGCCGCCCGGGCAATTGCTGCAAGAAGATCGGAGCGGCCCATCGGCGGCGGCGGTAGCGGAACCTGGGGCAGGTTGAGCGTGGATTCCTCGACGTTCTGCGCCGGCTCTCCATCCCCTTCCACCTGGCAGGCTGAAAGGCCGATGGAGGCGGCGAGCATTAGCGCGGCGGACGAGCGGGCGAAACCTATGGTCATGAGCGGCACGATAGCAACGGCAAGGCCGGCTGGCGACACCATGTTCGTATCGGCTTGGCGTGGAAGCGAAAACTGCGCATAGGTTGTCTAAAGCGGCGCCGAGGCGCTGAATCGCAGGGGTCTGAAGAGCGCCGAATGACGTTTCCGCAAGTGATCACCTTGCTGGTGCTGGCAGCGGTCGTCGCAGCGCTGATCTGGGACAAGGTCCGTTCCGATATCGTTGCCCTGACCGGCGCCGCCGTCCTGCTGATGGCCGGCGTCGTTCGGCCGGTCGAGGTGCAGGGCGCCTTTGCCAGCCCGGCGATCATCGCGCTCGCCTCGCTTTTCGTGATCGCCTACGCGATGGAACTCTCCGGGCTTCTCGACACTGCGGTCCGCAAGCTGGTCTTGCTGTGCAAGAAAATCGGAACCGCCGGCATCTGGGTGCTCATAGCCGTTGCCGGTGTGGGGTCGGCGTTTCTCAACAACACCCCGATCGTCGTGCTCGGGGCGCCTGTCGTTCGCGATGCGGCCAAGTCTTTGGGCCGGTCGCCGAAAATCTATCTGATGCCTCTGTCCTTTGCGGCTGTGCTGGGCGGCACGCTGACGCTCATCGGCACCTCGACCAACCTGCTGGTCAATGACATGGCCAGCAATGCCGGCCAGCCCCGTTTCGGAATCTTCGAAATCACCTCGGTAGGACTGTGGGTGGCGCTCGCCGGAGGTCTCTACTTGCTGCTGTTCAGCTCCCGCCTTCTCAAAGCCTCAGCCGGTAAAGAGGAAATGCCGGTGGACGAGGCCGCGCAGAAAGCCGAGGATTTCGTGGAACCGGGGCTTGCGGGCGGGATGATCGGGCATGTGGAGCCCTTTACCCACCACGTCCCGCTTCAGCCGTGGCGTGCGGTGCTGTCGTCGCTGATCTTCGTCGGTGTCGTGACCGCGGCTGCGCTCAACGTCGCGCCGATCGCCGCCTGTGCATTTGCCGGGGCGGTGCTGCTCATCCTGATGCGGGTGATCACTGCCGACGAAGCCTATCAGGGACTTCGGCCCGAGGTGCTGATGCTGATCGCCGGAATGATCGTCCTCGGGATCGCGCTCGACGTCACTGGGCTTGCCGGGGCAGCCACGCACGTCCTCATCGGATCAATGCACAACATGACGCCGTTCATCGCGCTCGTGATCCTTTACGGCGCTACGACATTCGCAACCGCGCTTCTGTCCAACGCAACCGTGGCGGTGCTCTTCACTCCGGTGGCGGTGTCGATGGCGGAGGCCTTTGCAGTCAGCCCGCGACCCTTTCTCGTCGCCATCATGATGGCAGGAAGCGCGTCCTTTGCGACTCCGTTCGGCTATCAGACCAACACGATCGTCTACCAGATGGGCGGATACAATTATCTCGACTTCGTCAAAGTCGGAGTCCCGCTGAACATCCTGACCTGGGCGGTCGGAGTGTTCGCCATCGCCCACTACTTCCCGTTCTAGCCAGTACTTCCCGTTTGCGCGCGACGGCCAACCCCATCGGGGCCGGCTCTCGAAGCGGCATTCACAAGTAACCTGGCGATTAAAGAATGGTGCCCAGGAGAGGACTCGAACCTCCACGCCCTTGCGAGCGCCAGCACCTGAAGCTGGTGCGTCTACCAATTCCGCCACCTGGGCACTTGGAGTGATTTAGGGTGGTAGGGCGCGCCATGTGAAGGCGCGCGAACGCCTTGTCAACCGACCCAAAGCGGCTTCGGAAACGGCTTTGCCGAGCGCCTCGGCCGACTGCGGCTTGTGAGCCGCGACAGGCGCGGCTAGGGCCATCTCCATGATCAACCCGGAAAGCCGGATCATCGCAATATTTGGCGGCAGCGGCTTCATCGGCCGCTACGTTTGCGAGCAATTGTTCAGGCACGACGTTCGCGTCCGGGTCGCCTCGAGGCATCCGCGCGAGGCCTATTTCCTCCAGCCGCTGGCAGCCGTCGGCCAGTTGGGCTCGGTTCGAGCCGATATCACCGACGCGGATTCGGTCCGGGCCGCGGTCACCGGAGCCTTCGCGGTCATCAACCTCGTCGGCACCTTCTCCGGCTCGCTGCAAGCGACCCATGTGGAGGGCGCCCGCAATCTCGCTCGAGCCGCCCGGGACGCCGGGGCGAAGGCGCTGGTGCACATTTCGGCGATCGGGGCCGATGCGAACTCGGCCTCGGTGTACGGCCGGACCAAGGGCGAAGGCGAGCGAGCGGTCCGCTCGGAATTTCCCGATGCGACGATCATCAGGCCGTCGGTCGTGTTCGGGCCGGAGGACAATCTGACCAACCGCCTGGCGGCCATGTCGAGGCTCCCGGTGCTTCCGGTGATCGCGGCCGAGCGCCGCTTCCAGCCGGTCTATGTGCAGGACCTCGCAGAGGCGATTGCCGCCGCCGCGCTCGACCCCCGGACTCATGGCGGGCGGATCTTCGAGATCGGCGGGCCGCAAGTGATGACGATGGAGGACATTTACGCGGTTTCGGCGCGCTCCGCCGGCCGCCAGCCGGAGCTTCTCGAGCTTCCCGATTTCGCCGCCGCCTTGCTCTCCTGGTTCGGCTTCCTTCCGGGCGCCCCCCTCACCAGGGACCAGTGGAAGATGCTCCAGCGCGACAACCTTCCGTCCAAAAGGTCGAAGGGCCTTGAGGCATTCCAAATCACGCCGACCGCGCTCGAGGCGGTCGCGCCGCAGTGGCTCGGCCGCTTCCGGTCCGGCGGCCGCTGGGCCGAACGCGCCGTCGACCAGGCGGCCTGAGCCGGACCGATGCCGATCCTGCTGCTCGGAATGCTGGTCGGCAGCGCGGCCCTCGTCTGGTTGTCAATGCGCTGATTTGATTGCCCTTGTTCTCGTGCTAGAACCGGCTCGAGAGGAAATGCCATGCTTCACCGTCTCGCCGCTTTTGCACTGATCGCGGGCCTGGCCGCCCCGGTGGCAGCCGCGCCCGGGCATGAGCCAATCCGGATCCCGCCCGAGCTCACCGACCCCGAGTTCGTCGAGCGCATCACCGGAATGACCGAGGCTCTTTCCAAAGCGCTTCTCAACCTGCCGGTCGGCGAGATCGAGGCGGCGGCCCAGGGCCGGCCGGTCACCGAGCAGGACCGCAACCGGACCCTCGGCGATGTCGGCCGGATTTCCGGGCAGGAGCTGGAGCGGCAGGTTTCCGAGGCCAAGCCGCAGATCGAGGCGGCGATGCAGGCCCTTTCAAAAAGCCTTCCGGCAATGAGCAAAGCGCTGTCGAAAATGGCGGAGGAGCTCGAGCGGGCGACCGCGAACCTTCCGCAACCCGGCTATCCGCGCCGTTAAGCGCTCAGCCGATACTGCTTGAGCAGGTCGTAGAGAGTCGGCCGGCTGATCCCGAGCAGCTTGGCGGCCCCCGAGATATTGTTGTCGGTTCGGCTGAGCGCCTGCCGGATCGCCTTTCGGTCGGCGATCTCCCGGGCAGCGCGAAGGTTGATCAGCAGCTCCTCCCCGTCGGGCGCGGCTTCGGTAAGATCAAGATCGGCGGCGCTCACCAGTTTTCCGTCCGCCATGATGACAGCGCGCTTGAGCCGGTTTTCGAGCTCGCGCACGTTGCCGGGCCAGCCGTAGCTGTCGATCGCCGCGAGGGCGTCGGGCGACAGGCCCTGGATCTTCGGGTTCATCTCCCGGGCGAAAAGGTTGACGAAATGGCGGGCAAGCAGGACCGCATCGCCCGGACGCTCGACGAGCGCCGGGATCTTCACGACGATTTCGGCAAGCCGGTAATAAAGGTCCTCGCGGAAGCGGCTCTCGGCAATCATCTTTTCCAGGTCCTGGTGGGTGGCGGACACGATCCGGGTGTCGACGGCGATCGCCTGGCGCCCGCCGATCCGCTCGATCACCCGCTCCTGGAGGAATCGAAGCAGCTTCACCTGGAGCGGCAGCGGAATATCCCCGACCTCGTCCAGGAACAAAGTGCCGCCCTCGGCAAGCTCGACCTTGCCGACATTCGATTTGACCGCGCCGGTGAACGCCCCGCGCTCGTAGCCGAACAATTCCGCCTCGAGCAGGTTCTCGGGGATCGCCGCGCAGTTGATCGCAACGAAGGGTCCCGAAGCCCGGTCGCTCTTTTCGTGAACCGCGCGCGCCAGCAGTTCCTTGCCGGTGCCGCTGCCCCCCAGGAGCATGACGGACACGTTGGTCGCCGCCACCCGCTCGATGGTACGCGCGACCTTCTGCATTTCCGGGGCCCCGGTGATGATCGATCCAAGCACGGTGGAGCCGGCGGATTGCTCGAGGCGCCGATTCTCCTCCTCGATCCCGAAGAGGTGAAAGGCGCGGGCGACGATCAGCCCGAGCTCGTCGATGTCGATCGGCTTGCGGTAGAAGTCATAGGCCCCGAGCGCGACGGCCTTGAGCGCGCTTTCCCGGGCGCCATGGCCGGACGCGACGATGATTTTCGTGTCGGGCTTGAGCGCCAGCATCTCGCGCATCGTCGCAAAGCCTTCCTCGGTCCCGTCGGGATCGGGGGGAAGGCCGAGGTCGAGCGTGACCACCGCGGGCTCGTGAAGCCGAAGCTGCTCGATCGCCGAGCCTCGGTCGCCGACGACCACGACCCGGTAGCCGTCGTAGGCCCATTTCAGCTGGCGCTGGAGACCCTCGTCGTCCTCGACGACCAGGAGGACCGGCAGGTCGTCGTCGCTGCTCATGCAATTTTCCGCTTCTGTTGGTCCGCCGCCTCGGCGGCCGCCAGGTGAATGGTGAAGACGGTCCCTTCGCCGGCCTGGCTCTCGACCGAAATCCGGCCGCCCATGGCGCCGACCAGCGTCTTGGCCTCGAAAGCGCCGATCCCGAACCCGGCCGGTTTGGTCGACGAGAAGGGCTGGAACAGCTGGGTCCGGACGAATTCCGGGTCCATCCCGCTGCCCTCGTCGGAAATCGAGATCGCCACCTCCTGGCCGTGACGGGCGACGTGAAGCGATATCGGGCGGTCGGCCGGGCTCGCGTCGATGGCATTCTGGACCAGGTGACCGACCGCCTGCTCGAGGCCGACGGGATCGGCGATTGCCCATTGGCCGGTCGCACCGAGCAGCCGGACCTCATGCGGGCCGCGCCGCGAGGCGATCGCCGCGGCGAGAATGTCACGAAGCGGGTGCGGCTGCGCCCGCTGCGGCCGGGCCGATGCCTTTGGAGAAAGCCTGGCCAGAAGCTCGTTCATCTTGCCGATCGAGCTCTTGAGGGTGGCCATCATGTCGGACCGGAACTCGGCATTGTCGGCGTGCCGCTCGGCATTGCGCGACAGCAAAGAAAGCTGGCTCACCAAATTCTTGATGTCGTGAAGAATGAAGGCGAATCGGCGATTGAATTCGTCGAACCTTTGCGCATCGGACAGCGCGCGCTGTCCCTGGGCCTCGGCAAGCGAGCTGGCCGCCTGCCGTCCCGCCGTTCTAAGAAGGTCGAAGTCCTCCCAGTCGAGGGCACGCAGATATTCGGGCGGCGAGAGCAGGACGAGGCCGATCGCCTTGTCGTTATGGATTAGTGGAACGCATAGCCACGCATCCGGGTCGTCGAGCATCCAGCCGGGGACCGGAAGCGCGCCCGGGGCCCCGGGCGACCCGTTCCGGCCATGGTCCAGCTCCACGATCCGTCCGCTGCTCGCCACCGACTCCCAGAAATCGCCGGCACCCTCTCCTTGAGGAGGCTTTCGGCCGCTCCAGTTCCACTCGGCTCCGACGGCAACCGAGCCGGTCGGCTCCGCTTCGATCAGCAATCCGCCGGGCGAATCGAGAATATCGGCGAAGGCCTTGATCACTCGCTCGCCGAGCGGCCGCGCCTCGGCTCCGGACCCGCCGAGCGTCTCGGCGAAGCGAAGCCATTCGGAGCGATAATCGTAGCGGTGCTCGAACAAATGCTTGGCGATCTTGACCTTGGCCCAGCTTCGAGCGCGCGGGCTCGGCAACAGCACCATCGCCCCGACCACCATCACCGCGAGAACCGCGACCGAGACCGCTTTCAGCCAGTCGCCGCCCGCGCCCTTCAGGGCGGTCGCAAGAACCGCCATCACCGCGAAATAGGCGCAGATTGCGAGCAGCGAGAGCGACTGGAAGGTGGCTGCCCGGGACAGCCGGATTCGCCAGTCTTCCTCGTGACGGGCGCCGAGCGCGAACAGCGGCCCGGTCAGGGCGACCGCGAGCCCGCGCCATTGTTCGAGGCCGCCTCCGGCGGCCGGGGCGAGGGACGCGACGGTGTAGAAATTGAGGTCGTAGGTCCAGATGAGCGCGAGCGCGAGCATTGCGAAGCGGATGTTCGACCGGCTTGCCGGGGAGGCCTGCGCATAGAGATTGTGGACGAGGACCAGCGAGCCCGCGGCCGCGGTCAGCCTGAGGATGCGCTCGGCCTCCTCGACCGGCGCGCTCGGTGCCGCCAGGAGGACGGTGGTGGTGACCAGCAACAGGCCCAGGACCGCCGAAACCGCGCCGTAGACCAGGCGGACTCCTTGCTGGCGCCCCTCGCTGCCGGACGCGTACAGGTGGTAGAGAAGGCCGACCCAGACGAGGTTGCGCGCGGTCTCGGCATAGCTCGCGACCGGCGCTCCCGGCGAGATCGCTTCGAGCCATGCCCAGCAGGCAGTGAGTGCGAAGGCGCCGAGCAGCAGCCGGTGGCCCGGCTGGCGAGCGCCGGCCGCCAGCCGCCACAACAAAAGCGACGCGAACATGGTCGCGGCAAGCGCATGGCCCCAGAAGTAGACCAGCGGCGTCACTGCGCGCTCGATGGAAAGTTCATCGACATTCCACTTGTGTCGCTAAACTTTACAAAAAAGTGATGAACGCTGCTTTCGATAAGATCTTGAGGTAACGGTCTGCGGAAGGGAGAAAGCCATGGTGCAGAAGCGAAAGGTTGGAACCAGCGGGCTCGAAGTCTCGCCGCTGGCGCTTGGCGGCAATGTCTTCGACTGGACCGCCGACGAAGCGACCAGCTTCGCCATTCTCGACGCGTTCGTCGATGCCGGCGGGACGATGATCGACACCGCGGACGTCTATTCGGCCTGGGCGCCGGGACACAAAGGCGGCGAGAGCGAGCGGCTGATCGGCCGGTGGCTGAAGGCAAGCGGCCGCCGCGGGGAGGTGGTGATCGCGACCAAGGTCGGGATGATGGCCGGCCTTGCGCCCGATATTGTCCATGCCGCCTGCGACCAATCGCTGGAGCGGCTCGGCACCGACTGCATCGACCTTTATTACCAGCACAAGGACGACGAGAGTGTGCCGCTGGACGAGAGCCTCGGGGCCTTCGATCGACTGGTGGAGCTCGGCAAGATCCGGGCGGTCGGCCTGTCCAACTTCACCGCCGATCGTGTCGATGAGGCGGTCAAGACCGCCCACCGCTGCGGCTATACGCCTCCAAGCGCCCTGCAGCCCTGGTACAATTTGCTCGAGCGGTCGCGGTTCGAGGGAGAGCTTCGCGATTCTGCGCTCCGCCACGGGCTCGCCGTCTTCTCCTATTACAGCCTCGCCAACGGCTTCCTGACCGGCAAGTACCGAAGCCGCGAGGATCTCGACAAGAGCCCGCGGGGGATGCGCAACATCGATTATCTGGAAGGGAAGGGCAAAAAATCGCTCGAGGTCCTGGACCAGATCGCGGCCGAAACCGGAGCTGCTCTGGCGACGATTGCGCTCGCCTGGACGATGGTGCAGCCGGCGATCACCGCCGCGATCGCGAGCGCGACCAGCACGCCGCAATTGGCCGAGCAGCTGGCCGCTCTGGAGCTTGACCTGACGCCGCAACAGATCGCGCTGCTCGACGAGGCGAGCGCCTAGCGCTCTGTGGTTTTGTAACGGGCAAGCTGATAGGTTTGAGGATCAAAACCGGGGAGTGAAGCATGGATCGGAGGCAATTCCTGACCGCGGCCGCAGTTGGCGGCGCGGCAGCAGCCAGCGCCGGGCTGGCCCGCTCGACGGTCGCGCAGCTTCCCACCTTCCGGCCCGACCGCAGCTCCTCCTGGGACGAGGTCAAAAACCAGTTCGAGCTTCAGCCTGGAATCGTCCAGATGTCGAGCTTCTACCTCGCCGCCCACCCTCGACCGGTGCGGGACGCGATCGCGCGGCACCGGCGTAGTTTGGACGAGAATGCGCTTGTCTACATCGACGAGAACATTGGGCGGTTCGAACGGGCAGTTCGGGACGCGGCGGCCGCCTACATGCGGGTGGATCCCGACCAGCTGGCCTTTACCGACAGCACGACGATGGGCCTCGGCCTCGTCTATTCGGGCCTGAAGCTGGAGCCTGGACAGGAGATTCTTACCGACACGCGCGATCACATCGTCACGACCGTTTCGGCGCGCTACGGCGCGCAGAGATCAGGCGCGGCCCTTCGCCAGGAGCCGCTTTATGCGGAGCCGTCGGGGGTCACGGCCGACGAGGTGGTGGAGAATGTCCGAAGGAATTTGCGCGACAACACGCGCCTGCTCGCGATCACCTGGGTCCATTCGGGAACCGGAGTCAAAATGCCGGTCAGCCGGATCGCGGAGGTTGTGCGAGCGCACAACCGCGGCAAGCCGGCGGAGACCCGGACGCTGCTTGCTGTCGATGGGGTCCACGGCTTCGGGATCGAGGATGTCGCGACACCCGATCTGGGTGCCGATTTCTTCATCGCGGGGACTCACAAATGGCTGACCGGGCCGCGAGGCACCGGACTGGTCTGGGGCAAGGCCGATGTCTGGCCGTTCGTGCAGCCGGCTATCCCGACCTTCGATCCGATGTGGCGAGGGGTGCCCCCGCAGGAAATGCCGCCGGCCGCGATCCATACGCCGGGCGGGTTCCACAGCTTCGAGCACCGCTGGGCGCTCGACGAAGCTTTCAAATTCCATTCGGGGATCGGCAAGGACCGGATCGCCAAACGAATCCATTACCTTAACACCCTCGCCAAGACCGGAATGGCGGAGCTCCCCAAGGTGAGAATCCACACCCCGATAACCCCGGAGCTCTCCGCCGGAATCATTGCCTTCGAGGTTGCGGGAATGACTCCGCAGCAAGCGGTCCGCCGGCTCCACGAACAGGGGATCATCGCCAGCGTCACGCCGGGGTTCTACACCCCGAGCTTCGTCCGGGTGGCGCCGAGCCTTCTGACCAATGAGGCGGACGTCGAGCGCACGGTCAGGGCGATCGCCGCTCTTTGACAGCGTCGCAGGTCGCAGGCGGAGGCGGAGGCGCTAGCCCTTCTTGAGAATATCGAGCGCGGCGAGGGTCAACGCCTCGGTCGCCGTCGAAATGACCGCCTCTGCATCCGGAGCGAAGAAGGGGCTGTGGAGCGAGGGCAGGTTCTGCGCCTTTCCGTCCGCCGCCTTCCACTTGTCGAGCGGCGTTCCGCCGACCCAGAACAGCAGGCTCTCGATCGATTCGTCGGCAAGGCGATAGCGGCTGAAATCCTCGCCGCCCATGACTGCCGGCACCGTCTGCACCCGGTCGGAGCCGAAGTGTTCGGTGAACAGCTTCATCGCCCGGTCGGAAAACTTCTCGGTGTTGAAGGTGGCCGGGGTGAACTCGCTTTCGCGGACCACGACCTCGGGCATCTTGTCTTCGGGCAGGCCGGCCGCAATCGCCTGTCCGCGGGCGATCCGCTTGATCCCGTCAAGAAGGAGCTTGCGGGTCTCGGGCGTGTAGCTTCGAACCGTCAGCTGAAGCTTCGCCTCGTCGGAAATGATGTTGTGCTTGGAGCCCGAGCGGAAGCTTCCGACCGTCACCACGGCCGGTTGCTGGGGATCGTTCTCGCGGCTGACCAAAGTCTGCAGCGCGGTGACGATCTGCGAGCCAAGCACGATCGGGTCCCTGGTGGTGTGCGGATAGGCGCCGTGTCCCCCGACCCCGTGAACAGTAATGTCGACGCTGTCGACGCTGGCAAGGGCATAGCCCGGAGCCATCCCGATGATCCCGGCCGGAAGGTCCGCCTTGTCGTGGAAGGCGAGCACGTAATCGGGCTTCGGAAAGCGGGTGTAGAGCCCGTCCTCGAGCATCGCCTCCGCACCGCGCCCGATTTCCTCGGCGGGCTGAAGGATCATCACCAGGGTCCCGGACCATTGGTCCTTCATCGCCGCCAGCCGCCGGGCGGTCCCGATCCAGCTGGCCATGTGGGTGTCATGCCCGCAGGCGTGCATCACCGGCGCCTCGGTGCCGTCGGGAAGGGTGCCGACCGCCGTGGAGGCAAAGGGGAGGCCGGTCTGCTCCTTGACCGGCAGGGCATCCATGTCGGCGCGGATCGTCAGCACCGGTCCCGGGCCGTTCTTCATGACCGCGACCACTCCGGTCTTGCCGATTTTTTCGGTCACCTCGAACCCGAGCTTGCGTACCTCGGCAGCAAGCTTGGCGGCCGACCTCACCTCCTGGAACGACAATTCCGGATTGGCATGGAGATCGCGGTACACCTCCATCAAAAGCGGCATATCGGCCTCGACCGACTGTCGAAGCGTTGCGGCGGTGGCGGCAGTTGAAAGCATCATTGCGGCAACTCCGGCGATCAATGCGAGTTTCATTCCTACGCTCTCCTTACGGTGCAGGTACCAGCTCCATCACGTCGAGCTGCGATTCAAATGCCGGGGAAGGCATTACCAGCCGCCAGCGATCGGGGCCGATCCGCTCGAGGAAGGCGGCAAGGTTGCGGACCGGATCGACTCCATACTGCCTTGCTGCGGCCTCGTCGCCAAGAATGAGCGTTCCGAGCAGGACCTGGCGAAGCTGGTCGAGGGGGAAAAGGATTCCGACATGCCGCTGCGACCCGGTGAGCTTCGCAAAGGCCTGGCGCTCGCCTTCCTTGCTGACCCGGCAGTCGAAGCCTGGATAGGCGACGAAATCGAGCATGCCAGGCGATTTGGCGCCAAGCTTGATCACCCGGCAGCGATAGAGCCCCTCGGGGATGGCGGGGCCGGGAAGCGCGGCATCGGGATCGAGCAGCGCACCTTCGCGGGCGATTTTTTCGCCATGGCCGCTCGCCCGGGCCGCGACGAGCGCGGAAGTGAAGGCGCTTCGCCAGTCCCTGAGCCTCTCGCGGTCCGCTTCGGTGGCAATCGCGCGCCAGTCCCGGTGCGGTTGCACGACCAGCCCGGCGGGTGGCTCGATGACCGAGCAGCCGGAAAGGGCGAGTAGCAAGGCGGGAAGGGCGAGCCGCATCGCGCCCAGACTATGCAGCAGTCCAGCCGCCGTCCATGCTGATGTTTGCTCCGGTGATCGAGGCGGCCTCGTCGCGGCACAGGAAAACGGCCAGCGCAGCGACCTGCTCGGGAGTGACGAACTGCTTGGTCGGCTGAGCCGCGAGGAGGACGTCGTTCATCACTTGCTCGCGGGTCAGGTTACGGGCCTTCATCGTGTCGGGAATCTGGTTTTCGACCAGCGAGGTCCAGACATAGCCCGGCGAAATGCAATTGGCCGTGATTCCGTCGCGCGCGGTTTCGAGAGCGACGGTCTTGGTGAAGCCGGCGACGCCGTGCTTGGCAGCGACATAGGCCGACTTGTTGGGGCTCGCGACAAGGCTGTGGGCGCTGGCCGTGTTGATCAGCCGGCCCCAGCCTTTCTCGCGCATGGCGGGGACGGCGGCGCGAACCGTATGAAAGACCGCCGACAGGTTGACCGCGAGGATCGCGTCCCACTTGTCCGGCGGGAAATCCTCGACCGGGGAGACGTGCTGGATCCCGGCATTGTTGACGAGGATGTCGGGCGCCCCGAGCTCGTCGGCGCAGCGCTTCATCATCGCTGCGATCCGGTCGGGCTGCGAAAGGTCGGCGCCGTCGTGGACCGCGCCCAGCTCGTCGGCGAGCCGGTCGATCTCGTTTGGGTCGCCAAAGCCGTTGATCATCAGTTTCGCGCCTTGGGCAGCGAGCGCCCGGGCGATGGCCAGTCCGATTCCCGAGGTGGACCCGGTGACGAGCGCGACTTTTCCTTCAAGAATCATGAAAAGCTCCTTTTGCTCACGCTACTCGCCGCGCCGGCCGGCCTTTGCAACTGCTGCGGACTCCTGCAACTGCGGCAGCGCTCGCGCATTGGACGTCTTCAGGAGGATCGGCTGAGATGGTGAGACTAGGCGGCGACGGCAGCGACAACTTCATCGACAAGACCGGGCAAAGCCGCTTCGGCGGCGGGCGGGGCGGCGGCATGCTCGGCTGCCTGCTTCCGCTGGTCGCGAGCCGCTTCGGGATTGGCGGAGTCGTCGTCCTGCTGGTCGGCTATTTCGTCCTGACGTCGATCGGGGGAGGGGGCGGGATCCTTCCCGGCACCTCCGGCCCGTCCCAGCAAGCTTCGACCGGCCAGTCCACCCTGGGCGCCGAGGAACGGCAGCTGCTCAGCGGAGCGCTCGCTTCGACCGAGGATGTGTGGAGCGAGCTGTTCCGCGCGCGGGGGGCGACATACCGCCCGGCCGAGCTGGTCGCCTACAGCGATTACGACCAGACCGGCTGCGGGGCCGCCCAGGCGGCGATGGGCCCGTTCTACTGCCCGAGCGACCAGCGCATCTACATCGATCCCCGCTTCTTCGAGGAGCTGAGCCGCCGCTTCGGAGCGCCCGGCGATTTCGCCCAGGCCTATGTGATCGCCCACGAGGTCGGCCACCACGTCCAGCACCTGACCGGAAGGCTCGACGAGGCCCAGCGGGCCCAGGCCAGCGCCGGCCGCCTCGAGGGCAACCAAATCCAGGTGCAGGTCGAGCTCCAGGCCGATTGCTATGCGGGGGTGTGGGCGGCCAATGCGCGCGACGAGCGCGGATCGATCCTGGAGCCCGGCGATATCGAGGAGGGGATGCGCGCCGCCGAGGCGATCGGCGACGACACGCTCCAGCGCAACACGCAGGGCCGAGTGGTCCCCGAGACCTTCACCCACGGCACCTCGGAACAGCGCCAGGCGGCGTTGCGGCGCGGTCTCGAAAGCGGCGATCCGGCGGCCTGCCAGTTCTAGACCCGGACCAGCATCTTGCCCGTATTGGTGCCCTCGAACAGGCCGAGGAAGGCCTCGGGCGTCCTTTCAAGTCCGTCGAGGACGGTCTCGTGCGATTTGACTTTGCCGCTGGCGGTCCACTCGCCCATGTCCCGGTAGAATTCGTCGAGCCGCGAGACATAATCGCCGTAGAGGAAACCCTTGACGGTGATCCGCATCGCGATCGTTCGAATGATGTAGCGGAAGCACATCGGATCGCGGCTGTTGTAGCCGGCGATCATCCCGCACAGCGCGAAGCGGGCGTTCTGGCGCGCCCGTGCGAAGGC
>DATKAY010000094.1:0-4475 GCA_035514495.1 Sphingomicrobium sp. | reverse complement strand
CGCGCCGTGTGCAGCCGTCCCGCCGCCGGGCCGATCAATTCGCCCAGCCGATGCTCGACCGTCATGTGGATGTCCTCGAGCTCGACTAGCTCGGGCACTCCGTCACGCTCATATTCCGCGGCGATCTGGTCGAGCCCCTGGAGGATGGCTGCCGCCTCGGAACCGCTGAGGATTTCCTGGTCCCGGAGCATGGCCGCATGGGCCTTCGAAGCGGCGATGTCCTCGCGCCACAACCTCTTGTCGAATTGTATCGAGGCATTGATACGCTGCATCAGCTCGGCAGGCCCGCCTTCAAAGCGGCCGCCCCAGATCTGCTGTGTCTTGTCCTCGTGCGTCATGACGGCGGGTTGGCACGCGCATCGCAACGGGTCAAACTGCCGCACGGCTGCAAGAGCCGATGCCGCGAGGACTATGGCCCTTGCTCAGGTTATTCGTCTCAGGCGCGGTGATAAGCCACGAAGAGATGCCCGATTCGGGAAATTTCCCTATGTTCAATCCCGAAAGCTCAGCGGTGGCAGCTTTCGGCATATTCCTCTAGGTGTTTCAAATGCTTGGCCCCGGGTCGAAATTTTTGAGGCACAGTTTTATCCCGGCACTGCTGCTGCTCGACGCTGCAGTAGGGACCTCGGCGGCGGCGGCCCAATCCGGCCAGTCGGGGGTGCCGGCGCCTCCCGCGGGCTCGGACCTGCCCGAGATCGAGACCATCATCCCGGAATCCGAGCTTCAGTCGGAGGTGCCGCCACTTCCGCCGGAGCCCGATGGAGAGCTGCAGGCTCCGCTGGAAAGCATCGAGCAGTTCGAACAGCGGCTTGGGAACCCCCTCGATGTCGAGGGTATGGCGCCAGTCAATGATCCGGCCCTCGTGCAGCCCTTGCCGCCGCTCGAGCAGTTCGACGTCCGCCCGGTGGATTATGCCGAACCCGCGCCCGATTCCGGGTCGGCCGAGATATCCTACGCAATCGAGGTGACCGGCCTCGAAGCGGTGGACGCTCTTGCAGAGCCGAACCTCACCGCGCAATTCCGGGACCTCGCCGCTCTCCACGAGGGTGAAGGGACCGCCGCCAACGAAGCGATGCTTAGAGCTCGCCTTTCCGAAGACGCCGAGCTGCTCGGCACGATCCTGGAATCCCAAGGCTGGTATTCCGCGACGATCGACACCCGGCTCGATCGCTCGGCAAGCGAGGGCGAGCCCGTCATCGCACGAATCCGCGTTGCTCCGGGAGCGCGGTATCGCATCGGCACCATCAACGTGACGGCGGGCCCGACGGCGCCGCCGGGGCTCGTGGAAGAGAATTTTCCGGTCGAGACCGGCGACCCGATCGTCGCGGCGCAAATCCAGGCTGCCGAAGCGGTTCTCCAGGTCGCGCTGCCGCAATTCGGCTATCCGTTCGCCGAGGTCGGCGGACGCGACATCCTGCTCGATCCGGACACGCATCTGGGCGACTATACGCTCCCGGTGGAGCTTGGTCCGCGTGCGCGGTTCAACAACATCCAGACGACGGGAGATCTCGCTTTCGGTGCCGAGCACGTGCAGACCATCGCGCGCTTCGAGCAGGGTGAGATCTACGACAGCCGAATGGTCGACGACCTGCGCCGGGCGTTGATCGCAACCGGCCTGTTTTCGACCGTTGCGGTGGAGCCGCGGCGGACGGGCGTCCCGGCCGGCGACGGCACCGAATATGTGACTTTGGTCGTCACTCAGGACGCCGGTCCTGCGCGCACCCTGGCGGCTAGCGCCGGCTACGGGACCGGCCGCGGTTTCCTCGTCCAGGGGAGCTGGACTCACAACAATTTGTTCCCGCCGGAAGGCGCGCTGATCGCCTCCGCCATCGCCGGCACCGGCGAGCAGGGGGCAAGTGTGACCTTCCGGCGCTCCAACGCGGGGAAGCGAGACCGGACCTTCCAGGTCTTGGCGGAGGCACGGCGCAGTGACTATGAGGCCTTCGAGGCGCTGACGGCGCGCCTTGCCGCACGGCTGAGTTACGACAGCACCCCGATCTGGAACAAGCCGTTCACCTGGGCCCTCGGAGCGGAGATTCTCGGCACCGTCGAGGAAGCCTTCGACTTCGAGGCGGGCGAACGGAAAGAGCGCAAGTATCTGATCGGCGCGCTCGCCGGTGAGATCGGAATCGACCGCAGCGACAGCCTTCTGAACCCGACAAAAGGCTATAGAGCCAATTTGCTCGCCCAGCCGGAAGCCTCTTTAAGCGACGCAGTGCGCCCCTATTTGCGGTCGCAGATCGACGCGAGTGCCTATTATCCTGCCAGCGACAGCCTGGTCCTTGCAGGCCGAACCCGGATCGGCACCACTTTGGGAATCGACCGCAACGACCTTGCTCCGTCGCGCCGTTTCTACGCGGGCGGCGGCGGCTCGGTTCGCGGCTTTGGCTATCAGCAGCTCGGTCCCCGCGATCCCGAGGGTAATCCGCTCGGCGGCCTCAGCGTCTTCGAGGCGGCAGGCGAAGTTCGCTACCGGTTTGGTGACTATGGCGCGGTGGCCTTCGTGGACACGGGACAAATCTACAACGACCGCATCCCAGGCTTCAGCGATCTTCGAATCGGCGTCGGTGTGGGCGCTCGCTATTATACGAATTTCGGGCCGATCCGGGTGGATGTCGCCACGCCGCTGGGCCGGCGGCCGGGCGAGAGCCGGATCAACGTCTATGTGTCGATCGGGCAGGCCTTCTGATGGTCGACATTGTCGCCAAAGGTGAACAGGACGTTCCGCGACGCGAGAGCGAAGACGTTGTTGTCCTGCGCGCAAGCCCGTGGCGCCGGTTCGGCAAGGTCCTGGGGCTCGGGCTGCTGGCCCTGTTGGCGCTTGCCGCGCTGATCCTCGCCTTCCTCGACACCGGTCCGGGCCGCCGTTTCGTCGTCAATCAGGTCGAAAGCCTGGAATTCGAGAACGGGATGAGGATCGGCATCGATCGCATCGACGGCTCGCTTTACGGCGAGGCGACGATCCGCGGACTGACGCTCTACGATCCACAGGGCGCCTTCTTTCGAGCGCCGGTCGCCCGTCTCGACTGGCGGCCGTTCAACTATCTGCGCAATCACATCGACATCCGTTCGCTCTACGCGCCCGAAGCCCGGCTGTTGCGGCTCCCAAAGTTCGATGTAACTGAGCCGAGCGAAGGCCCGCTGCTTCCCGACATCGACATCGACATCCGGCAGTTCAAGATCGACCGCCTGGTTGTCGAGCGGCCGGTGACCGGAGAGCGCCGCGTCGGCTCGGTCGAGGGTGCTTTGAAAATTGCCGATGGCCGAGCGCAGGTTCGGCTCAATGGAATGGTGATCGGCGGCGACGGGCGCGCCGGCGGCGATCGCGTCGCGCTCGAGCTCAATGCGGTGCCTCAAGACAATGAGCTTGCGCTCAACCTCTTCCTCAGCGCTCCCAGGGGCGGCGTTTTCGCTCGAATGGCCGGCCTCGACCAGCCGCTGGCGGTCAGGGTCGCCGGGGAAGGGGACTGGGCCAGGTGGAACGGCCGGCTGTCGGCCGATCTGGGAGGCACGCCGCTCGCCAAGCTGGCGCTGAGCGCCCGTGACGGAACCTTGGGCGCTCGCGGCCAGGCGCGGGCATCCCGGCTGTTGGGGCCAGGAGTCGTTTCGAACCTGCTTGGCCCGGTCACCAATGTCGAGCTTCAGTCGACTTGGGAGAATCGCAGGGCCGAACTCGCCGGCCGGCTTTCCAGCGACGTCTTCCAGCTGGTGGCGAACGGCGGCCTCGACCTCGGGCGCAACCGCTTCAATGCGCTGAAGCTCAACTTTAGCCTTCTTCGGCCCACCGCGATCGCACCGAACCTGGCCGGCAGGGACATTCGCGGCCTCGTCTCCCTCAACGGCGCAATGGCGCGCCCCGACGTCGACTATGCGCTGACCGCCTCGAGGCTCGCTTTCGGCGATACCGGGGTGATCGGCCTTCGCGCCGCCGGCAAAGCCCGTTTCCGCGACGACCATGTTGCAGTGCCTGTGAATGCGCGGGCGCAGGCGATTACCGGCCTCGACAGCATTGCCGGCGGCACCCTGACCAACATCCGGATCAACGGCGACTTTGCCGTCGACTGGCCGCGAATCCTGTCGGACAATCTGCGAATCCGGTCCGACCGGATCGATGCCAATGCAGTCATCGTCGCCGACGTCAGCACCGGCCGATACACTGGCGCGCTCGACGGCCGGATCGACAATTATCGAATCGACAGCGTCGGCATTTTCAATATCCGGACCGATGCCGACCTGCGCTCGACCGGCGCCGGGCTCAGCCTCGTCGGCACCGTCCGGGCGCGCTCCACCCAATTGTTCAACGAAAGCGTGCGCAACTTCCTGGGCGGCAACCTGACCGCCTCGGCGCAGCTTCGCTATGCGCCCGACGGGTCCATCCGCTTCTCCTCCCTGCGCCTGGCTGCCCCCAGGATCCGGATTACTGAGGGCAGTGGCAGCTACGACGCGCAGGGGCGGATCAACATTCGGGCTCGCGG
>DATKAY010000093.1:0-3350 GCA_035514495.1 Sphingomicrobium sp. | reverse complement strand
CTTCGGACGGTCGATTTTGCTGGGCCTCGAATTTTTGGTCGCAGCCGACATCATCAACACGATCACCGTCGAGTTCAGCGTCGAGAGCGTCACCTCTTTGGCCGTCATCGTCCTGCTTCGGACCTTGCTCAGCTTCACCCTGGAAATGGAAATCGAAGGGCGCTGGCCCTGGCAGCGGGGCGCCCGTAGGAAGGATGCCTGAATGGCAACCGATCCCGCCCGGATAACCACGCCCGAACGGACCAGCGAGGATGCCGACCCGGCGCTTCGCCCAAAAAGCCTCGACGAGTTCATCGGCCAGCAGTCGGCGCGGGAGAATTTGCGGGTGTTCGTCGCTGCCGCAAAGAGCCGAAGCGAAGCGCTCGACCATGTGCTTCTTCACGGACCTCCAGGGCTCGGCAAGACCACCCTGGCGGGGATTCTCGCCCGCGAGATGGGAGTCGGCTTTCGAGCCACTTCGGGCCCGGTGATCGCGAAATCGGGCGATCTTGCGGCGATTCTCACCAACCTGGAGGACGGGGACATCCTGTTCATCGACGAGATTCACCGGCTCAACCCGGCGGTCGAGGAAGTGCTCTATCCGGCGATGGAAGACCGGGCGCTCGACCTGATGATCGGCGAGGGCCCGTCGGCCCGGTCGGTGCGGATCGACCTGCCGCGCTTCACTTTGGTCGGGGCGACCACCCGGCAGGGGCTTTTGACGACGCCGCTTCGCGACCGTTTCGGAATCCCGGTCCGGCTCGACTTCTATTCGGTCGAGGAGCTCGAGCAGGTGGTCCGGCGAGTCGCCACGCTGCTTGATGCCAAGGTCGCCGACGAGGGCGCCCACGAGATCGCTCGCCGGTCGCGCGGCACGCCGCGGATCGCCGGGCGACTGCTCCGGCGGGTGCGCGACTTCGCCCATGCTTCGGGCGGCGAAGAAATCGATGCCGGGCTCGCCGATCAGGCGCTGTCGAGGCTCGAGATCGACAAGCTGGGGCTCGATTCGATGGACCGGCGCTATCTGGCGATGATCGCCGAGATCTACGGCGGCGGCCCGGTCGGGGTCGAGACTTTGGCCGCCGGGCTGTCGGAGCCGCGCGACACGATCGAGGACGTGATCGAGCCCTTCCTCATTCAGCTTGGCCTCATTGCCCGAACCGCAAGAGGCCGCTGCCTCAATGCGCGCGGCTGGGCCCACCTCGGCCTGGCTCCTCCAAAGGGCGCCCAGACGGGACTGTTCGACACGGGAGAATAACACCAGATGATCCGCGAATTCCTGACCGCAATCGCCGCCATGGCGAGCCCGGGGCAACCGGCGGCCGAAACCAGCCCGGGGGCGGTCGATTACGAGCTCGGGCAAAATTGGCTGTGTCTGCCGGGGCGCGAGGACGTCTGCGCCAAGCCGCTTCCGACCGCCACGCTCGACCCGGGCGGTTACGGCCGGCCGGCGCTCAGCCCCGTCGCCGGGACCCCGTCGATCGACTGCTTCTACGTCTATCCGACCGTCTCGCGCGACAAGGGCCTCAACAGCGACCTCGACCTTGGAGCGGAGGAGCGACGGGCGGTCGAGGTGCAATTCGCTCGCTTCTCCGGAGCCTGCCGGACCTTTGCACCGGCCTACCGGCAGATGACGATTGCCTCGATCGCCGCGATGTCGGCCGGAGTGGACGTCAGCAAGGCGGCGCTGGTCGCCTATGCCGATGTCGCCAACGCCTGGAAAACCTATCTCGCCAAACACAATAACGGCCGCCCGTTCGTCCTCATCGGCCATAGCCAGGGCTCGGCGATGATGCAGCAGCTGATCAGACAGGAGATCGAGGGCAAGCCGATCGCCGGCCGGATGCTCCGAGCGGTGATCCCGGGCTATAACGTCCTCGTCCCGCAGGGCCGGGTGGTCGGCGGGACGTTCAAGTCCACACCCTTGTGCACCAGCCCCAGGCAGACCGGCTGCGTGCTGACCTGGGCCACCTTCCGCGAAAACAATCCGCCGCCGGAAGGCGCGATGTTCGGCTGGGCGAAGGCACCGGGGATGACAATCGCCTGCACCAACCCGGCAAAGCCCGGATCGAAGGACTGGGAGCGGCTGGATTCGGTCTGGTACGCGCGCTCGAGTGCCCCGGTTGCGGGCGGACCGGTGCAATGGTCGACCCAGGGGCCGCCGCCGACTCCCTATTTGCGCACCAGGGGACTGGTGTCGGGCAAGTGCATCAACGATGGCCAACGCGGTTATTTGTCGCTTCGCACCCACGCCGATCCCAAGGACAGGCGAACCGACCGGATCGGCGGCGAAGTCGGGATCGGCGGGCTGTTCGTTCCCGGCTGGGGAATGCATCTGGCCGACATGGACGCCGCGCTGGGCAATCTCGTGGCGCAGGTGCGGGAGCTCGAGCGAACAAGTGAGTGACATCGACCGGCCGTATCGCGGCGGCTTCGTCGCCGGGCCGGCCGGCCGGCAGGAGCATCATTTCGCGCTGACCGTCTATTTCGAGGACACCGACACCGCCGGAATCGTCTATTACGCCAATTACCTGAAATTCATGGAGAGGGCGCGATCGGACATGCTTCGCGCCGCCGGGATCGACCAAAGGGCGGAGCTGGAATCCTCGGGCAGCGCCTATGCGGTCGCGCAGGTCGAAATCCGCTATCGAAGGCCGGCCCATCTCGGCGAGGATTTGCTGGTGGTCAGCACGATCGAGGCGGTGCGGGCCGCGTCGGTGACGATTCAGCAACGAGTCATGCGGGGAAGCGAATTGTTGACCGATTCCGTCGTCACTGCCGCCTTTCTGACTTCGGACCAGCGGCCCAAGCGTCAGCCAAAAGCGTGGGTGGAGCGGTTCAACGCCATTGCCACAGCAAGGAATGATGAAGTTTCGGATGTCCAGCCTTAGCCGTTTCGCCCTGCTCGTCCCGGGCCTCGCCCTCATCCTGTCGCCGGCCGTGGCCGGAGCGCAGCGGGCGCCGACCGCGACGGTCATCGCCGTCCCGACGCTGGCGACGCAGAAGAATGTCGAGACCGATGCGGGCGACACCCGGTCGATCGCCCACCAGATCGCCGCGCTGATCGCCGCCGACCTGAAGACCACCGGCGACTTCATCCTCGCCGACGTCAAGAATGTAAGGACGCCGTCTTTTCCGGAAGTCACCGCGCCTGCCTATCCCGAGTGGCGAAAGGCGGGCGCCAAGCTGCTGTTGTCCGGCTTCGTCAACGCTCGTGCCGACGGGCGGCTGACGATCGGCTGCTATGTCTATGACGTCCAATCGGGGCGCGAACTAGCCCGCCAGGGCTTCGTGGTGACCACCGGCGAATGGCGCCGGGCCGCGCATCTTTGCGCCGACGCCGCCTATATGAAGGCGACCGGCAACCCGCC
>DATKAY010000092.1:0-5683 GCA_035514495.1 Sphingomicrobium sp. | reverse complement strand
GTGATCAGTGATTCGCTTCAGATCGCGACGGTGATGAGCGCGACCGGCAGCTTCGACCACCGCGCCATCGACGGCGCCGACGGGGCGCGGCTGATGCAGGCGTTCAAGCGGCTGGTCGAAAATCCGCTGGGAATGCTGGCCTGATGCCACCGGCGCGGGTCCCACTCATCCGCGTCACCGCGATGCCGTCCGACACCAATCCCTATGGAGGCGTGTTCGGGGGCTGGCTGATGGGGCAGATGGGGCTGGCCTGCGGGTCGTTCGCCTCCCGGCACAGCGGCGGCAAGGCGATCCTGGTGGCGGCGGATTCGATCAAATTCCCGGGCGCAATGGCGGTCGGCGATGAGCTTTCCGTCTATGTCGAGCTTCTCAAGCAGGGACGGACGTCGATCAGGCTTCGAGCCGAGGCCGTCGCCCGGAACCGCGACGGCGAGGAGAAAATTCTGGTCGCCGAGGGCGAATTCACCTTCGTGGCGCTCGACGGCGAGGGCAAGCCGAGGGTGCTGACGACCTAGTCTTCGACCATGTCGGGGTCCGCTAGCCCCTGGGCGATGGCGCCGCGGGCCTGGTTCGCCTGGACGCTGGTGACCGGATAGGCGCAATAATCGGCGGCATAAAAGGCGCTCGGCCGGTGGTTGCCGGATAGTCCGACGCCGCCGAACGGAGCGGTGGACGGGGCGCCGTTGGTCGGCCGGTTCCAGTTGATGACCCCGGCCCGGACCTGGCTCCAGAAATGCTCGAACTGCTCGGGACTCCCGCCCACCAGGCTCGCGGCAAGACCGAAGCGGGTGGCGCTCGCCTCGGCGATCGCACAATCGAAGTCCTTGACCCGGATGACCTGAAGAACCGGTCCGAACACCTCTTCGTCGGGAATGTCCTTGGCATCGGTGACGTCGATCAGCGCCGGCGTCAGAAAGGGCCGCGCCTCGTTTGGGCGGTCGAGAGGTCGGATCGGCGTTGCGCCCTTCTTCATCAGCTCGACCCATTGCTGCTGCAGATGGTCGGCGGCCGCATTGTCGATGACCGGGCCCATGAACGGCTGCGGGTCGGCGAAAGGCTCGCCGACGATGATCCGGTCGATCATCCCGGCGATGGCGTCGATCAGCGGCCCGTGCTTGCCGTCCTCGACGATCAGCCGCCGAGCCGCGGTGCAGCGCTGGCCGGCGCTTAAGTAAGCGGACTGGACGGCGATGGTCGCCGCCGCCTCGACATCCTTGGGATGCCAGACGACCAGCGGATTGTTGCCGCCGAGTTCGAGCGCGAGGATCTTGCCCGGGGTCTGCGCGAACTGGCGGTGGAGCGCCTGGCCGGCGCGCACCGAGCCGGTGAACAGCAGTCCGTCGATGTCGGGCTGGGAGGCGAGCGCTTTCCCCTCGTCCGGACCGCCGATCAGGAGCCGGATGACGCCTTCGGGAATTCCGGCCTCGCGAAAGCATTGCACCAGGAATTCGCCGGTGGCGGGAGCCTTCTCGGACGGCTTGAAAACCAACGCATTGCCGGCAATCAGCGCCGGGACGATATGCCCGTTGGGAAGGTGGGCGGGGAAATTATAGGGGCCGAGAACCGCGAGCACCCCATGCGGCTTGTGGCGGACGACGACCTTGTTGCCTATCGCCGCCTCCAGGGTCCGCTTGGGCGTGCGCTCGGCATAGGCATTGATCGAAATCTCGACCTTGCCGACCACCGCCGAGACCTCGGTCTTACACTCCCAGAAGGGCTTTCCGGTCTCGCGCGCGATGAGGGTGGCGAACTCCTCGTCCTTCTTGCGCACGACATTGGCGAAGCGGCGCAGCGCCTCCATCCGATAGGCGGCCGAATGGTTGGCCCAGCCGGCCAGGGCCTTTCGGGCGACGGCGACTTGCGCACCGGCATCGCCGGTCGAGCCCGACCAGATCTTCTTGCCGGTGGCGGGTTCGGTTGAAATGAGCTTGGACATCCAGGCCGCCCTCACCACGCGGTGGAGATGCGGTCAAGATGGCGAAACATCAGCTTTGGTGAGCTTCGCCCATTCGCCGGATCGCGGCGATCTTTTCCTCGAAGCGCACCCAGTCGTCGCGCTGCGCGATCGCGTCCCAGATCGCTTCCACTTCCTCGATCGCCATCGAGCAAGTCGCTTCGTCGGACCAATAGGGATGATCTTGCGCCCGGGGATTGCGGCGCCCTTCGAGCAGCCTCGCCAGCTCTCGAAACGCATTGTCGGCATAGGCGCGGCCGTCGGGGTCGCGCCCGCCGCGCCAGTCGAAAAAGAAGCGATCGATGGTGACCTGCCGGATTGCCAGCGCCTCGACGATCGCGGCCGCGACCTTTGCATCGGACTGCTCGTCGGCCGGCTCCACCCCCAGCCGCCACAGCAGCTTGCCGGTCAGCGCCTGCTCGAACTGGTCCCCCCAGGCGGAAAGCGCATCGGAAAGCGGCGCCGCATCGCTGACCAGCGACAGGCAGCCGCCAAACTGGGCGAGGTCCCACTGGATCGCCTCGGGCTGGGATCCGAAGGCGTAGAGGCCGTAATGGTCGAAATAGGCGGCGGTGAAGTCGCCGTCCCAATAGGGCGTGAAGCGCCACGGCCCATAGTCGAAGCTCTCGCCGGTGATGTTGATATTGTCGCTGTTGAGCACTCCGTGGACGAAGCCGGCGGCCATGTAGCTCGCCGCGAGCCTGGCCGTGGCGCTGGACACCAGCGCGAACAGGCGTTGCGCATTTTCCACATCACTGGTTGCCGGGGCCTCGCCGTAAAAATGCTCCAGGCAGTAGCGAACCAGCCGGTTGAGGGCCTGAGTGTCGCCGAAAAAGGCCAGGCGCTGGAAGGTGCCGATTCGGATATGGCCGTGGCTGAGCCGGGTCAGGACCGAAGAGCGCGTCGGCGAGGGCTCGTCGCCGCGGGTGAGCTTTTCGCCGGTTTCGAACAAGGCGAAGCTCTTGGACGTATCCACCCCGAGCGCTTCGAGCATCTCGGTGGCGAGGATTTCGCGCACTCCGCCCTTCAGGGTCAGCCGCCCGTCGGCGGTTCGGCTATAGGGCGTAACTCCCGACCCCTTGGTTCCAAGGTCCAGCAGCCGGCCGCTCGCGCGCGCCGGTTGGGTTGGCTGGGCGCGGCGATCAGAACGCTCCCGCACTTGCGCGAACAAAAAGCCGCGCCCGTCGCCGATGTCCGGGTTGTACACCCGGAACTGGTGCCCGTGGTACCGAAGGGCCAGCGGGCGCTCGATATTCCGGGGCAGCGGCTCGAAACGGCAGAAATGCGCCGCCCACTCCTCGTCCGACAACGCGTCCAGGCCGATTGTCGCTGCCGCCCGGCGGTTCACGAAGCGCTGCCTGCACTCGGGAAAGGCCGCCGGCTCGACGGCATCGTAAAATGCCTCTCCGAGCTCGAAGATTCTCGCATCCGGCCTATAGGATTGCGCGAGCGCCATTCGCCCGCGATAGGGAAGCAAATCCACCGGGGGAACCGCCAATGGCATCTTGGAACGATCGGTACTGGACCAGCCGCGATGGGCTGAAGCTGCACTATCGCGATTATGCCGGTCCGGACGACCGGCCGCCGGTGCTGTGCCTCCACGGGCTGACCCGCAATTCGCGCGATTTCGGGACTCTCGGCAAGCGGCTTGCCGGGAAATGGCGGGTGATCGCCCTCGATTTCCGCGGCCGGGGCAAGAGCGAATACGACCCGCAGTCGGCCCGCTACTCGCCTCCGACCTATGCGGCCGACGTCCTCGAGCTGCTCGACCTGCTCGACATCGACAAGGCGGTCTTCATCGGCACCTCGCTGGGCGGGCTGGTAACGATGATCGTCGCCGGCTTCGCTCCGCAGCGGATCGCCGGGGCGGTTCTCAACGACATCGGGCCGGAGCTGTCGGCCGAGGGGATCAGGCGGATCAGCGGCTATGTCGGACAGCCGGTGCTGTTCGGCTCCTGGGACGAGGCGGCCGAGAAGTTCGGCGAGAAATTCGGCGACGTTCACCCCGCCTACGGCCGCGACCAATGGCTGAGCTATGCGCGGCGGATATGCCGCGAGACGAGCGAGGGCGTCGAATTCGACTATGACATGGCGATCGCCGAGCCGTTCAAGAGCATGGACGACAAGACCGCGACCGCGGACGACGCCTGGCCTTTGCTGAAGAAACTGGCCGGCCGGCCGGTGCTGCTCCTTCGCGGCGAGCGGAGCGACCTGCTCCCCGCCGAGACCGCCGAGAAGATGTGCAAAACGCTTCCCGACGCCGAGCTGGTTACCGTTCCCGGGGTCGGCCACGCTCCCGATTTCGACGAGCCGGAATCGATCGCAGCGGTCGAACGGCTTCTTCAGCGGGTGCTTGAGAGCGACCGGGCCTAGGAGGTGATCCGCTCCAGCTTGTCGAGCACGGGAGCGTCCTGCTCGACGGGCGAGATGGTCGCGACGAACTCGGACTGGCGGTCGAACAACAGCGCCGTCGCGGTGTGGTCGACGGTATAGCTGCCGCCTTCCAGCGGCACCTGCTGTGAAAAGATTCCGTATTGCTTCTTCACCCGATCGACCTGTGCGGGCGAGCCGGTCAGGGCGATGACCGGGCCGCCGAAGGCGGTTTCATAGGTTGCGACCTGCTCCGGCCCGTCGCGCTCGGGGTCGACGCTGACGAAGACGATGTTGAAGGAATCCTCCCCTTTCCCCAGCTCCTTGCGAAGCTTGACGAGCCTGGCCAGCGTCGTCGGGCAGACGTCGGGACAATGGGTGAAGCCGAAGAAGATCGCATAGGGCTTGCCGGCGAGGCGGCTGCTGGAGAACGGCTTTTTGTCGCTCCCGACGAGGGTGAAGGGACCACCAAAGCTGGCGCCGGTGATCTGCGTGCTCGCCGAATTGCCCTGGTAAGGCGGGCGAAGCAGGAGGAAGGCGAAGCCGGCCAATGCCAGCGCCGTCAGAATCCAGAGCACCAGTCGAACCTGCCTCACATCCCTGCTCCATGCGCCGGCCTTGCCCTGGCGCTGATTTGCCGCTCGCCCGACCGCTCGAAATCGAGCGTCAGCGGGATCATTTCCCCGGCCTCGACCGGCGAGTCGAGCCCCGCAACCATGATGTGGGTGCCGTGCGGCTCGAGTTCCACAACAAAATTGGCCGGGATTTCGAGTGTTTCGAGCGGGCGCATCCGCATCACCCCATCCTCGATCGTGGTGGAGTGGATCGACGCCTCGCCCAGCGGGCTGGAAACCGACACCAGCCGGTCCTCACCGCCCCGGTTGGCGATCGTGAGATAGACGGCCGAGGAGGTCTGCCCCGCCGAAGTCGCGCGCGCCCAGCCATCCTCAAGGGCGATCGCCGGAGGCCCGCCTGGCCCATTGCAGGAGGCGAGCAGGACAAATGCGGCGAGCGCCAGGCCTCGTTTCATCATGGAGAAATGGGGAAGGGCCATCGACTTGCGCCGCGCCTTTGGGCGAGGCAAACCGGCTCCGTCAAGCTCAAGCGACCGGTGTTGGTGTCGCTGGTCCTGGGTTAATCCTGGCGGTGCTCGGGATTGGGACCGGCGAAACGCTCACCGGCATCCCAGGCGGTTTTCTGGTTCCCGTGCGCCGGCATTCCGCCCTGGTCTTTGAGCATCCGTGCCAGGTGCATCAAATTCCAGGCCATGAAGCTCGTGTTGCGCTGGGTGAATTCATTGTCCAGCCCGGTTCCGTCGTCGCCGTAGGACGGGCCGGGGCCAGCCTCCCCCACCCAGCC
>DATKAY010000091.1:0-3433 GCA_035514495.1 Sphingomicrobium sp. | reverse complement strand
GAGCCGGCGAGCTCAAGAATTTCACCGGCATCGACAGCCCCTATGAGGTGCCCCAAAATGCCGAAATCCACATCGACACCATGCAGATGAGTGCCGACGAGGCGGCCGATTATATCGTCGAGAAGCTGCTCGGCCGGCGCTAGCGCCGCGCTTGCGTGTGTGCTCGGCCATGCCCCCGGCATGGCCTGCGCTCCGACTGTGCTCGGCCATGCCCCTGGCATGGCCTGCGCTCAGTCGCCCTCGCCGGGCTCGGGGGTGAAATATTTCTCGAACTTGCCGTCCTCGCCCTTGTGCTCGTCGGCGTCGGGCGGGCTGTCCTTCTTGCGGGTGATGTTGGGCCATTCGGCCGAGTAATTGGTGTTGAGCTCGAGCCATTTTTCGAGGCCGCTCTCGGTGTCGGGAAGGATCGCCTCGGCCGGGCATTCCGGCTCGCACACGCCGCAGTCGATGCATTCGTTCGGATTGATGACGAGCATCACCTCGCCCTCGTAGAAACAATCCACCGGACAGACTTCGACGCAATCCATGTATTTGCAGCGGACGCAGGCGTCGGTGACGACGTAAGTCATGTTGGCGATGCTCCCTTTGGCGCTGGCTAGGTCGCGGCTTCCCCGCCGTCAACGCCCAGCTGCCGGGTTCTGCACCTCACTTGCGCCGAAGCCTGGCGAGCTCGGCAAAGGCGCCCGAGCCGGTTTTGCGCCGATCCGCCCGGCCCGGGCGGCGCCCGCGCCAGCGCCAGGAGCCCTCCTTTCGGGCAAAGCCGATCTCCTCCATCAGCTGTGCGACCGAATCTTCGCCAAGGCCGATCGACGTCGCCAGCTCGACGTCGAGGGGATTCTCGCCCCCGGCCGAGCGAGTTTTATGCGCATGGCTTGCGAGCCGGTCGACAAGATCGATCCGCACCCATTCCCGGCCGGCCCGGCGATAGGCAAGAGCGGCTCCGCGCGGGTCGGCGTCGGCGGGCAGCCTCGCCGCGCCCGGCGGCGGCAGGTCGGGCATCGGCTGGCCCGAGCGAACCGCCACCAAGGCCCCGCGCCACAGCTGCGCCGCCGGCTTCAACAGCGCCGGCACGAACACGTCGAGCGGTCCGAGCCGGACGTTCAGCTGGTAAAGCCGCTTCCTGTCCCTGGGCTCGAGCGTGCCGATCGCTCCGGCGACCGCCCTTCGCGGAATCGTGCCCGAAGCGTCGGTCAGCATCGCCCCGAGCGCCCGGACTCCCGGCGTGCTTGAACCATCGGTCGAGGCTTCGCCGAGCCTCCTGAGCGGCCGCAGGTGCGTTGTGACCTGCCCGTCGACCCAGCGCTCGAGCCGGGCACGAAGCGCCGCCCGGCTGCTCGCCGACAGCCGGTCGAGCGCCCGGGCGGTGCGCACCGCCGGCTCGAGGAGCGAGCGCCCCGCAGCAAGCCGGGCGAGGATGGCGCCGTTCCAGCCGATTGCGACCCCGCCATCGGGCTCGACGACCAGCGCAAATTGCCGGTCCGGTCCGTCGATGAGGCCGGCGGCACGGCGCTCGAGCTCGTCGCCGAGGCGGCGCTCGGCAGCCGCGAGAAGAAGCCGCTTGTCGGCGGCCCGGGCGGCCGGATCGACGTGGAAATCGAACCCGGCGAGATGGCCGATCGGTTCGGGGCCGACGCTGACCTCGCCGTCGGCGGCGACGGTCACCGGAAGAGCGTCCGAGCCGCGAGCGCCGATGTCGCGAACCAGCACCGAGGTCCGGCGGTCGACGAAGCGCTGGGTGAGACGTTCGTGGAGCGCGTCGGACAGGCGGGATTCCACCTCGCCGGTCCGCTGCGCCCATTTGACCGGCTCGGCCAGCCAGTCGGAGCGATGGGCGATATAGGCCCAGCTCCTGATCCCGGCGAGGCGGTCGGCAAGCATGTGGATGTCGCCGTTGACATTGTCGAGCCGGGCGACCTCGGCAGCGAACCATTCGTTCGGGATCCGGCCGCCGTCGCCGATATAGCTGAACAGGCGGCGGACCATCCGCGCATGGTGCATCGGCCCGACCTTGCGGAAATCGGGAAGACCGCAGGCGGCCCACAAGCGCCTCGCCGCCGCTCCGCGCCTCGCCGCCACCACGGGATCCTGGGCGATTAGCTTGAGCACCGCCAGATCGACCGATTCGGGGGCGGAGCGAAGGCAAGGGTCGTCGCTCGGCCGCTCGAGGCTGGCGATCAGCGCCGCCACATCGGTGAAATCGAGGTCGGGGTTGCGCCAGTAGAGGAAGTCGAGGGAGCGGAAGCGGTGCTCCTCGATCGCTTCGATCTCGTAATCGGAGAATTCCGCGCTTTTGTCGCCAAGGCCGAGCGTCCCGAACGACCCGTCGCGCTGGTGACGGCCGGCGCGACCGGCGATTTGCGCCATCTCGGATATGGTGAGCCGTCGATCGCGGCGGCCGTCGAACTTTTCCAGCCCGGCGAAGGCGACATGGGTCACGTCCATGTTGAGCCCCATTCCGATGGCGTCGGTGGCGACCAGGTAATCGACCTCGCCGCGCTGGAACATCGCCACCTGGGCGTTGCGCGTGGCCGGCGACAAAGCGCCCATCACCACGGCGGCGCCGCCGCGGAAGCGGCGAAGCGCCTCGGCGAGCGCATAGACCTGCTCGGCCGAGAATGCGACGAGGGCGGAGCGGGGCGGTATCCGCGACAGCTTGACCGCGCCCGCATAGCGAAGAGTCGAGAATCGCGGGCGGCTGACGATCTCGGCGTTGGGAAGCAGCTCGCGGATCATCGGGCGCAAGCTGTCGGAGCCGAGGATCAGCGTCTCCTCGCGGCCTCGAACCCGGAGCATCCGGTCGGTGAAGACATGGCCGCGCTCGGGATCGATCCCGAGCTGCGCCTCGTCGATGGCGGCAAAGGCGAAGTCCCGCTGGAAGGCGTCGCCGTCATGGCCGTCTCCGCCCGGCACCGGCATGCTCTCGGCGGTGCACAGGAAATAGCGGGCGTCGGCGGGGAGGATCCGCTCCTCGCCGGTCAGCAGCGCCACCTGCTTTGCGCCCTTCAGCCGGACCACCCGGTCATAGACCTCGCGGGCAAGCAGCCTCAGCGGAAAGCCGATGACTCCCGACGAATGGCCGCACATCCGTTCGATCGCGAGATAGGTCTTGCCGGTATTGGTGGGGCCCAGGATCGCCCGGACCGGTGCATCATCGCGCGCCATCGTCACTCGAATGTGGCAGCGCCGGGCCCAAAGGCAAGCTCCCGTTTTTAAACATGCTTTAACCGTGATCCGGCATAGTCGGCAGGGATGGCCACAGGTCTATCAGCAAGCGAGGCTTCGGCACGCGCAGCGCTCGCGCGTGCGAGGGGGAGCTGCGGCTCGTCCAGCGAGATGTCCGGGGGGGTCGACCTGATCGTCGACCTGGCCGGCGAGCCTCTCGGCGCGCGCTGGCTTCGCGGAGCGGCGACGCTCGCCTTGCTGTGCGGAGCGG
>DATKAY010000090.1:0-7228 GCA_035514495.1 Sphingomicrobium sp. | reverse complement strand
GCAAGGACCCGGCTCAGGTCGAGTACCCTGATTCCGGCGAGCGGGAAGTTCACTTGCGCCTCCGCGACCAGGGCTTTTTGTCGGCCAGGATGGCCCGCGCCGCATTATGGCCCGGGGCGCCGGTCACGCCGCCGCCGGGGTGGGCGCCCGAGCCGCACAGATAGAGTCCGGGCAGCGGCATTCGGTAATCCGCCGCGCCGATCATCGGCCGGGCGCTGAACAACTGGTCGGGACCCATCTTGCCGTGGAAAATGTCCCCGCCGATCAGCCCGAAGCGGCGCTCAAGGTCGAGCGGCGAATGAACCTGCCTGCCGAGCACCGATGCGGCGAAGCCGGGCGCGTGAGAGTCCATTGTGGCGATGATCCGGTCCGCCGCTTTGTCCCGTTCCTGGTCCCAGCTTCGCTTCGGCCCGAGGTCGTAGCGGAAATGCTGGCAGAACAGCGAGGCGACGTGCCTGCCCTTGGGCGCCAGCGACGGGTCGAGGGTCGAGGGGATCACCATTTCGATCACCGGCTTGCCCGACCAGCCCGTGGCCCGAGCGTCGATATAGGCCTCGTCCATATAGCTTAGGCTCGGGGCGATGATGATCCCGGCGGTCAGGTGAGCGCCCTTCTTCGGGAGCACCGAAAATGTCGGAAGCTCGCTGAGCGCGACATTCATCCGGAAGGTGGCGCTTTCGCACTGCCAGCCATGCATCCGTTGTTCCACTTCCGCCTCGACCGCCCCGGCGGGCACCAGCCGGTCGAACAGGAGCTTGGGGTTCACGCCCGCAACGACGATCCCCGATCGACGGGCCTTTCCGCCGGCGACGACGCCCGCCGCGCGGCCATGCTCGACGATGATTTCCTCGACCGGCGTGTTGAGGACGATATCGACGCCGCTCTCGCGCGCCGCTTGGGCCATTGCTTGGGGTATCGAGCCCATCCCGCCAATCGCATGGCCCCAGGCCCCTTCCACACCGGCAGCTTGCCCGAACAAATGGTGAAGGAGCACATAGGCCGTTCCGGAATCATAGGGCGAGGCGAAATTGCCGACGATCCCGTCGAATCCGAACATGGCCTTGGCGAGATCGCCGCTGAAATGCCGGTCGAGGATGTCGCCGGCGCTCCGGGTGGCGAAGTCGTGGACCGAGCGCATTTCGCTCGTCGAAAGCCCGGCAAGGTCGCGCCCGAGGGTGAGGAGCGAGGAAAGCGAGCGAACCCCGTCCCCGGCATTGGGCGGCGAGCGCAGGATCCACTTTTTGATCAGCGGCACGACAATATTCAGCTGCGCCAGATAGCGGTCGTAACCGGCGGCATCCCCGGCGTTCAGCCGCCCGATGTCCCGACGAGTAAGGCCGCCCCGCCCGGACAACAGATAGTCGCCGTCGCCGGGCAGGAAATTGTCGCGCTTCCTCAGCACGACCTTCAGGCCATGCCGCTCCAGCTCCATGTCGCGGATCACTTTGGGCTGGAGCAGGCTCACCGCGTAGCTGGCCGCCGAATTGCGGAAGCCGGGCAGGAACTCGTCGGTGACGGCGGCTCCGCCGACCTTGTCCGCGGCCTCCAGCACAATGACCTTCAGGCCCTTTCGGGCGAGGTAGAATGCGCAGGTCAGGCCGTTGTGGCCGGCACCGATGACGATCACGTCGTGCATCAGCGCATCAGGACCAGCTCTTCGGCCATCGTCGGGTGAATCGCGATTGTCGCGTCGAAGTCGGACTTTTTGAGCTTCGCCTTGACCGCGATCGCCGCCGCCTGGAGGATTTCTGGCGTGTCCGGGCCGATCATGTGGATCCCGACAATCCGCTTGCTGTCCTCCTCGACCACCAGCTTGTAGAGCGACCGTTCGTTGCGACCGGCCAGGACATTCTTCAACGCCCGGAAGTCGGAGGTGTAGCATTTGACGGAGCCCAGCTTGTCGCGCGCCTGGCCCTCGGTCATTCCCACTCCGGCAAGCGGAGGGTGGCTGAACACCGCCGAAGGGATTGCGTCGTAATCGACACGCCTGGGGTCGCCGCCGAAGAAGGTGTCGGCAAAGGCCTGTCCCTCGCGGATCGCCACCGGGGTCAGCTGTACCCGATTGGTCACGTCGCCGACCGCGAAGATATTTTCGGCCGAGGTCCGGTTGTCCTCGTCGACGACCACGGCGCCATGATCGCCAAGCTCGACGCCGGCCTCCTCGCAGCCCAAGTCTTGGGTATTCGGCTGCCGGCCGACGGCGAACAGCAGCTGGTCGGCCTCGATGTCGTCGCAGCCGGTCATCGTCATCTTCAGCCGGCCGGCCCCGATCGGCTCTATCCGCTCGATCTTCGAGTTGAACTTGAAGTCTATGCCTTTGCGGATCGAAAGCTGGATCAGCCGGTCGACGATCTGCTGGTCGTAGCCGCGGAGTAGAACGTCGCTGCGGTTCACCAAAGTGACGCTCGATCCCAGCTGGTTGAAGACCCCGGCGAACTCGTTGGCGATATAGCCGCCGCCGACGATCACGATCCGCTCCGGAAGCTCGTCAAGGTGGAAGGTCTCGTTCGAGCTGATCGCATGCTCGACCCCGGGGATTTGCGGCATTAGCGGCCGAGCGCCGGTGGCGATCAGGATCCTGTCGGCGGTGATTGTCCGGCCCGAGGCAAGCCGAACCGAATTCGGCCCGGCGAATATCGCCCTCTCGTTGAGGATCTCGACGTCGTGGTTCTCGAGCGTGTCGGTATAGGCGCCCTCGATCCGGTTGACCTCGGCCAGCACATTGTCGCGAAGCACCGGCCAGTTGAAGCTCTTGTCGGGGATGTCCCAGCCAAACATCGCGGCGTCCTCGAGGTCCTCGGCGAAATGGGCGCCATAGACGAGCAACTTCTTGGGGATGCAGCCGCGGATGACGCAGGTGCCGCCGACCCGATATTCCTCGGCGATCGCAACTTTCGCGCCATGCGCCGCCGCGACACGCGAAGCGCGCACCCCGCCGGAGCCGGCGCCGATCACGAACAGGTCCAAATCGGCCATTTTAGAGTCCCGCCTTGTCGATCAGCGCCCGGGTCGAGGGATCGAGCGAGCCTTGCTCGCCGTCTTCACCAAGCTCGCGAGCAATGTCCTTGCCGAGTTCGACCCCGAACTGGTCGAACGGATTGATTCCCAAAAGCACCGCTTCGCAGAAGGTCCGGTGCTCGTAAAAGGCGATCAGCGCTCCCAGCCTCCGGGCATCGAGCCGGTCGAGAAGGATCGTCGAGCTCGGGCGATCGCCCTGGTAGCTCTTGTGCGGCTCGTCGCTCTTGCGGCCGCGCATCAGCGCCGCCCCTTGCGCAAAGGCATTGAGGAGAAGCTGGCGGTGATGGCCTGGAAGCGCGGTCTCGTCCTCGGCCACGGCGACGAATTCGACCGGAATTCTGGACGTGCCCTGGTGGAGGAGCTGGAACATCGCGTGCTGGGCATCGGTGCCGACCCCTCCCCAGACCACCGGGGCGGTCGGCCGGCCCACCGGCTTGCCGTCCGTCCGGACGGACTTGCCGTTCGATTCCATCTCCAGCTGCTGGAGATAGGGGACCAGCAGGCCGAGGCGCTCGTCATAGGGGAAGAGGGCGCGGGACGAGCAGGCGAGCTTCTGCGAATAGAGCAGGTCGGAGAATGCAGCGAGAAGCGGCGCGTTCTCCTCGAGGCCGGTATAGCGGAAATGCCGGTCCATCATCGCCGCGCCTTCGAGCAATTCCTCGAACGAGTCCCAGCCGAGCGCCAGCGCGGCCGAGATCGAAACCGCGCTCCACAGCGAATAGCGCCCGCCCACGCCTTCGGAGAATTGCAGGATTCGGCTCTCGTCGATCCCGGCGTCTCTCGCGGCATCGGGCGAGGCGGTGACCGCGATGACCCGACCATAGGGATCCTCGACGCCCTCGCGCCCAAGCCACTCGACCGCCGCGGCCAGATTGGCGGCGGTTTCCGCGGTGGTGAAACTCTTCGACACAGTGACGATGAAGGTCGTCGCCGGGTCGAGCGGCCGGATCGCCGATTCGAACGCCTGTGGATCGATGTTGGACAAAAAGCTGACCTGGAGCCTCAAGGCCGATCGACCGAGCGAATCGACGAGAAGCGCCGGGCCGAGCACCGAGCCGCCGATCCCGATGTGAAGGATTCCGGTGACATCGCCGAACGCACTCGCCTCCATCGCGTCGACGAGTGCCCGGGTTCGTCCCCGCCGAAGCGAGGCGAGCTCGACTGACGCGGCTTGCCCGGTCCCGCGCTCGGCGACATGGTCGGCCGAACGGCCCTCGGTGACGTTGACGATATCGCCTGCGAACATTGAATCGCGCGCCGCCTCGAACCCGCTCTCCGTGGCAAGCTGGACGAACGCATCGAGCAATTCGCGATCGAGATGAGTCTTGGACCAGTCGAGATAGAGGCCCGCGACTTCGCGGGTCAGGTGCGAGAGCCTGTCCGGCTCCTTCGCAAACAGCTCCTCGAGAGTCTCGAGCGGATGCTGCTTAATCTTCTTCCAGGCGTTATCGGGCATCGGCGAGCCTCATAGTGGAGGAGCGGGCAATTGCCATAGCTTGACGTTCGCACCGCCACGATTGAACGAGGTGGCGATGCGCCGCCAGCCAGCCCCGAACGCCGCCCCGAATACCGGCCCGAATACCGGCCCGAATACCGGCCGAAACCGCAAGCACCGCAAGCGCGGCGGCGGCTTGATCACCTTCGTGCTTGTCGTCGCCTTTGCCGCCTGGGCTTTCCGAAGCCTGGTCTTCGCGCCCTTCCATATCCCGTCGGGATCGATGCTTCCGACGCTCTACGTCGGCGATTATCTGGCCGCCGCCAAATGGCCCTACGGCTATTCGCGCTTCAGCTTCCCGCTCGAAATCCCGTCGTTTAACGGACGGGTCTTCGCCGACGTCCCGGAGCGCGGCGACGTCATCGTCTTCGCTTCGCCAACCGGCGAGGGAGCCGATCTGGTCAAGCGGGTTATCGGCCTTCCGGGCGACACGATCGAGCTTCGCGGCGGCCAGATCGTCCTCAACGGCAGGCCGGTCCCGCGCATTCGAGTGGCGCCCGTCGAGATTCCCGTCTCGCCGAACAGCCCGTGCCGGAGAATCGGCGAGAGCGGCATTACGCTTGCGGCGCCGGGTCAACGGACATGCAGCTATCCCGCATTCGTCGAAAGGCTTCCCGACAATGTCGGCTATCGGGTGATCGACCAGCTCGACAATCCGCTTTCGGACGATTTCCCGGCGACCCGGGTGCCGGCCGGCCATCTGTTCCTGATGGGCGACAATCGCGACGACAGCCTCGACAGCCGCTATTCCCCTATCGAGGGCGGCCTCGGCTTCGTCCCCCTCGACCATGTGATCGGACGAGCGACGGCTACCTTCTGGTCAACCGACGGAAGCGCCAGCTACGCAAAGCCGTGGACATGGTTTACCGCCCTTCGGGCCGATCGCATCGGCCTGGGCTATTCGGAGACTCAATGAGCAAGGATGTCGCGGACTTCGTCGCCGAGAAGCTCGGCCACCAGGCGAAGGACGTCGCGCTGTTCGAAGCGGCGGTCACCCATTCAAGCAGCCGGAGCGCCAATTACGAGCGGCTGGAGTTCCTCGGCGACCGGGTGCTTGGGCTGGTCGTCGCCCGGTGGCTTTACGAGCGCTTCCCGAACGAGCCCGAAGGCCAGTTGTCGCAGCGCTTCAATACGCTCGTCGACCGGCCGACCTGCGGCGAGGTCGGGCGGGAGCTTGGGCTTCCGGCCGTGATTCGCCTCAGCAAGCAGGCGGTCGGGGACGGCGCCCGCCAGAGCGATAATGTGCTTGGCGATGTCGTCGAGGCGTTGATCGGGGCGCTCTACCTGGAGGCCGGGCTGGAGCCGGCGCAAGCGCTGATCCGCCGGCTCTGGAAGCCGCTTATCGAGGAGCAGAGGCGAGCCCCCAAGCATCCCAAGGCGGCGCTCCAGGAACTCGCCGCCGCCCGCGAACTGCCCAACCCGGCCTATGAAATCGTCTCTCAAAGCGGAACCGACCACGCGCCTTTGTTCACCGTCCGGGTGGCAATCGACAGCCTCGGAGAGGCGCAGGGGCAAGGGTCGAGCAAGCAGGTGGCGGAAACAAAGGCGGCAATAGCCTTGTTGGAAAAGCTGGCATGACTGGTGAGGAAAAGCGGGCCGGTTTCGTCGCGGTGGTCGGCGCCCCCAATGCGGGCAAATCGACTTTGGTCAACGCGCTCGTCGGCCAGAAGGTCGCGATCGTCAGCGCCAAGGCCCAGACGACCCGCTCCCGAGTGATGGGGATCGCGATCGCCGGCGAGGCCCAGATCCTGCTGGTGGACACCCCCGGGATCTTCCAGCCGAGGCGCAGGCTCGACCGGGCGATGGTCAGGGCCGCGTGGAGCGGAGCCGAGGATGCCGACCTCGCCCTGCTGGTCGTCGATTGCGCCGAGGGGATCACTGCGGAGGTCGAAAACGCGCTCGCCGGGCTGGAGAAGCGGCGCAAGGCCCTGTTCGTCGCACTGAACAAGATCGACCTGGTCAAGAAGGAGACGCTGCTGGAGCTCTCGCAGAGGCTCACCGACCAGCTCGAGCCGGAAAAGCTGTTCATGATCAGCGCCGCTCTGGGCGACGGCGTCCCCGATCTCAAGGAGGCGCTCGCCGACGCGATGCCGAAGGGCCCCTGGCTCTATCCCGAGGACGAAATTTCCGACGCCACCGACCGGATGATCGCGGCCGAACTGACCCGCGAGCAGATCTACGAGCAGCTTTACCAGGAACTGCCCTATGCGGCGGCGGTCGAGACAGAGAGCTGGGAGGACAAGCCCGACGGCTCGAGCGTAATCAACCAGCAGATTCTCATCGAGCGCGACAGCCAGAAAGCCATCGTCATCGGCAAGGGCGGCAAAAGGCTCAAGGAAATCGGCAGAAAAGCGCGCGAGGCGATCTCCGCCCATCTCGGCCGGCAGGTGCATTTGTTCCTGCACGTCAAGGTCAACCCGAAATGGGGCGAGGACCGCGACCTCTATCGCGAGATCGGCCTGGAATGGGCCGAATAGCCGCGCTCGGCTAGTTTGCGAGCACTTCCTCGACCCATTTCGGGACGAGCTCTCCGGCGCGGCCGGTGCGGCTTTCGTCGAACAGGAAGCTCCCGAGGCTCGGCTCCAGGTTCATCTCGAGCGTGTGGGCCCCGTAATGGCGGGCGGTCTGGACAAAACCGGCGGCCGGATAGACCGCTCCGGAGGTGCCGATGGAAACGAACAGGTCGCAGCTTTGCAGGGCCAGCTCGATCCGGTC
>DATKAY010000089.1:0-2884 GCA_035514495.1 Sphingomicrobium sp. | reverse complement strand
CGCCCGATTCCGACCATTGAATTCTTCCGCGGCCCTGAACCGTCCCCCGGACCAGCGCGACGACGCCCTCGGTGAGCCGGGTCAGCTCTTCGGGCTGCAAATCCCGCCCGAACCGGATTCCCGGAACGTCCAGCTCGGCATAGCCGGCCCCGGTCTCCAGATTATGCTCCACCGATACGTCGGTCACCAATGTCCCGCTCTCCGGATGGCGAAGCGTGCCGGTCGCGGTGATCCTGTCGCCGTCGAGCACGAACTGCGTGTCGTTGCTTCGAAGCGGATAGAATCGCGGAGGATCGTCCCGGTCCTGGACAAGCAGATTTCCGTCGATCGCCAGCCGGCCGTCAACGAAGCGCCAGCTCCCGTCGATGTCGGTCAATCTGATCGGAACGGTGCCGATCACTGCGTCTGCGTTGCTCAGCGTTCCGCGCAACCCCGCGTCGGTGAAATTCGCGCGCACCGAACCGGCGTTGAGGATGACGGGGGCCCGTCGCCCGCCGATCCGCAGCACGACCTGCCGGCCGGTCAGCCCGGACTGGGTGAAGAGGATGCTGGCGGTATCCAGCTGCAGGCGCGACGAGCCGATCCGGCCGTCGAAGGCCGGGCTCGCGATCCGGCCGCCGACCCGCAGCTCCCCGCCGGCAGGCTGGACGATGATCGCGCGGCCTGTCGGGCAGATTGGCAAGCGGGTGCGCCCCAGCTGAAGATCCTGGAACACAAGGAAATCGAAGCTGACGACCAAGCAGTCGCGCCCGACCAGGATGCCGCCTTCAGGGCTCACCTGCCCGTCGATCGGGACGTTCAGATTGCGCACCCGACCGCCCGGGAAGCGGCCGGTGAGGTTGGCGAGGGTGCTGAAGCGGGTCGCTCCGTCCGGCTCCGACCGGAATCTCAGCGTGGAAAGCGACAGGCGCGTGCCGTTGACCGTATAAGGCTGGAAATTGCCGACCCCTTCCATTCCGCCGCTTTGGGTCTGGTTGATCGTGACCGACCCGGTCGGAAGCCCGCCGCCAGCCATTTGGAGCCTCCCGTCCACCCGCAGCCGTCCGGACGGCCATTTGAAGGTCATGCCCTTTCCACCGGACAGTCGCGCTCGCGCCCCGGTTTCGGTCCTGACCGTCGCGTCGGTAATCCGCACTCCGCCAGTTCCGGGGAAGTTGGCGAGCCTGATTCCGCCGGCGACGTCGAACTCGCGCGCGCCTTTCTCGATTGCCTCGGCAATGGCCGCAGCGACCGGGCCGAACGGCGTCGAGCCGGCGGCCTTCAGAGCGCCGGTCACGCCGGAGATCATCGAGGGAGCGAGCCTCGCGTCCTTGGCCGCATAGTCGCCGAACAGGACGAGCGAACCCCTCCGGGTGCTCAGGCGATAATCGCCCTTCACCCGGGTCCGGTCGGCGGCGATGGTCCCGAGGCGGGCGCCGCGCGCCGAAAGGTCCACCTCACCGCCCGCATTGTTGGGCGTTCCGGCCAGGGTTATCCGCCCGTTCAGCCCGGCAAGGCCGCTGTCGCCGGCGACCAGCGCCTGAGAGCTGATCCGGGCGCTCGCATCGTAACTGTCGAACGCCCCGCCGAAGTCGCCGTCGATTTCGAGCCGCGGCTCAACGATGGCGAAATTGCTTGCGGGGCAGGCAAAAAGATCCGCGGTCAGCGGCCCGACGACGTGGGGGCGCTGCGCCTCTATCTCGATGGCGGCTGCTCCGCGGACGTTGGTGGCGATGCAATTGCCGGTATCGAGGCGGGGGCTCGACGAAACGAAATTGCCCTTGAACCCGCCGGTGAGATTGCCCTTCCCCTGAATGGCGAATCCGATCGGTCCCCAGGGCGTCGCCAGCGCAATGCTGCTGTCGGCGATGTCGAGGGCGACGTCGGGGAGCCTGAACGGGTCGTCGCCGGGCGGCGGCAGCAGCTTGTCGATCACGCCCCAGCTGACCGTTCCGTCGGGCGAGACCCGGCCGCGCAGCCGCACTCCGCGGGCGACGATCCGGTAAACGTCGATAGTCCCGTTCAATTTGACCTGCATCTGGATTTGCACGCGATCGGCGGTGACGTCGGGATTGGCCGGGTCGCCTAAGCTCAAGTTGCTGATCTGCTGGGTCCTCAGCCCGACGCGATCGAGGGTGAAGCTGCCTTCGACCCCCTGCTTCTCGAGCTCGCGCTCGATGATGTCGCTGGCGATGTCCCGCCTCTGGGTCCAGGCGATGACCACAGCGATGACCACCACCACCGCGATTCCGAGCGCCAGCCAGCCCAGCATCCGGCGAAAGCGCGACGTCGCGAGGACTCGCACATCCGGATCGCCCCCGCGCTCAGCCTCGGTCTCCGCCATGGTCGTTATCAACCCTTGCACCTTGCTGCCGTTCCGTCACCGGCACGACCATTGCGGCCACTTCTTTCCACTCGGCGCGATATGCGCTTATGCTTGGCCCGCTCGGTCTGGCTGGAATGGAAAGTCCATGCACGGGCGAGTTGCGTCACAAACAAGCACCTCAAGCGGACACAGGTCCAGGCTTCGCAAGCGCCTTTTCGAGGGCGGTGGCAAGGCATTGCTCGATCATGAGCTCGTCGAATATCTGCTCGCCCTCGCGATTCCCCGCCGCGACACCAAGCCTTTGGCCAAGGAGCTGATCGCCAAGTTCGGCGGGATCGGCCCGCTGCTGTCGGCGAGCGCCGAGACCCTTCGCCGCGAAGGCCTGAGCGATTCGGTGATCGGCGCGCTCCGAATTGCCGAGGCGACCGCCCTTCGGCTCCTGGAAACCCGGACCGAGGGCGCGCCGATCCTGTCCAGCTGGCAGGCGCTGGCCGACTATCTCCAGGCGGCGATGGCCCATTCGCGGACCGAGCAGGTGCGCGTGCTGTTCCTCAATGCCAAGAACATGCTGATCGCCAA
>DATKAY010000088.1:0-10765 GCA_035514495.1 Sphingomicrobium sp. | reverse complement strand
TTCACCGGCACCGCCGTTCTGTCCTACAAGCCGGTCGACCCCCTCCTGCTCTACGCGAGCTATTCGCGCGGCTACAAAGCCGGCGGCTTCAATCTGGACCAATCGGCGCTTACGGGCAGCTTTTTCAGCCCCGCCGACCCGATGGGCCTGAACAACCTTTCTGTCATCCTCGGTCCTAGCTTGCTCAACAACCCCGCCAATCTGCAGTTCGAAGAAGAGACGGTGAATGCTTTCGAACTGGGCGCCAAATACAGCTCGCGCGGGCTCAATCTGGCTGTGGCCCTGTTCCATCAGGAGTTCAGAAACTTTCAGCTAAACACCTTCAATGGAACCGTTTTCCTCGTCCAGAACATCAATTCTTGCAGCACCGATCTGGGGGGGGCCGACCAGGACGCCGGTGCGCTAACGGGCGCCTGCAATCCGGATAACGTCGAGCCCGGGGTGGTCGCGAAAGGCGTCGAACTTGAAGGTTCCTACGTCCCCGTCCGCGATCTTCTGCTCACCGCCGGCCTGACCTACGCCGACACGCGCTACAAAAAGAATTTGATCGGCGATGACAGCGGCAAGCCGCTCGATCCCGCGCTTCGGCTGCTGCCGGGCGACAACGTCTCGAACGCGCCGGAATGGGTCGCCACCGGTTCCGTCACCTGGACGCCGCGAATCGGCAACACCGGCCTGTCCGGCCTTCTGTTCGTCAATGCGCGCTATTCGAGCGATTACAACACGGGCTCCGACCTGCTCTTTGGAAAGGAGCAGAAAGATTTTGTTGTTGTGAATGCACGTGTCGGGGTTCGAGGGCGAGAGGGGCGTTGGTCGATCGAGGCCTGGGCGGCGAACCTGTTCGACGAGGATTACACCCAGGTAGCGTTCAACACTCCGTTCATTGCGCCCCAGCAGACCTACTCCGCCTTCCTGGCCGAGCCGAGGACGTTCGGGCTAACGCTTCGAGCCGCGTTCTCGCCGCCTCCGGCAGCGCCGGCCTATGTGGCGCCTCCGCCACCACCGCCTCCGCCTCCGGAGACGAAAACCTGCGCGGACGGCACGGTGGTCCTTGCGACCGATCCGTGCCCGGCTCCGCCGCCGCCGCCACCGCCGCCGCCGCCGGCGCCCGAGCGCGGTTAGAGCCGAACGAAATCGATAGGGGAGGGGCTCCGGCGGCGACGCCGGGGCCCTTTTTCAATCCAGTAGCGGCGTGGCCAAGGCGGCGAGGTCGAGTTCCGGCCGGGCGCCGTAATGCTGGATGACCTCGGATGCGCAGATCGCCCCGAGCCGCAGCTTGTCCTCCAGCGATTTCCCGCGCGCCTGCCCGGCAAGGAAGCCGGCCGCGAACAGATCGCCGGCGCCGGTCGTATCGACCAACCGCTCGATCGGCTCGGCGCGGACCTGGGCCCGCTCGCTCCCGGCAAGGCCGATCGCGCCTTTCTCGCTTCGAGTGACGACGAGTGTCGGAATCCTGCCCTGGAACTTCGCAAGTGCCGGCTCGAGGTCGGTCTCGCTCGCAAGGTGCAGGAACTCGAGCTCGTTGGCGAAAAGTATGTCGATTTTGCCGGCATCGATGAGCCGCAGGAAATCCTCCCGGTGGCGCTCCACGACGAAGCCGTCGGAAAGCGTGAAGGCGACCTTCGTGCCGGACGATGCCGCAAGCTCGATCGCCGCCTCCATCGCGGCGCGCGGTCCCGGCGGGTCCCATAGATAGCCTTCGAGATAGAGGATTTGCGCGCGGGCGATCCGGCCGGCGGTGACCGACGAGGCGTCGAGCCGCTGGGCGGCGCCGAGGAAGGTGCTCATCGTTCGCTGCGCGTCGGGGGTCACCAGGATCAGGCAACGGCCGGTGGGGCCGGCATCCTTGCTGGGCGGCGTGTCGAACTCGACTCCAAGCGCCCGGATATCGTGGCTGAAGATTTCGCCGAGATCGTCCTCGCCCAGCTGGCCGATGAAACCGGCGCTGAGGCCGAGCGCGGCAAGGCCGGCAACGGTATTTGCAGCCGAGCCGCCGCTAAGCTCGCGCCCCGGCCCCATGGCGTCGTAGAGGCGCTCGGCCTGGCCGGCATCGATGAGCTGCATCGCCCCCTTGGTCATTGAATGCCGCTCGAGGAAGTCGTCGTCGGCATCGGCGATCACATCGACGATGGCATTGCCCATCGCCAGCACGTCCACAGGTTTTTCGGTCATTGGCGGCGCGTAGCGGTCGCGCGGCCGCACCGCAACTTGCGCTCGCCGGGCGGCAACGGCATCACTTGGCCATGCGCCGCATTCTCGCCGCCTCGCTGTCGCTGCTTGCCGTGGCCTGCGCTACCTCGCCGCGCGTCGCCCAGCCCGGCGAAACTCCTGCCTCGTCTCACACCCGCGGCGATATCATCGGGAGGACGGCCGAGGACCTGGTGGCGCGGTTCGGGACTCCGGCGCTCCAGATCCGCGAGGGCTCCAGCCTCAAGCTCCAGTTCCGGAGCGCCGGCTGCGTTCTCGACGCCTATCTCTACCCGAGCGGAAATGCGCCTTACCGGGTCACCTATGTCGATGCTCGAACGCCGGCGCTTGCCGACATGGATCAGGCGCTTTGCGTCGAATCGCTCGGCGGCCCCTGAATTTCGCCAACTGCCCAGCGCGCCGCCTCGGCGACGACCGGGTCGGGATTGCCGAGGTGCTTGCGGACCGCTGGAAGGAGCTTGAGATCGCCGCTGTTTCCAGCCGCGATCAGGCAGTTGCGGATCATCCGGTTCACTCCGATGCGCTTGATCGGTGAACCGGCGAACAGGGCGCGGAAGGCCGGATCGTCGAGCTCCAGCAGGTCCTCCAGCTTCGGCGCCTTGAGCTCCTCCCGGGGAAGGAAGGCGCGGTTGGCCGCCGCAGCCTCTGCAAAGCTGTTCCAGGGACAGACCGCGAGGCAGTCGTCGCAGCCGTAGATCCGGTTGCCGATCGCTCGCCGGAACTCGCCCGGGATCGGCCCCGAATGCTCGATGGTGAGATAGGAGATGCACTTTCGGGCATCGATCCTGCGGGGGCCGTCGAAGGCCTGGGTCGGGCAGATGTCGAGGCAGCGCCGGCAGCTTCCGCAGGTATCGATCGCCGGCTCGTCGGGCTCGATCTCCAGGCTGGTGAAGATGATCCCGAGGAACAGCCAGCTTCCGTGCTCGCGCGAGACGAGGTTGGTGTGCTTGCCGCGCCAGCCGATCCCTGCCGCCTCCGACAGCGGCTTTTCCATCACCGGCGCGGTGTCCACGAAGACCTTGAGCTCGCCGCCCTCGCGGTCGACCAGCCAGCGGGCGAGCGCCTTCAGCCGCTTTTTCACAATCTTGTGGTAATCGCCGCCCTGGGCATAGACCGAGACCCGGCCGGTTGAGCGCTGGAAGGCAAAAGCCAGCGGGTCGCCATGCGGCGCATAGCTCATCCCCAGCGCGATGACGGAGCGGGCATCGGGCCACAGCGCCGTCGGCGCAACCCGGTGATGGGCGCGGCCTTCCATCCATTTCATGCTTCCATGGCGGCCCTGCCCAAGCCAGCGCATCAGGCTTGTGCCATGACCGTCATGGCCGTCGGCGGGCGCGAATCCGCAGGCCACGAAGCCGAGTTGCCCGGCCTGCGCCCTTATTGCTTCCTTCAGCTCTTCGCCTCTATCCACTCAACCGCCAATAGCCCGCTGGGCCAAAGTCTCTAAGGCATTCCGGTGCTTCGACTGGCATCCAGCAACGCCCAATCCGGGCGCAGCTGACGCGCGAAGGCTCGGTAACTCACACGGTCGAGATATCGGGCGCGTCCTCGGCCTTCATGCCGACCACGTTATAGCCCCCATCGACGTGGTGGATTTCGCCGGTGACGCCGCTGGCGAGGTCGGACAAAAGGTAGAGCGCGCCTCCGCCGACATCCTCGATGGTGACGTTGCGGCGAAGCGGCGAGTTATACTCGTTCCACTTGAGGATGTAGCGGAAGTCGCCGATCCCGCTCGACGCCAGGGTCTTGATCGGCCCGGCCGAGATTGCGTTGACCCGGATGCCTTCGGGGCCAAGGTCCATCGCCAGATATCTGACGCTTGCCTCCAGCCCCGCCTTGGCGACGCCCATCACGTTGTAATGCGGGATCACCTTCTCGGCGCCGTAATAGGTGAGGGTCAGGATCGATCCGCCCGGCTTCATCATCGCCCGGGCCCGCTGGACCGCGGCGACGAAGCTGTAGACCGAGATGTTCATCGTCATCAGGAAGTTGTCGAGGCTGGTGTCGACGAACTTCCCGCGAAGCTCGTTCTTGTCGGAAAAGCCGATCGCATGGACCAGGAAGTCCAGGCTGTCCCATTGCCGCTTCAGGTCAGCGAAGGCCTCGTCGAGCGCGTCCATGCTGCTGACGTCGCAGTCGATGAGAAGCTTCGACCCGAGCTGCTCGGCAAGCGGGCGGACCCGCTTTTCGAGCGATTCGCCCTGGTAGGAAAAGGCGAGCTCCGCGCCCGCATCGGCAAGCGACTTGGCAACCCCCCAGGCGAGCGAGCGGTCGTTCGCAAGCCCCATGATCAATCCGCGCTTGCCCTTCATCAATCCAGTCAAAGCTCAGGTTCCCCTTTTTGCGGCGTCGTTTCCACGTCCTCGCCGGGCTGTGGCTCCTCCACCTCCAGCTCGTCCTTGAACGGTCCGCTATACACTTCGCCCTTTAGCGCCGTCGGCTTCACTTCCGCCAGCGCCGCGTTCAGCTCCGCTCCGGCAACGACGCCAAGGCCGATGATGAAAAAGAAGATCAGCACGACCATGACCCCGCCCAGGCTCCCGTAGGTGAGGTCGTAGCCGCCGAACATCGACAGCGCCCAGGGCAGCACCTCCACGGTGGACATCCACCACAAGGTGATCAGTAGTGCGCCCGGCCATTTGAGGCACTCCGGTTTTCGGTAACGGGAAGGAGTGAGCAGATAAAAGAGCGCGTAGATGGTGGCGAACAACGCCACCCCGGGGACGATCTGGAAGTACCGCATCAGCGTCGCGACATCGTCAGCAAGGGGGAACCACGCTTCGATCGCCGCCTGCACCGACCGCAGCATAAGGCTTAGCGCGAACGCGAACATGAGCAGGATCACCGAGACCAGGATGAAGGCGATCGAGACCAGCCGATATTCCCAGAAAGGTGCGGAATATTTGACGCCATGGGCTCGACGCAGGATCTCGCGGACAGTTTCGATGAAGCTCGTGGCGGTCCACAGGCCGACGAGCGCACCGAGCCACAGCAGGGCGCCGGTTCGGGCGTCGAGTGCTTCGGATACCGGCTCTCGCAGAGTTCGCGCGACCTCCGGCGGGAGTTGCGAGAGGATCGTAGCGACCGTCATCGAACCCGATTCGGTCTGGCCGAGCAAGGTCGCCAGAGCGGTCGCGACGATGAAGAAGGGAAACAAGGCGAGAAGCGCCAGGAATGCGAGATTGCCGGCGTGGATGAAGCCGTCGTTATAAACCCCGACCGCGACCCGCTTGATGACTTCGAACGCATAGGCGCCGGGCTTCAGTCGCTCCGCGACCTCCCGCCCGAACGCGGCCGTAAGGCTGGCCTTCTGCTTCCTTCGCTCCTCTGGCGCTAGCGGTGAATGATCTTTCATGATCGACCGGGTCTAGACTCCAAGGCCCTTGCGAGGGTTGCCGCCGCCGTCCCATTTGTCGGCGAAGGCCTCGAGCCCGGAATCTCCCGAGGGGATGTGGATCTGGATGGTGACGAGCAGGTCGCCGCGGGCGCCGGTCCTGCCGGTGAAGCCGCGCGCCTTGAGGCGGAGCACGCGCCCCGACGAGCTGCCCTTCGGGATGGTCATCATCACCGGCCCCTCGGGCGTCGGCACCTTCACCTTGGCGCCGAGCACTGCTTCCTTGAGCGTAACGGGCAGGTCGAGGCGAATGGCGTCGCCCTCGCGCCTGAAGAAGGGGTGCGGAGCGATCGAGATGGTGACGATCGCATCACCCGGGCCGGCCGGGCCGGGCTCGCCCTTGCCGGCAAGCCGGATCCTGGTTCCGTCCTCCACCCCTTTTGGAAGCTTGAGGTCGATCGTCTTGCCGTCTCCAAGCTTGATTCGCTGCGGTGCGAGAGCCGCCGCGTCCACGAAGGGGACCTTCAGGCGATAGGCGACGTCGGCGCCCTTCTGCACAGCCCGGGAGCGCTGGCTAAAGCCGCCGAACCCGCCCCTTTTGCCGCCGCGCCCCGATGCTCCTCCGAACAGCCCCTCGAACAGGTCGCTGATGTCCGCGGCGTCGCCGAAATCGGTCGTATAGCCCTCGAACCCGCCGCCGCCGGGCTGCCCGCCCGGCCGGCCCCCGAAGCCGCCGCCGAACGGCATCTTGGGATTGCCCTCCTCGTCGATCTCGCCCCGGTCGTATCGAGCGCGCTTGTCCTTGTCTGATAGCAGGTCATAGGCGCGCGTCGCCTCGGCGAACCGCTGGGCCGCCTCCGGATTGTCCTTGTTCCGGTCCGGGTGAAGCTGCTTGGCGAGGGTTCGATAGGCCTTCTTGATCTCGGCCTCGCTCGCCCCGCGCTTGAGCCCCAGTGTCTGGTACAGGTCCATTGCCATCTTTCGTTGCCCTCACCCAGCGCGGCGAAAATGTCCACCGCCTGCCAGCGCGAAGCCGTTTTTCGAAAAACCTAGCCGAGTGTGGATGAAGGTTGAAATTCGAGCTGTCGGGGCCATTGCGGGTAGCGATGAGCTCCAGCCCAATTTGCACCGTGTGCCGCGAAGGCGAGCTCGGCGATTTCGCGCATCTCGAGCACCGTCGCTACCATCGCTGTCCGCTGTGCCTTGCCACCTTGCTCGCGGCCGAACATCTGCCGCCGCCCGAAATCGAGCGGGCGCATTATCTCCACCACGAGAACGACGTCGACGATCCGCGCTATCGCGCCTTCGCCTCGAAGCTGGTCGAGCCGCTCGCCGGGCTGCTTTGGCCGGGCGCGACGGGCCTCGACTACGGCTGCGGTCCCGGGCCTGTCGCAGCCGCGATGCTTCGTGAGCGCGGCTTCGAAGTCGAGCTTTTCGACCCCTTCTTCGCGCCCGACGAATCACTGCTCGAAAGGCGCTACGACTTCATCATTTGCTCCGAGGTGGTCGAGCACTTCCATCGCCCGGCAGACGAGTTCGACAGGCTCGGCGGTCTTCTGGAAGAGGGTGGAGTCCTGGCGATCATGACCTGTTTCCAGGACGATGACGGCGCCTTCGCCCGCTGGCACTACCGGCGCGATCCCACCCATGTCGCCTTCTATCGCGCCGAGACTTTCGCCTATGTCGCGAGCCAGCGCGGCTGGTCGTGCCAGTTCCCGGCAAAGGACGTGGCGTTGATTCGGCGCTCCTAGCGCGCTTTTTTACATCGAGACCCGGGCGGCCTCGAGGGCTTCCGACGAGGCAAGCCAATCGGCCTCGGCGGCCTCGATTCGAGCCACGACCTCGCCGTGGCGCTTCATCAGCTCGGACATCGGCAGGTCGGAGTCGGGCGGAGCGGCGGCGGCCGGATCGAACATCGCCTGTTCGAGCTGGGTTCGCCTTTCCTGCAGCCTGGCGAGCTCGGCCTCGGCTGCTTTGGCGGCGTCGCGGAGGCTTCGGCTGCGCTCGCGGGCCTGCGCCGCCGCCCGGCGGTTTTCCTTGCGCTTCGACGAAGCCGGGGACTTGTCGGCCCGCGCGTTTCCGGTCACGGTGCCCAGCACGATCTTCATGTAATCGTCGAGATTGCCGTCGAATTCGCGAGCCGTTCCACCGTCGAGCAGAAGCAGGCGGTCGGCGGTTAGCTCGAGCATGTGGCGGTCGTGGCTGACGATGACGACCGCGCCGTCATATTCGTTGAGCGCATGGACGAGCGCCTCGCGTGAATCGACATCGAGGTGATTGGTGGGCTCGTCGAGGATCAGCATGTGCGGCGAATCGCGGGTGACGAGGGCGAGCGCCAGCCTGGCCCGCTCGCCTCCCGACATGGTGGCGACCTCCCGGTCCGCCATTTCCCCGGAAAAGCCGAACCGGCCGAGCTGGGCGCGAACGACTTTGGGAAGTGCGTCGGGCATCAGCCTGCCCATGTGCTGGAGCGGCGTTCCCGACGGGTCGAGCTCCTCGACCTGATATTGGGTGAAATAGCCGACCCGAAGCTTGCCGGGCGCGCGCATCTCTCCGCTCATCGGCGGCAATTGCCCGGCCATCAGCCGGGCAAGAGTGGTCTTGCCGTTGCCGTTGCGGCCCAGCAGCGCGATCCGGTCGCTTGGGTCGAGACGGATGTTGAGGTTGGCGAGCACCGGCTTGCCCTCTTCATAGCCCACCGAGGCGCCGTCGAGGGTCAGGAGCGGCGGCTTGAGCTCCGCCGGATTAGGGAAGTCGAAGCGCAACGAAGGATCCTCGGCCGCCGCTGCAACCGGTTCCATCCGGGCCAGCGCCTTCATCCGGCTCTGAGCCTGGCGGGCGGTATGCGCCTTGGCGCGCCAGCGATCGACGAACGCCTGAAGCTTGGCGCGTTCGGCGAGCTGTTTCTCGCGCGCCGCCTGGGCCTGCGCCTGCCGCTCCAGCCGCTGCCGCTCGAACGCGTCATAGGTCCCGCGGTACAGGGTCGTTTGGCCATGCTCGAGGTGGAGGATGTGATCGGCCACATTGTTCAGAAGGTCGCGTTCGTGGCTGACGATCAGCATCGTCGCGCTGTAGCCGCGAAGGAATTCCTCAAGCCACAAAGTCGCCTCGAGATCGAGGTGATTGGAGGGCTCGTCGAGAAGCAGAACGTCCGGTTTCGAGAACAAAAGAGCCGCCAAGGCGACGCGCATTCGCCAGCCGCCGGAGAAGGTCTCCAGAGGCAAGCGTTGCATCTCTTCATCGAAGCCCAGCCCGGCAAGAATCCTCGCCGCCCGTGAAGGCGCGGCATGAGCGTCGATCGCGTTGAGCCGCTCGTGAGTCTCGGCGACTTGTTCGGGATCGGCGCTTTCCTCCGCGCGCTCCAGCAGGCGGGTGCGTTCCACGTCGGCGGCGAGCACATGGTCGAAGGCGGAGCTTGAACCGCTCGGCGCCTCCTGCGCGATATATCCGACCCTGCTGCCCTTCGGCAGCTCGACCAGCCCGCCGTCGGGTTCGAGCTTTCCGGCCACGACCCGCATCAGCGTCGACTTGCCGGCCCCGTTCCTGCCGACGAGGCCGACCCGGCCGCCGCTTGGCACCGAGGCGCTCGCCCGGTCGAGGATCACCTCGCCGCCGAGCCGGACGGTAATATCGTTCAGGTTGAGCATCGAATTTCGCTTTTCCGCTGCTTGAGCTGCCTCACAGGCGCTCGCGAATGGCGAGGAAGTCGATTTTCGGCCAGTCCTCGACGAACCGGGCGAATTCCCAATCGTTGCGCATCAGCAGGACCGGGGCATCGTCCTGGTCCTCGGCCATTTTCGACCGGTTGGTCTCGATCAGCCTCTTGAGCTCGGCCGGATCGCCCGATGCCACCCAGCGCGCCACCTCGAAGGGGGAAGCCTCGAAATCGAGATCGACTCCGTATTCATGGCTTAGCCGGGTTCGAAGCACGTCGAGCTGAAGCTCGCCGACCACTCCGACGATCCACTGGGAGCCGATCGCGGGCTTGAAGAGCCGGACCACCCCTTCCTCGGCAAGGTCGCTCAGGCCGCGGCGCAATTGCTTGACCTTCATCGGATCCTTCAGGACGACCCGCCGAAGGATTTCCGGCGCGAAATCCGGAAGCCCGGTGAAGGCGACCTCGCCCTTCTCCGACAAAGTGTCGCCGACCCTCAACGTGCCGTGGTTGGGAATGCCGACGATGTCGCCGGCCACCGCCAGCTCGGCAAGCTCCCGGTCGCGGGCGAAGAAGGTGATCGGGTTGTGGATCGAGATCGATTTTCCGAGCCGCGTGTTAATGAGCTTCATGCCCCGCCTGAGACTGCCGGAGCAGACTCGAACGAAGGCGACCCGGTCGCGGTGATTGGGGTCCATGTTGGCCTGGACCTTGAACACGAAGCCGGTGACCCTCGGCTCCGACGGATCGATCGGGTCGGGGCGCGCCGGCTGGGGCTGCGGCGGAGGAGCGAAGGCGGCGAGCCCGTCGAGCAGCCGGTCGACCCCGAATTCCTTCAAGGCGCTTCCGAAATAGACCGGGGTCAGGTCGCCGGCATCGAAAGCGGCTCGGTCGAAGCCGGGATAGGCGGCGCGCGCCAGCCCGCCTTCTTCGCTGAGATGGGCGGCGGCGTCCGCCGGAATCAGCTCGGCGATCTTCGAATCCAGAAGGCCGCTGCATTGCTCGATGGATCCGATGCTGGTCCCGTCGCTCTTGTCGACGGTGGTCAGCTCGTCGCCGGCGAAATGATACAGCCCGTGGAACAGGCCGCCCATTCCGGTCGGCCAGTTCTGTGGGCTGACGTCGAGCTGCAGGGTCTCGGCGATCTCGTCCAGCAGGGCAAAGGGGCTCAGGCCTTCGCGATCGACCTTGTTGATGAAGGTGACGATCGGAATGTTGCGGACCCTGCAGACCTCGAACAGCTTGCGGGTCTGGGCCTCGATGCCCTTGGCAGCGTCGATGACCATGATCGCGCTGTCGACGGCAGTCAGTGTCCGGTAGGTGTCCTCGGAAAAATCCTGGTGGCCCGGGGTGTCGAGAAGGTTGAACAGGATATCGCCGCGCTGGAAGGTCATGACCGAGCTGGTGACCGAGATTCCGCGCTGCTGCTCGATCGCCATCCAGTCGGACCGGGCCCTTCGACGGTCGCCGCGCGCCCGGACTTCCCCGGCCTCGCGAATGGCGCCCGCGCTGTAGAGCAGCTTTTCGGTAAGCGTGGTCTTGCCGGCGTCCGGGTGGGAAATGATCGC